>CAYVTD010000025.1:0-49457 GCA_964454445.1 uncultured Hyphomicrobiales bacterium
GGCAATCTCATAGATAGAATATTTTATTGGGTTTTCTATGGGGAAAGCCCTTTCTATTATGGTCGAGTAGTCGATTTTGTGCCAGATGACATACCAGACAGTTCAATAATGGGAGTGCATTACACTCATTGGCCCATCTTTAATATTGCTGCTATGTGTGTAACTGTCGGAGTTATTATTCTTCTGATTTTTCATAATCATATCCCACTTTTAAACGATGCATTTAATCGCAAAGTAAAACCTGTTCAAAATGAAAAAACTACTGAGTTTGCTGCTCCATTAAGCGATGAACAATAAGCTAAAACCACTCGACAACGATGAACAATACCCAGAATACATCGAAAAAATTTATGAATTTGTCATTCCTAATGGTCAGTTGCCCGAGCGTATTGATTCTTATATTACAAGAAATATCAAATACGGTTCAAGGACTAAGGTAAGTCGTGCAATAGAAACCGGTAACGTAACTGTTAATGGTTTGAAATGCAAACCATCTCAAAAAACGAAAGCCGGAGACAAGATAATTTGCATAATTCTAAAACCACCACCAATCGAACTCATTCCGGAAAACATACCACTTGATATCCTATACGAAGATGATTATTTATTAGTTGTTAATAAACCTGCTGGTATGCCCTCTCATCCTGGTTTTGGCAACAGAACAAAAACTCTTGTAAATGCTGTTTTATATCATCTTGGCGTCCGAGAGCCGATTGCTGTCGATAATAATGACAACGAAGACGATGACGAGCAAAATGAGGGATCAATTTTTGCCAGCGAGGCAGTCCGACCTGGCTTAGTACACCGGCTCGACAAGGATACTTCAGGGATTCTTGTTATATCTAAAGAGCCATATATTCAAACTCAACTCCAAAAGCAATTTCAAGAGCGTAGCACTGAGCGTTTTTATTATGCTATTTGCTGGGGGTTGCCAAAAGAAGATAAAGGTATTATAAAAGGTAATATAGGGCGTTCGACTCGCGATCGGAAGATCTTTACTGTTGTAAAAAAAGGTGGGAAACCATCAATAACTGAATTTGAAGTGTTAGAAAGACACGAGCATACTTCCCTTATAAAATTAAAATTACAAACAGGGAGAACACATCAAATCAGGGTCCATTCTTCGTGGATAAACCATCCCGTTTTCGGAGATTACAGCTATGGAGGTTGCTCGATTCTTTTCGGAGGTCAAAATCCTTATTATAAAAACAAAGTGGAAAAATGCCTTATTATTGCACAAAGACAAATGCTGCACGCCAAAACCCTTGCCTTCACACATCCTATCTTAAAAGAAAAGATATCTTTCGAGACCGAGCTTCCTGAAGATATGTCTAAAATACTTGATATTCTTAGAATTAGAAACGAGACTCTTTAGTTGTGATTCAACTCACTTAACTTCAGCTATTTCATATAAAAAAATTTAATTTGTAATAATTTAAATCAAATCCTTAACTTTGTATTGGATAACTTTATTAAGCTAAGAATTTAAAAAAGTATAAATAACCGGATAAAGGAATTTTATGGCTGAGGCAACAACAAAGAAAGCATCATTTAGAGATTTTCCCCTGAACTATTGGATTACAATTATTTTTGAGTTTTTTGAGCGAGGTTCATACTATGGTATGATGAGCGTTCTATCGGTATATATGACCGAGGAGCTTGGATTTGGCAAGGATCAGGTCGGTATAATAAAAAGCACTATACAGCCCTTGCTCTATTTCCTGCCAATTTTGACTGGTGCTATTGCCGACAGAATGGGTTATCGAAAAACTTTGATGGTTGCTTTTGGACTGCTTGGTACCGGCTATTTTCTTACATCACAGACAGAGCAATATGCTATGGTGTTTATTTCACTCGTAGTTATGGGATTAGGTGCAGGCACATTCAAGCCAATAATTTCAGGCACGATAGCAAAAGTAACAGACGAACGAACATCTACACTTGGCTTTGGGATTTTCTATTGGACTATCAATCTGGGAGCTTTTCTTTTTCCGTTAATACTAGTTCCAATGTTAAAAGCAATCGATTGGAGTTATGTCATTATTGCTTCGGCTATCGGTACAGGCATGATGCTTATCCCAACAATCTTTTTTTATAAAGAACCAGCAAGGGTAGAAGTCAAAAAAGAGCCGTTTGGTGTGATAATGAAAGAAATCTTCTCGAAAATAGCAGTCGTTTTTATGGATTGGCGATTTATTCTGTTCATTTTTATTTATTCGTGGTTTTGGATACTTTATTTCCAAATGTTCGATAGCGTGCTTTGGTATATGAAGGCTTTTGTTGATGCCGAACCTCTCAATAATTTTGTTAATAGAGTTACAGGGCTAAATTGGAAATTTGATACCGAGCATGTTACAGTTATTAACGCAGGCACAATAATTTTACTGCAATTGTTTATTTCGTCCATAGTAAGCAAAACAAAGGCATTGCCTACAATGGTTGTCGGTATATCTTTTGGCACTATTGGCATGGCAATATTGTCCTTAAGCACAAGCATTTGGATTTTCTTGATCGGCATCTTTATCTTTTCTATTGGTGAGATGACAGCCCATCCAAAGTTTATATCTTATCTCGGTTTAATAGCCCCACCCGATAAAAAAGCGACTTATATGGGCTTTGGTTTCTTGTACGGGGTTTTTGGTTCGTTTATCGGTGGTTATTTGGGCGCTTTCCTCTATCTTCGGTTTATTGATTATCCAATGATAAATTTTATCAAACAGAAACTCGTCGAAGCCGGTTCGCAGCTTCAACTAGCCTCCGATGTTAAAATAAATGATGCTCTCGAGGCGGCTCAAACTATTGGTTTAGATAAGCAAATCATTTCCCAACAGGCATATACTTCTGAGCTTTGGTTGCTGTTTAGTTCTATCGGTATTTTGTGCATTATCGGTCTGCTATCCTATCAAAAATTCATAGGAACTAGAGATAAATAAAGAAAATACAATAAGAGCAGAAGAATGTGAAAGTTTTTCAAGTTTCTTGATTAGTTTGTAACAAGAGGTAACGAGAAACAAAAGGTCGAGCCTTTGCCAACAGCACTTTTCACCCAAACTCGTCCTTTGTGAGCTTCGACAAGTTTTTTAATTATCCACAATCCTAGACCGGTAGAAGATTCGCCGCCAGTTGGCTGTGATGAAAGGCGAACGCCTTTTTTAAAAGCTTTTCTCAGGTCTTCTTCGGATAAACCTGGACCGGTGTCTTTAACTTCAACAACAATATAATCATCTCTAAATGACGAAGATACAAGCACTTTTCCTTCTTTCGGAGTAAATTTGATGGCGTTCGATAAAATATTATCTACTACTTCTGAGATTTTTTGTGGGTCCATCATACTTTCAGGAAGATTATCACTCAAATTCATTAGCAAATTTATAGATTTTCTCTCTGCTGCTGGTGAATTTATTGCACACTGGTCCTCAAGAATGAGGTTAATATCGCACAATTCTTTATATAACAATAACTGAGTGCCTTCGAGCGCCATAACGCGAGATACTTCCTTCGATAAAGAAACTATTCTTTTTGAAGTTTCTGCTATATCCTGAATAATATCTTGCTGGTCGACAGCGTTGTAATTATACGAAGACAACAAATCGACCAGTCCTTGAATAATGGCAGCGGGATTCTTTATATCATGGATAATAAGAGCAAAAAGGTCGTCTTTTTGCTTTTGGAGCTCTTCGAGTTCAGATTTCGATTTGTTCAGCTTATCTACCTGTTCTTGCAGGCTCTTATTGCTGTCCTGCAATTCTTTGGTGCGTGTCTGCATACGGTCTATTTGGAGGCGCAAGCCAGTGATTTCTGATGTTAAACGGTCGAGTTGTTCTTGTAAATTTTGGCTTTCTTGAGAAGAAACCTTTTCGTTTTCTTGCATTTGTATCTCATTTTTATTAATTGACTTATCCGCAATACAAATATAAGATATTTTAATTAAAATATTTTAGATAAAATGAAAAACAATAAATTATGTAAAAAAATGGACAAAAAAATAGTGATATTATTTTTAATAGCAAAATTGACAAAAAGTTTTCAGATTATCTTTTTTTTTACTAATTTGTAAAATTATGTGCAAAATTGTTAAAAAAAAGAGTAAATTCGACTAGCTACCTATTTTTTCAATAAGAAGGAACTACAATGAAAGAGATTTTTGACATCGAAATGCTTAGAAAACATTACGCAAATTTTGCCACGAAAGTAGATGAAGCAAAGAAGGTATTGACCAAACCATTATCATTGGCAGAAAAGATACTTTATGCACATCTTTTCGAAGGAGAGAAGCTCCGGGCATTCCAACGTGGTGTTGATTATGTTGATTTTGCACCGGACAGGGTGGCAATGCAAGACGCTACTGCACAAATGGCTTTGCTGCAATTTATGCAAGCAGGCAGGGCTCAGGCAGCAGTGCCTTCGACCGTCCATTGCGACCATTTAATTCAAGCTCGCGTAGGTGCAGGCAAAGACCTTGCCGCTGCAAAAGAAATTAATAGCGAAGTATATGATTTTCTTTCTTCGGTATCGAATAAGTATGGTATTGGTTTTTGGAAGCCCGGTGCAGGGATTATTCATCAGGTTGTTCTCGAGAATTACGCATTTCCTGGAGGAATGATGATTGGCACAGACTCGCATACTGTCAATGCAGGTGGGCTTGCAATGGTAGCCATTGGAGTCGGCGGCGCCGATGCTGTGGACGTTATGGCAGGAATGGCTTGGGAACTTAAATTTCCTAAGTTAATAGGCGTAAAACTTACTGGAAAAATGAACGGTTGGACCTCAGCGAAAGATGTAATTTTAAAAGTATCTGGCATTTTAACCGTTAAAGGTGGTACAGGTGCGATTATTGAATACTTCGGTGAAGGTGCTAAAACTATTTCTTGCACTGGTAAAGGCACGATTTGCAACATGGGGGCTGAAGTTGGAGCTACTACTTCAACTTTTGGCTTCGACCAAAAAATGTATGACTATCTTGTGGCTACTAATCGCGAAGAAGTTGCCGATATGGCTCAGAATATTGCTGATTATCTAACAGGCGACAAAGAAGTTTATGCCAATCCGAAAAAATATTTCGATCAAGTCATCGAAATTAATTTGTCAGAACTCGAGCCACATGTCAATGGACCATTTACTCCCGACTTAGCTCATCCAATCTCGAAACTTGCCGAAAATGTAAAGAAAAATGGCTGGCCCGAGAAACTTGACGTTGGATTGATTGGTTCTTGTACCAATTCTTCTTATGAAGATATAACCCGCGCTGCTTCTTTGGCAAAGCAAGCTTTGGATAAGGGCCTTAAAGTAAAATCTGAGTTTACCATAACCCCTGGTTCGGAAATGGTTCGTTATACAATCGAGCGAGATGGATTAATCGAAATTTTCGAGAAAATTGGCGGGCTTGTCCTTGCAAATGCTTGTGGACCTTGTATTGGTCAATGGGCACGTCCTGGCGTCGAAAAACAAGAAAAGAACTCGATTATTACATCGTTCAATCGCAATTTTGCCAAGCGTAATGATGGAAATCCAAATACGCATAGCTTCGTAGCATCACCCGAAATGGTTACTGCTCTCGCCATTGCTGGCTCGCTTGCGTTCAATCCATTAACAGATAAGCTTAAAAATGAAAATGGCGAGGAAGTGATGCTCGATCCTCCTGTTGGCGAAGAGCTTCCCCAGAAGGGTTTTGATGTGGACGACCCTGGTTATCAAGCACCTGCTGCAGACGGGAGCAGTTTGCAGGTTATCGTTAAAGAGGATTCGCAGCGATTGCAATTACTTACTCCTTTCGACCTCTGGGATGGTAAAGACTTAATTGGCTTAAAGCTGCTAATTAAAGCCAAGGGCAAATGTACAACCGACCACATCTCTATGGCTGGTCCCTGGCTGAAATATCGTGGTCATCTCGATAATATTTCTAATAATATGCTAACAGGCGCAGTCAATTTCTTTAATGACACAACAAACAAAGTAAAAAATCAGCTAAATGGGGAATACGATGAAGTTCCTAAAGTGCAGCGTCAATATAAAGCTAATCAAATCGGCTCAATCGTCGTAGGAGACGAAAACTATGGCGAGGGTTCGTCTCGTGAGCATGCAGCTATGGAGCCACGCCATTTAGGCGTTCGTGCTGTTATCGTCAAATCTTTTGCAAGAATACACGAAACTAATTTGAAAAAACAAGGAATGTTGGCGCTTACTTTCAAGAACAAAGAAGATTACGATAAAATATTGGAAGATGATTCAATTGATATTAAGCTTGGCAATTTCAAACCAAACGAGCCGGTATTAATAATTCTTCGGCATAAAGATGGCAGCTACGATGAGATTCAAGCACTTCATTCATACAATGAATATCAAATTGAGTGGTTTAAGGCAGGCTCAGCGCTAAACCTCATAAAAATAAAGAGATAAAAATTATTTAATACTGCTGTTTTTTTACATAAGTGAAATTATTCAAAAATTTTGGCTGTCTTTTAACCAATATTATCTCGAACAAACAAGGATGTTTGTGCTACCAAATCCGATTGTTTCTAGGAGGTTAGACATCTTTGTCTGACAAATTATACAAAAATATTCTTTTGAGACAGCCTCATTTTTATTTGTAACAAATAACTAATTTTTGTATTTCTTAGAAGATTAAAGCGAATATTCTTACTATATCAGACCATGGGGTGAAGGTTACTACTCTGTAGCCCAACAAGGTGCCAACTGTTATTAAAGAAAAACCGGCAAACTTGTGGATTTTGGCAATAAATTCATCTGACATTCGCGATTTGTAATGAATTAATGTACGCGTTAGCACATAGATCCAACTGAAATTGCCAAATCCAAAACCAAATGCAAAAGATATGTTGCTCCAAAAAGAAATCTCAAAAAATTTCAAGCTTTGTGCCCAAGTCGTTAAAACTGCAAGTGAGGGCAGAAATGATGGATTTGCCATATTTGCTATTGCTATTGTAACTCCGAGCAAAAAAGGACCTTTGTGAGAAAAAGTGTCGAGCATTTTTAAAAAGCGGTTAGTTTCTTTTAGATGATTTCTCTTCGAGCGATTCTTATTTGTTTT
Source organism: uncultured Hyphomicrobiales bacterium (assembly GCA_964454445.1). GTDB lineage: Bacteria > Bacteroidota > Ignavibacteria > Kapaibacteriales > UBA2268 > CAYVTD01. The sequence goes on from CAYVTD010000025.1 coordinate 7,049, forward strand.
TATTTGAATTATTCCAAAAGTAACAATTGAGACAATAACAACCATCTGGAAAATTAAAATTGGCAACGGATTATGCTCGGCAAAATATATGACATAGCTTATAATAGCCGAAGTAGCAAAGAACATTAAACCACAATATATAAAATCGAGCAAACCGGTTCCCAAACCAACTAAAGTGCTATGTCTTGGTCCTTTGTCGAGTGCTATTTTAATAGCTGTTATTGCCACCGGTCCGGGAGGTATAGCCACAACAAAACCTATTATAAGACCAAATAGTAAAGGAATTGGCATAAGCTAAAAATTCAATTATTATTCGACAAAAAGCATTTTAATTCAAATACAAATAAACTTTTCCATATTAGAAACGGAAAAGTGTGTATTTTCTTACACACAAATTACAAAAAATATTTTTTACAAAAAAAATAATTTTTATTCATTAATTAGTTTATTTACAATGATTTTGGTTAATAAAATGATAAATCAGGACGTTTATTTGAATAAAACGCGGAAGTATTCTTATTGTATCTTACTTATAATACAGTAAATTAAATCATTTTAACGAGTAATTTTCTGATAGCATGTGTCAGTTTTTAAATTTTTCAAGCAGCCATTTAACAGCGTCTTTGTGGAGCATTAAGTTCATTATTTTCAACTTGAGATAATTCTCGTGGTAGAAATAAAACCCTTCATTTTTTCCATCATGCGATCCGCTACCTGAATCCTTAATTAAAAACCATGTACCTTCCTTATTCTCCATATAACCGACAAGATGAATGCCGTGGTCGTCTGTTGTAGTGTGGTTTGAAAAGCGGAACTGGCGGGCAATTTCATCTATGTATTCACTTGGGATATCATAACTTGGTACCATTGCAACTTCCGACATTGACGAATAGCCTGTTTCTGAGACATCTCCGCCAATGGCTATTGAATAGCCATTTTTAGCAGCTCTCTTGACTACTTCCATAAAATCGTCGAGATTGATATTGTAATAATTATCGCATTTCCACCAATTGTCAGGCACATCGTATATGGCTTTATCGTTGTAAGGCTCTTGTTTCAGAGACATAAAGTCCACATAGTCGTCCATATTTAATTTTACATAATTCTGAAAATATTGCAAAGGAGTGAGTTTCTTGCCATCAACTTCGACAAACTCTGGTGGCGTGCCAAGATAGTGATTTAATATGCTTTTTATGGTTGAAAGAGCTTGCTCTTCGTTCCAGGCGTTTGCTGCTTTGAGGGATTTAAGATAGGACTCCATCTCTTGTATTAAAATATGGTGGTCGTGAAACTGCTGCCCGTGTAAAAGACCTGTATAAGCTTCGGCAGGGACGCAGCCATATTTCTCCCAAATTCGCCTGACTGCATTCATTTGCGATCCCTCTGAAAAATAGGAATCTCCACGCTCGTTTATAAAGCGGCGTGCTTTTTCGACATATTCCCAATAAACAGTAAACATTTCGGATATCTTTATTTTTTTCTTATGGATTCTATATATTTCAGATTCAAAGAACGATGTGCCGCTGAAGCACCAGCAAGTACCAGTCCAACCTTGAGAAATTGGTTCGTTGTACCAGACCTTTTTAAATTGATCGATCGAAGTGGGCAATTCGTAGCCTGTGAAATCCATTCTAAAAGCTTTTCTTTCTTTTTCTTTCTTTTTGTTGAATTCGTCGCAACTTTTCTTTATTTTTTCCCAATATGGGCTGCTAGGTATTTCAAAATTGCCTTGATCGTGTTTAGGTTGTTGAGAAAAAGTTGGAGTAAGGGACAATGCAATTGCCAAACTGATAATAAGTATCTTATAATGCTTCATATTAATCCTCATAACATTTGTTTTTTTGATTTTTTTTATTGTGTTATATATGAAGAAAACAATTTAAGAAAATCGAGTTAGAATGACAATAGAATCTTATGGATAAAAAGCAGATTATGGAAAAAAAGATATAATAAACCTAAATTATTTTTTATGAATATTCTCTAATAATTAACCTAAGGAAAGAATATAGGCGACACTTTAGGTGCCATCCGAGATTGCGATAAAGCCATAGAGATAGATCCGAAATTAGCACTTATTTACCCTGGCAGAGGATTAGCAAAATCAGCAATAGGCGATAAAAGAGGCGCTTGTGCTGATTGGAGAAGATCTCTTAAACTAGGAATGACCGAAGCGAGAGAAATGATAGATAAATATTGTAGGTAAATGCCTTGCACTAATATAAATACAGAAGAATTGATTAGTTTTATATAAATCTGACTAATTGATATATAAATTCTTTTGTTAATCAATATCTTTATAAATTTATACTAAATCAATGAGGCTGTTTCTTAAGCAGTATTACCCCGAACAGACAGGGATGTCTGTTCTACCAAATCTAATAATTTCTTAGGGTTAGGCATCTTTGCCTGACAAATTATATAAAAAAATAATCTTTTTGAGACAGCCTTAAATTTCAGATTAAATGATCTTGGGAGATTTCAAAGAGGCTTCGACCATCAAAATACCTGCTGCGACACTTACATTGAACGAATGTTTAACCCCCAACATTGGTATTTCTACGGCATCATCGCATAAGTCAAGAATATCCTTGTCCAAACCCGTTAGTTCATTGCCGAGAACAAAGCATATAGGGAACTCTTCGGCTGTTAACGTGTTGAAAAGCCTCTTTTTGTCGGTCAGTTCAAGTGCAAAGATGCGCTTGCCGGCCTGCCTTTCTTGTTCGATTGCTGTTATCGCATCTTTTTCATAACGCCCAGGCACCGAATCGACGGCACCGAGCGAAGTCTTTGTTATTTCTTTTCTCGGTGGGTAGGGGGTAAAACCGGTAAGAATGATACTTTCTGCGAGACAGGCGTCAGCGCTGCGAAAGATAGAACCGACATTGTATAAAGAGCGAATATTTACGAGCAACACCGAAAATGGACATCGACGGGCTTTCAAAGCCTCTTCAGGAGTTAATCTTTCTTGCAAAATCTGCGAATGGGTCAGCTTTTTCATCAAAATATCTTGTTTTTGTTCATCAGTTCGCGAAGGGGTTTGATATGGCGAAGCATTATCACTATACCCAAAGCTAAAATCAAATAGAAATATTCTCCTTTTTCAAAAACAAAAATGTCGAAACGGCTCAGAAATGAATAAGGAATAATAAAAACAGCTACCGGTGCTAAAATCGTCGCAAGGATATTGCCTGCGTGGACTTCTTTTTTTAAAATATAGTAAAATGGCAACCAAATGATTCCCCAAGCGAGAATCCCAATGATGTTGATCTGCATTAACGCTCCAGCGGCAGTGGCGAGGCCCCTACCACCTTTGAATTTGTACCAAATATTGAAATTGTGTCCTAATACAGAGGCGACGGCAGCTATCGCAGCCCATAAGAAATCATTTCTTGTTAGCTCCAAAGCTATCATTACAGCAAAATATCCTTTAAGCATATCGAGAACAAATACAACCAAGCCAATTTCTTTTCTTCCCGTTACCTCGTAGCTATTCATTGCACCGGCATTGCCAGTACCCGCTTTCAAAATGTCCCTTTTTGATGCCATTTTTACGATAAGGTATGCAGATGGAAAAGTTCCTAATATGTATGCTATCAAGGGAATTAAGTATTTCAAGTATTCCATTAGTATTTCACCTTGAGTAATTTCATTTGCAAAAAAGAAAACAAAATTAATATAATAAAAAGCACATAAGCCACCGCTGCAGCATATCCCATCGAATCTGATTTGCTAAAAGCATTATCATAAATCATATAAACAATAGTTGTTGTTGTTCCCAATGGTCCACCCTTAGTCATAACATAAATTTCGACAAAAACTTGAAATGATTTTATTGTATTGATAACAACAACAAACAACAATGTCGGTCTAAGCATATGAAATGTTATTCGCCAGAATTTTTGCCAGGCGCTAGCTCCTGCCAGTTCGGCTGCATCGTAAAGGTCGCTTGGGATTGTCTGCATTCCCGCAAGAAATAGAACCATATAATAGCCTACAGCCATCCATACATCCATTGCCATTATAGAAAATAGTGCCGTTTGTGGTTCTTGGAGCCATCCTCGCTCTGGAAATGGCAGATTTAGCTTGCTCAGAATGAAATTGATATATCCATTCTGCGAATACAAGTTAGTAAATATCAAAGATATGACTACTAAAGATGTAACAGATGGAATAAAATATGAAGCACGAAAAACCCCTCTCAACTTTGTATATTTATCGTTTAAAATGCTAGCGAGCAAAAGGGCAATGGCTGTTGTTACCGGCACTGTGCCAAAGGTAAAAATCGCTGTGTTACTTAATGCCTGCCAAAAAAGTTCGTCGGAAAGCATTCTGGAATAGTTTTCAAAGCCGATTAATCTGGCTTCATTACTTAATGTCGAATATTCTGTCAGCGATAAATAACTCGCATATATCAATGGATAGAGCCAAAAAACAGCAAAAGTAATTACCCAAGGTAACAATAGATTTAATGTATTGATATTAGAGTAATTTCTTAATTTCATTTTTTACAATTAATTCATAAGTATTGAATAGAGTATATTATCTCACTTCGGCACCGGCAGGCATCTCTTTTGCGGGTGTAATAAAGCACAACTTACCGTCTTCGGTACTGGCGGCGAGCATCATTCCTCGTGATTCTTCACCCATTAATTTTGCTGGTTGCAGGTTTGCAACAACAACAATAGTTTTTCCAACGAGATACTCTGGCTCGTAATATTCAGCTACTCCTGCAAGTATCTGCCTTTCATCACTACCCGTATCAATTACCAATTTAATCAGTTTCTTCGATTTCTTTACTTTTTCTGCTCTCAGGATTTTTGCAGTTTTTAGCTTGACTTTCTGGAAATCTTCGATAGTGATTAAATCCGATTGAGCTTCCTCTTTTTTATTACCGAGTCTAGCTGTTTGGGCTTCCACTGTACTGTCTTCGATTCGCGAGAAAAGGAGCGATGGCTGTTGAAAAGTCCTCCCCATTTCTAAACCTGTCAAAATCGAATCTTGCCAAAGGTTTATTGATAATTTTTTCCCTTTGTTGGCAAAGCCTGTTTCTTTTTCCAAACCAAGCAAATCGAAGACTTTTTCACAAGAGAACGGGATAACGGGCGAAAAAATAATAGCAAGTGTTCGAATTGTTCTCGCACAAATATATAATGTTTTAGCTGTTTTCACCTTGTCGGATTTTATGCTTTTCCAAGGCTCTTCGTCATTAAAATACTTGTTGGCGGCTCGGGCGGCGTTCATTGTTTCCGTCAAACCGTCGCGAAAACGAAAGCGATCGTAATTTAACTCAATTCTCTGTAATGATTGAAATAATGAAAAAATTAGAAGCAGGTCATTTTCGTTAAAATAGCTTTTTAATCCAGATGGCAAGTTATCTAATGATAACTCTTTTATGTCATTGATAGTTAAATAGTCAATATACTCATTCCATTTCGTATCTAAATCAGAGTATTTTCCTTCTAAAACAGGAATTTTGCTGTCGAAATTTTTGTGTGTGAATTGCAATACCCTGTTTACAAAATTTCCGAAAATAGCAGATAATTCGTTGTTATTTCTTGATTGAAAATCTTTCCAAGTGAAATCGGAATCGCGAGTCTCAGGAAAATTCATAGCAAGAGTATAGCGAAGCGTATCCATAAATGAAGTATCAGGAAAATCTTCGATAAAATCTTTTAAATCGATGCTCCAATTTCTCGATTTAGAGAACTTTTGCTTTTCGAGATTGAGAAACTCGTTGGCAGGCACATTGTCAGGCAATATATATCCATTACCACGAGCATGCAAAAGCGCAGGAAAAATCAAAGTATGAAATACGATATTATCTTTGCCAATGAAAGCAATATAACGGGTGTCGTCGTTCTGCCACCATTTTTTCCAGTCATCTTCGTTGCCGAGTTCCTCCATCAGATACTTCGTTGCTGAAATATACCCAAGGACAGCCTCAAACCATACATAAAGCACCTTTCCATTTGTTTTATCAGCAGATAGCCCACTCAAGCCGTCAATCTTGACTCCCCAGGACAGATCACGGGTTATGGCTCTGTCGGTAAAGCCCCTCTTGAGCCAGCTTTTAGACTGCCGGATTACGTTTTCTTTCCAATCTTTATCCTTACCAGCTATATACTCGTTCAAAAAATCATTAAAACGGTTAAATTGGAAAAACCAATGGTTAGTCTTCTTGACTATTGGCTTTTTGCCGCTAACTAAGCTTATCGGGTTAATCAGTTTTGTTTGCTCATAATACGCCCCACAGGCATCGCATTGATCGCCACGAGCGTTTTCAGCACCACAATTTGGACAAGTACCTTCGATATATCTATCTGGCAGGAACATTTTAGCGTCTGGGTCGTAAAATTGCTCTTCCTCTCTTTCGACCAAATACCCCTTTTCAAAAAAATCTGTAAAAAACTCCCGTGCAGTTACGTGATGCTTCGGCAATGAAGTGCGCGAGTAAATGTCGAAACTCATGCCCAGTTTTTCAAATGCTTGCTTGTTTTTCTCGTGATATTTGTCTATAATGTTTTGTGGAGATACTTTTTCCTTGTCGGCAGCTATTGTTATTGCAACGCCGTGTTCGTCCGAGCCGCAAACGTAAATCAGTTCCTCGCCTTTCAGTCGTAAATATCTTGCATAAATGTCCGCCGGCAAATAGGCGCCGGCTACGTGTCCGAGATGTATATATCCATTTGCATAAGGTAATGCAGAGGTAATTAGAGTTCTTTTCATAAATATAGTATTTTTAATATAAACAATCTTTGAGTTGGCAGTTGAATATTCTTTATTAGCAAATTTTCGATAAAATTGAAAGATTCATCAAGTTGTTTAGGTGTAAATTAACCATAAAAAGGAAGCTTGACAATTTCAGCAGGGAATAACTTGCCGCGTGCTTCAATTTCGATTTTTGTGCCGACTGCTTTTTTATCCCAGGCGACATACCCCATACCGATAGCTTTGCCAAGCGATGGCGAGATATTGCCGCTCGTAACCTTGCCGGCAACCTGTCCATCAATTAATATAGGATAATCGTGTCTTGCAATGAATTTTTCTGAATCGACAATGAAACCGACAAGTTTTCTGCTTGGCTTTTCTTCTTTTACTTTTACAATCACATCTTTGCCATTAAACGAATCTTTGTCGACTTTGGTAATCCATCCCAAGCCAGCTTCGATAGGATTTGTGGTTTCGTCGATATCATTACCATAAAGACAGAAACCTTTTTCGAGTCTCAGCGTGTCGCGTGAGCCTAAACCTACCGGCTCGATACCAAATTCCTTGCCTGCCTTCATTATTTCGTTCCAAACATACTCGGCATCTTTTTTATCACCGCGGAAATAAATTTCAAAACCAAGCTCGCCTGTATAGCCGGTCCTTGAAAGCATCATTTCTATCCCGGCAAGCTTTCCTTTTTCGTAGCAGTAATATGGAATTTTCTCCATATCTGTATCAGTCAATTTTTGTAAAGTTTTTAAACTATCAGGACCTTGAATGGCAAGAAGGTTGATTTCTTCGGTGGCGTTTTTGAGTTCGATGTCAAAATCAGCGGCATTTTCTTCGCACCATTTATAGTCTTTGTCAATATTCGCTCCGTTGACAACAAGCATATAGCCATCGTCGAGGCAATACACGAGCAAATCGTCCACAATACCGCCATTCTCACGACACATTGCAGAGTATTGGATTTTGCCCGGAACTAATTTAGAGGCGTCGTTGATAGTCATCTTTTGAACAAAAGCAAGTGCATCTTTGCCTTTTACTTCAAATTCGCCCATGTGTGAGACGTCGAACACGCCTACTGCTTCTCTTACTAGTTTATGCTCGTGAATAATCCCTCCGGCATATTGTATCGGCATTTCATAGCCGGCAAATTGCACCATCTTTGCTTTATTTTGCAAATGCAACTCGTGAAAAATTGTTTCTTTCATTTTATTATCCTTATATAATAATTGAATTAAAAACTGTATAACAAAACTATGCAATATCGTAATTTTTTATCGAACAACAATGAAAGGGGCGATTTTTTCAAACTTTTTTACTCCTATGCCACTTACATTTTTAATATCTTCGATACTTTGAAATGGAGAGGCAGAACGGTAATCGATTATCTTTTGCGCTATAGAAGGTCCGATACCGGGGAGCGATTCGAGTTGAGCTTTTGAAGCGGTGTTGATATTGATTTTTGGGTTTGTTTCTATTGTTTTCTTGGGCTTTTCTGAAGAAGGAGGACCTGATTGTAGCTTTAAGCTATCGTTTTCGTTACCTGTGGTAATATATGGGCGCATTTTCTGAAATTTCTTTACGCCAATTCCGCTGACTTTCATAATATCTTGAATTGATTTGAAGGGATTTCTATTCCTGTATTCAATGATTTTGTTTGCTGTCGATTCGCCAACGCCGGGCAGAGTCATCAAATCGGTTCTTCCTGCTGTATTAATATTTACTTGACCTTGAGGTAGCGATTTTTTCATTGAACTTGGGTAAACATTCTCTCGTTCGAGCAGGGTATCGCCCTGAGCAAGCTCAGAGATTGGATTGCCGTATATATCTGTGCCAACATAGGAAGTTTGCTGGATTGCGGCTATGCTGTCAAGTGATTTATAAATCTGAGCTATATCGGAGTCAGTTTTATCGGCTCCGCCAACATATTTTGCAAGCGTGCCAATGGCAAGCCCCAAAAATATAAAAGCCACTGCAACGACTTCATGCTTTGCTGCTCCAAAAAGTATTTGCAAACGGGGTACTATAGTTCTTATATCCATTACTATTTCATTGTTTTATTACTATCAGCATTGTTGAAATTAACATAATATAGTAATTTAAAAAAATATTATGAAAATTAATTTTATTTCTTGTAATTTTTTTTTTAAATTATATTTTTATTTGATAATTAAAACATTGAAAGAGGTAATACATGAAAAATTTTATTCTATCGGCATTTGTTACACTACTATTATCATCATTTTTCTCACATCAAGCCAATTCACAAGCTCCCGATCCCCGCTATATCGATTCCCAAGACCTTGCTGTTATGATTTCTGCGAAAGTCAATGAAGAGCCAGCTTCTATAAAACTAACTTGGGCTGTGTCTGACATTGCTCAGAGCTTCAAAGTATTTAAAAAGTTGAAAACTGCAAGTTATTGGCAAGCACCGGCGATTTTTGAATGTCAGGCACCTCTGAACACATTTACTGATACGAATGTGGTAATAGGTGAAGAATACGAATATAAAGTTGTCGCCACACAGAACGGCTCTTTGATTTTGCAAAAAACAGATGGTTCTGGCGATACAACTGTTGCCATTCCAGTTCTTGGATACGGATACATTTGTGCTGGTATTAAAGCATCAGCAAAGGACTTGAATGGAAGGTTAATTCTATTAGTTGACAACACAGTGGCTGAAGCTTTACCGGTGGAAGTGTCTCGACTTGTGCAAGATTTGACTGCTGAAGGCTGGCAAGTTATAAAGCATAACGTTCCCAGAACTGAGCAATTCAATGCTGAAGCAGTGAAAGCCAATAAACAGTTAATCAAAGATGAATATGAAAAGAAAGTGAATTGGAATATTACTGTATTGCTTTTAGGCAGGGTGGCAGTGCCTTATTCAGGAAGACAAAATCCTGATGGGCATCCTGATCATATTGGCGCTTGGCCCGCTGACCTTTATTACGGAAGTATGCAAGAAGATGCTTGGACTGATACGTATATTAATGACGTCAGCGCCTCAAGACAAGAAAACAAAAATATACCTGGCGATGGAAAATTCGACATTTCAAAGTTTAACAACAAAGGCTTTGTAAAGTTAGCTGTTGGCAGAATCGATTTTTATAATATGCCAGCTTTTCCAGATTCTGAAATGGATTTAATAAAAAAATATTTAGAAAAAGATCACAATTACCGGATAGGCAATACTGATTTTATTATGCGCGGGCTTGTAGATGATAATTTTGGAGCAAGGAGCATGCCCGAAGCATTTGCATCTTCCGGTTGGCGAAATTTAGGCGCTATTCTTGGTGCTGATAGTGTTAAAAAAATAGATTTCTTTACAACACTACAAACCGACAGCTATATGTGGGCTTATGGCACAGGAGGCGGCACTTATAAAAGCGCAGGAGGAATAGGCAACACTCAAGATTTTGCTGAAAAACAAGTTAATTCTATATTTACAATGCTTTTTGGCTCATATTTTGGAGATTGGGACTCGCAGGACAATTTTCTTAGAGCGCCATTAGCTTCCGAACCTTCTGCACTGACTTGTTGCTGGGCTGGGAGACCTCCTTGGTATTTCCATCACCTTTTGCTTGGTGAACCGTTCTCTTATTCGACAGTTTTATCACAAAACGAGGATTTGACTGTTTATTTGCCAAATGGCTATGTTCTTTCTGGCACTCAGCCCCAAGTTGCTTGCTTCGGCTATCAACAAATACATGTTTCTTTAATGGGCGATCCTACTTTGAAAATGTATATGGGCGATAAATATGTTGCTCCTCCCAGGAATCTTTCTTTGGTTCAGCCCGATGGGCAGCATGTCCAATTGAAATGGGATGCACCTTTGGCAGAAGTCGATGGCTATTATGTTTACCGGAGTTCAAATTACGGCGGTCCTTATTCAAGAATTAGTGATGGTATTTTAAAAGAAACAAGTTTTACAGAACCTGAATTAATTGATGGTGCTGTTTATTATATGGTTCGCTCTGTAAAATTGCAAGAAACAAATGGAGGGACCTTCTACAACGTTTCAAGAGCAGGAAAAGATGCGATAGCGAGTATCATAGCAACAGATGTAGAAGATTTGGCAGGCGATTTTCAACAGAATCGCTGGTATCCAAATCCATCTTCCGATATGGTCTATTTTTCTTATAGGAAAGAACCTTCAGCTTTGAATAAATCTGTTTCTATTGCAATTTTTGATGCTATGGGCTGCAAGGTTAAACAATTAATTAAAGATAGCCATATTGCTCCATCTTTCAATACAATTAGTTGGGATTTCACAGACGATTCAGGCAACAAAGTAACTCCTGGTGTTTATTTTGCAAGAGTAAACAATGGCAATGAACTCACAAAAACTTATAAGATTGTTTTTGTTAAATAAGCCATCGATTTCTCAAAATCGAATAATTTGGGTTAAAACATTGGCTGATCTATGTACTTATCTAGTCCAGAAGTCTTTTTTTCTGTTTTTGAGCCGGACAAATACGGTAAAGATATCTTTTCGATGTATTTACCGATAATATCAAATTCAAGATTAACTTTATCACTTGTTTTCAATTCGCTTAATGTTGTCATCTTCCAAGTGTGAGGGATGATAGATACCATAAATCGCCCTGTTTCATCGCGGGCTGTAGTTAAACTAATCCCATCGATGCAAACAGAGCCTTCAGCAACAATATATTTATTAAATTCATTTGGATAGCCGATCCACAACTGATAAGCTGCTGCCAGTTTTTCAATTAATGTGATTGAACCAGTGCAATCGACATGCCCTTGCACAAGATGTCCACCCATTCTATCGCCAAGCTTAGCTGCACGCTCGAGATTTACTCTTTTTCCTGGAAAGAATTCACCAAGAGTAGTTTTCAATATAGTTTCCTCGACTGTCTCGACATCGAAACTGCCTGAGGTAAGGGAAACAACCGTCTGGCATGCTCCATTTATGGCAACTGAATCGTCAATTTTCAGATCGTCCATAATTTTTGTTGCCTTAACAGTTATCCGCCTGCCATCTCCAATTCGGTGAATTGACTTAATCTCTCCTATTTCTTCAATTAACCCAGTGAACATAATTTTTCCTCAAAAAATTTCTATTTTAAAACAGAACCATCGGGCATAATCATCTCATACTTGGGCTTAACTTTGCCTTTTTTTATGTTTTTCAGTTTGTTCTTCGCGAGCGTTCGCTTGATAGGAGTGAGCTTTTCAAAAAATAATATGCCGTTTAAATGGTCGATCTCGTGTTGCATAACTCTTGCCATAATATCATCTGCCTCCACGACTTGCTCCTTCATATCAAGGTCCCAGAAACGGACTTGGATTTGGCTTGGGCGAATCACTTTTTCAAAAAATGTTGGAACTGACAGGCATCCCTCATTAAATTCGTTTTCTTCTTCAGAAAAATATTCGATAACAGGATTAATCAATGCAATTGGCGGGGCATGCTTTTTTGCATTTTCAATATTGCCGCCACTTGTGTCGATGATTAATAATGATTTAGGTATGCCTACTTGATTAGCCGCCAAGCCGATACCCTCAGCTTTATACATAGTCTCGAACATATCGCTAACAAGTTTTTCGATTTTGCCGTCGATTTCTTTTATTGGTTCAGTTTTTTTCTTTAATATTGGATGGAAGCAGTTATAAACAGGTAAAATTGCCATTTTTGATTTTTTTCCAAATTGTGTTTATTTTTTAAATATTATTTAAATAAAAACAATAAATTTACAAAATTATTTTGAAAAAGTAATAACTATTAATTTATATTAAAACATTGTATAAAAAAAACCTTATGAGACAGAAGTATATTTGTGAATAGCAGCCTAACAAGTAATAAAATGAATAAACGTTGAATCAAGTAGCAAAACCGGCAGAAATTAAAAAACTTGCCTTTTTTTCTCCATATTTTTTTTCTATGTCTATTTTAAATGAATCTGCTAAGTTTAAACTATATTTTACAGAGCTTTCTACAATGAAAATCCCATCGGATTTTAAAACTTTTCTTTTATTAATCAGATCAATAACTGGATTGTAAATTTCAGATTCATAAGGAGGATCGAAAAAAATTATATCGAATTGAACAGAACTTCCTAAATCTATTCTTTTTAAAGCAGTCAGAGCATCGGCATTAATAATATTATATTTATTTGGCGAAATCTTAAATGTTTCTGCTGCAATTTTAATAAAATCGCTTACTTTTTTGCTTTTTTCAATAAAAACAATAGATTCTGCACCTCGACTTATTGCTTCGAAACCCATAGCACCCGTGCCTGCGCAAATGTCAAGCACAGTTACGCCCTCAAAATCCATTCTTGAACTGAGAATCCCGAAGATGCTTTCCCTGACATTGTCTGCTGTTGGTCTTACACCGGTTGGCACTTTTGCTTTGATGCGTAATCCGCCGTATTTTCCGGCTATTATCCTCATTTTTAAAATAACTTGATTCTTTCAGAATAGGAAGTCATACTGCCGCCAATGCAAGGCGGGAAAATATGAAGAAGTCGCGAGCAGTATTGTTTGTCTCTATCGTCGAGTTCCGTGGATACCATTCGGAAAGCGTTCAATCTGCCTGATTGCATAACCAAACCGGCAACTTCCTTTTGTGCTTGGTCAAGTATCTTTTTCGACAAACCAGGTCCAAAAAAGTAAGCAGATTGAATATTAGCGGCATAATCTTTTAAAATCTTCTCAAATTCTGTTTTACAAATCTCTCCAAGCTTGGAAGCGCCCGGCAGCCGAACTAAATTGTAATAAACAGGGGCGCTGTCCTTAACCACACTAATATCAACAAATTGCCTGTCGACTCCGAGCAAAGCAACAGGCGCTTCGATAAGCTCTGGATAATTAAATATAAAAGCATTTTGGGCATTAATCTGACTTATTTCAATATTATCTATGCTCCTGCCGCAAGGCTTCAGAACTTGCTTGGCTGATTTAAATATCTTTTTGGGGATAATAACGGCAATCATCCGCTTACTTCCATCTTTTTTAGGTGCTAAGGGATAGATATTAGCCGAAAAATCGTTGAAATTAAGCGTTGGAAATGCTTGGTTTATTTCAAGCCTAATCAAATTTTTCAAATCGCTTTCAGCGATGGAGCCATCTCCGGGTATCTGAGATACCAGAGCGTTTTCAGCTGATATTGTTGCAGTTACCCTATCAATTTTTTCAGGTAATCCAGATATAAGGATTTCGAGCTCTTGTGCAGCATGAGTTGAGTTGTCCGATGAAATATCTTCGAGGTCGATAGGAAATTCTGTGGAGTTTAAGTTAAGAAGTTTTAAACCCTTCGAGCTTAGCCGCGAGAAAGTGAGATAGACTCTCTCCGAGCTGAAAAATACAGATAATATATTACTCATCGTTCAATTCTTGAATTTTTATTTTACATTCTTAATTCTTATATCTTGAAATCAAAAGTAAGCGCTAGAAGATGTTACAAATTGCTATACTTGTAAACAGTTAATAAACTAATGTTTTACAAATAAGGATTACCTCTTTATATTAAGGAACAAACTTAATATAAAAAATGCAAAAAACCAAACAAGATTTACATTTGCTAGTCTAAACAATGACATTTAAAATCATATAATTTGAAACAATGAACAATATCAAATAAAGTTCAAAAAAATTACTTTTTTTGTTCTGAAATTCCTATTTTGTTATTTTGTGTTTATTAATTTTGATTTTTAGATATTATTAACAAAAAAGGGTCGATTAATGTCAGAAAAAATTGATATTCAGAGTTTAGACAAAGAAGAGTTGTACGAATTAACACAAAATTTTGCAAAAAACTGGCTTGCACACGATGGTTGCTGGTTTCTTGCCATCGAAAAAGAAAAAGGCATGGACCTGGCAATCGAGATGGATAGGCAGGCATGGCAAATGTTTACAGTAGCTGAAGCGAAACGCATTATGAAGTTCTTAGATCTGCCAGCGAACTCCGGCATTTCAGGGCTTGCCCGCGCACTTAAATTTCGTATGTATTCGCTTTTAAATGAAGACATGGTCGAGATTTTAGATGAAAAGATACTTCGTTATTGGGTGAAAACTTGTCGTGTCCAGCAAACACGTCGCAGAAAAAACCTGCCAGATTTTCCCTGCAAATCTGTTGGAATTGTGGAATATTCTTTTTTTGCCAAAACAATAGACGACAGATTTGAAACAGAATGTATTTCTTGTCCACCGGAAATCACCAATAATGATTATTACTGTATTTGGGAATTCATTTTAAATAGTTAATATCCAATTTTTCAATAGAATAGAATTAGTAAGAGACAAGCAAAGAGAATTGCCTGTAATTTTCCTGAACTAAAAAACAGTTCTCTTGTCCAGGCTCTAATAGCAAATGGTTAATTATTTGGTTTTCTTTATGTAATTCTAACTAGTTTTATAATTGTTGATGATACTATCAATAAAAAAAATAGTGAAAGATATGTTTTATGTATTAATTCTTATCTTTGAGCTTTATTTTTTGTTGTAAAGCATAAAAAGGCAAGGATATATGTTATTAAAGCGCTCGACAGAGCGACATCGTAACCCCAATTGATAGCTATTAGTACGCTCAAAGAAGCGCCAATAACAGAAGCAGCTCCATTTACAGCAAAACCCCAGTCTATCAACTCTCCAACGAGCTTTCCCATTTTCGGAAAGGGCATACCCATAAAAAATCCAAGCGGTGCGAGCATTATTGCTGTAATTAACAAGCGTAGTAGCATATTAGCAGGGAAGATTGCCTCCCTCAATCCAGAAAATATAAAGGTTTCGAGTAAGAGAAATAGCCCTATCCCTGCAAAAATATATTTAATATCTATTTTTTCAGAAAATCTGCTTCCTATCGCTGATGCAAGTAACAATGTGAAAAGTATAATTATCAAGCTATATATCCCGACACCGATGAATAGCGTATATTTTTGGATTAATATTACTTCTGTTGCCATAAACCCATAGCCAATGAAGAAAAAATATAGCCATTGATTGGTGGTTAATTTCTTTCCTTTTTGTCTAAAAGGTATTAACATTATAGGAGTTACGATAATGATGACAATAATGAGAATCATCACAATAATGAGTTGCGAAAGAGGAAATCCAAAAAACTCGTGAGCTTCGATTTTGCCAAGTTTTTTAAACGAAAAGTTTTTCCACAAGCCCATTTCGTTTATAAAAGGAGAATTATCGATAGGTGGAGCGATGTTTGTGAGCAAGCTTTCTTGTGCAAAGCTCCAATGATTGCTTGCAATATCTGTATAAAGGTTTCTTGTCATGCTTGGATATACTGCCTGCATACCATGGTTTAATGGATCGCTTAGATCGCCGAAAGCCGTCGAACAAAAATCCGGTTCCAATGGCTTTTTAGATATTATCATAATATCGCGACGAAATTCGGGGATATGAAACACGGCAATGTGCTTTGATATATCTTTGGTTTTTTCTCCGAGACCATCAAAAGCAGCTGTAAACATACGGGGAATATAGAAATGATGTTCTAAAAGAATAATTCCATCGTCGTCGAGGGCATCCCAGTAATCGAGAAGGGCTTCACGGGTATAGAGAAAGTTTTCGGCAAGGGCAAATGCGCCAGAGGCAAGAGCTGCATAAGAATTAGAACTAAATGAACAGATGAAATCGAATTTGTTTTTAAATTTTTTTATGAAAGTGCGGGCATCTTCTGATACGACGATAACTCTTTTGTCCTTGTAAAGATTTCCTGAGAAGTCTTTTAAAAGTCCGTCAGTCATCAAGTAGTTAATATAAGGATTAACTTCGACAGCATAAGATTGACCTGCTCCAGCGATCAAAGCTTGGAAAACATCTTTTCCGCCCCCGGCACCTAAGGAAACAAATTTGCATGATTTATATCGTTTGACAAGAGATTCGATATTTATACCGAAATCTATGTTTTTCCAATTGGGGTTGTTATAATCGCCATCGAAAGCCAGAACGTTAGAGCTTGCCGTATTGTCAGTCATAATGGCTCGGACTCTTTCGTTGAATTCGACTACTCTTACTTTTGCGAGCGCGTCCCATTTAGTAAGGATAACTTTAGCTTTTTCTTCGCGGGGTGCTTGATAAAGGTTTTCTGCAAAAATTGCTGCAATTATTGTTAGAATTAATAATATTGCCGGGATGTATTTTATTTTCTTTTGCTTGTTATCGAAACAAGCAATCAATACAGGAATAGCGGAAAGCGCAGCGGCTACTTGAGTGCCTAACAAATTCATTATCAAAAGAACGAGAGCAACGCCAATGCTTGCTCCTGCAAGATCGAACATATATAGACGAGGCAAATCATCACTGTTCTTTCGGAAAATTTTGCTTAGAGCCATCCCGCCAAAAATATATGCAGAACCAAGAATGAGAACAGCTATGAAAAGCTTAAAAAACATAAGAAGAGAAAACAATTCGGTGAAGTTCAAGTCGAGCCGAAAGACAATCAAAGGTCCAAAAACGATAGTAAGAGCTGTCAACGACAAAAGCAAACCGGTATTATCTTTTTTATAAAGGGAAGGATACAATCGCAGAAGTATAGCACCAACGCCAAGACCGCAAACAGATGTGGATAGGATTAGAAACGCAAATGTATAATAATATTCTGCTGAAAATATTCGGGTCCAAACTAGCTCGAGCATTATTAACGAAAGAGATATTAATGCGACATTTTTTCTGTTTTGATTGGGCGAATTCTGCACTTGTTTTTTTTGGTTTTTCATAGCACAAATTAATACTTTTAAAATAAACCAAACCGTTAACGACAAACTAACAATTTACGAAGAAAAGCCCTTATTTAGAAAAATTTTTTTCAGAACATTTTACAAGTAAATTATAAATAAAAAAAATAATTTTTTTTGAACAACAATAAAAATACAAAATGTTTTTTCGTATATTGAATATTGAAATATTCGACAATATGGAAAAACAAATATATGACAAAAAATCAAAATCCAGTATGCGTATTCTGCAAAAGCCAGAAGGTAATAAAGCATGGAAAGACCTCAACAGGGAATCGCCGCTATCGTTGCCGTGTCTGCGGCAAGACTTGGGTGCTCGAGAAAATGGAAACAGTCCGCCCCGATTTGCCCGACATTGTCGAGCTATATCTTAAAGGCAGAACATATCGCGACTTGGTTTCAATTTACCATAGTTCACCATTGCGTATCAATCAGAAGATTCGGGAATTTCTCGACGGCTGCCCCGATTGGGAAGAGTATCTCGATGCTTGCGTCGATAAACACGAACCGCGTCTTATCTACCTTGTAGGCAGGGAGTTTTCTTGCGCTTGCAAGGGTGCGAAATCAAATAAAATGTATCTCGCCCTTGCTGTCGATGCACTATCAACGACCGTCATCGGTTACGAAATCGACAATAAAGAGTCTAAAACAGTATGGATGTATTTGCTCGATAGATTGAATTGCCGGGGGGTACTTTGCCCGACTTTTATGGCTATCGGCTCAAAAAACATTGAGGAAGCTGTCGAAACAGTGTTTCCTTATTCCAATTTGAGAATTTTCTTCCACAAAGCATATCGAGACAAAGAGATTTTGTGCTGCCTTTCGAGATTTCCCATGAACAATAAATTAATTAACGACGCTCTGAAAGCTTATGATTCTTTAAAAAATAAAAATCTTAATCGCTATCTTAAAAACATAAACGAAAAGCGGTTGAAAGATGTGTTGGTTGCTTCACACGAGCAATTCATCAAGCGCTTGCGCGACCGTATGGATAATCGCGTTCGAACTAGGATTGATGGCTTGCTGACAGCTTTTCAAACACGTTTCGAAAAGTTTCACATGTTAAAAGGAGACCCGAAACCGTTAATTAACGGCTGGATAGCCCAGACGATGCTTTCGCGACTTAGTATTGGTTTCAGTCGCCTTGCCCTGTATCTGCAGATACCATCAGCAACTTCGTTTAAAAGTTATTCTTGCGGCAACAAACCACAACTTTTATATTTACAAGAAGATAGCCCGCTTTTGAAAACATTTGTTATTGAAATAGTTGCCCGTGGCTTGCAGATTCCTGTTTATTATTCGCGTTGCGAAATGAAACTCGACAAATGCAGTTTGTTTTAGCCTTTTTTTACTAAAACAACTAAAACAAGTCGCTATTAATTAGAAAATCTGAGACTGAATGCCTTTAAAAGCTATAAAAAAATAAAATTTTTAATAATGCGTTTCTACTTAATTCATTATTTATTATGAGACTCTTGGTGCCTCTTATAAAAACTTAATAAAACAAAAGGAATTATGAAAAATCAACTTAAAAACTTGTTTCTCCTCGTCTTTTTTCTTTTCGTAACCGGCTTATCGCTTCAGGCAGATGAGGGAAAACATTTCCTTTGGGAAGTGAAATCTGATAGTACTACTGTTTATATCCTCGGTTCGGTGCATATTGCAAAAGAATCGCTTTATCCACTCGATAAAGTAATTGAAGATGCATATCAAAAATCAGATGCAATAGCTGTGGAAGTGGATGCTGCCAAAGCAAATAATATGGACCTGGCTATGAAAGTTGCTCAAAAAGCTACATATCAAGATGGGCAAACTCTTGAGAAAAATGTTTCGCCTGAACTATTTGCGAGATTTGAAGCAAGTTTCAAGGAAGCAGGAATGACAAAAGAGATTTATAACAAATTCAAGCCTTGGTATGCTCTTATGGTAATGACTTTGACAGAGGCACAAACCAGCGGTTATATCAACACCGAAGGTATAGATATGCACTTCATCAATCTTGCTAGTGAAGATGGAAAACCAATTTATGAACTCGAAACTGTCGAAGAACAACTCTCGCTCTTCGACTATCTCGACAACGTAATGAATGAATATGTAGAATATTCGCTTAACGAAATGAGCAACAGCAACGATAAAATCGATTCTATGTTTGTTTATTGGAAAGCTGGCGATACAAAAAAGATGTTCGATTTCACTATGAGCGATCTTAAGAAAATGGATAATTATGAAGCATTTCTCGATTTATTCTTTTGGAAGCGAAACAAGAAAATGGCTAAAGTAATCGAAGCTTATATCGAGAATGGCACAAATTGCTTTGTTGTGGTTGGCTCGGGGCATCTTTTAACGGAAAAAGGCATCATAGGTTTGCTCGAAAGCACAAAGAAATATAAAATCAGGCAGTTATAATTCTTAATAAATTATTAATTAGTAGAACAGACATCCTTGTCTGTTAGATTTAGAAATTATTATTAGTAGAACAAACATCTTTGTCTGTTGTATTTATAGTTTTTTAAGTTATGAGCATCAATCATTATATATCCTTGTAAATTACAATAGTCAATATAATGAAAGTTAACGGGAAACATTACAGAACTATTTGGCTCGATGAGAAAAATCCGAACATTGTAAGAATAATCGACCAGAGGAAACTGCCTCATATTTTTGGAATTGTCGGTTTGCATAAGGTCGAGGATTTTCAGCGAGCTATAAAGGAAATGTATGTCCGCGGAGCGCCACTTATCGGAGCAACTGCTGCTTATGGTATATATATCGCTACTCTCAATGCTCCACATAATAACAACGCCGGTTTTAATGATTATATCAAACAAGCAGCTTCTAAATTGTTAAATACTCGCCCTACTGCTGTGAATCTTGCTTGGGCTGTTGAAAAACAACTCAATAATATTTTTAAAGCTGATAATAGAAATAATAAAATCCAAGCAGCCCTCGATGGAGCAAATCAAATTGCTGACGACGATGCCGAACAATGTGCTTCTATTGGCAAATTTGGTGCAAAATTAATTAAGAGAATTTCCGAAGAAAAAAATGGCGATACTGTTAATATATTAACGCATTGCAATGCCGGCTGGCTGGCTACGGTGGACTACGGCACAGCTATTGCTCCAATTTATGAAGCGGCAAAACAAGGAGTGAAATTGCATGTATGGGTGGACGAAACCCGTCCCCGCAATCAAGGTGCAAAACTGACAGCCTGGGAGCTTGGACAAAACGACATTCCTCATACTTTGATCGTCGATAATGCAGGCGGACATCTTATGCAACGTGGTTTGGTCGATATGTGCATTGTTGGAAGCGATAGGACAAGCTATACAGGCGATGTAGCCAATAAAATTGGAACTTATCTCAAGGCGCTTGCGGCAAAGGACTGCGGAGTGCCTTTTTATGTTGCTCTTCCTTCTTCGACAATTGATTGGAAGCTTGAGGACGGGGTAAAAGAAATTCCAATTGAGCAAAGGGGAGGCGAGGAGGTTCGCTATGTCGATGGTTTGTACAATGGCGAAATAGTCAATGTTCTCGTTCCGTCTGAAAGCACTCCTGTTGCAAATTATGCCTTTGACGTAACCCCTCGTCAATTAGTAACAGCATTAATTACAGAAAGAGGAGTTTGCCGTGCCGATAAACAAGATATCATACGTCTTTTTCCAGAGCATAATAATTTGAGTTTATAGGAAGAGAATTGTTATGAAGTAAATCAAGTTTATTTTTTTGCTCGTTTTTTTCTTTTTGTGAAAAAATAATAAACTAGAAATGCTATGATTATTATTGCTAATATATAATAACCAAAGTGAGAGATGTAATTATCGGCAATTTGCCAGTTTTTTCCAAAAAACATACCGAGCCAGATTAGCATAGCATTCCAAATAAGCGCTCCAAAAGCAGCAAGGAACCAAACATTTGTTATTTTCATCTTGGAAATACCTGCAACGAATGAAATAACAGCCCGCGTTCCCGACAAAAATCTGTTAATGAAAATAATGGAATATCCATATTTTCTGAACCATATTTGAGATTTTTCGATAGCATCTTGCGAAATAAATTTAAAATATTTTGATTCTATCAAAGCAACACCGTATTTCTCCCCTGCATAAAACATTAGTAAAAATCCGATTGTTGAGCCAATGGTAGATGCTAAAAGCAAGGGGATAAAATCCACAGTTCCTGTACAGACAAGTGAGCCACAAAAAATTAAGATGGTGTCGCTTGGCGATGGAGGAAATACATTTTCGAGGAATGTTATAAATAAAGAAAATAGAAGAATTGAATACCAAGGAAGTTGTTTAACAAACTCGATTATTGAATAAACACTTCCCGACAATATGTCTTCAATCATATTTTGTTTAATTACACAAAAAAATGCAAATTTAACTATTCGTCGCTTAAATGGCAAATAAAAGGTATAATATGATCAAATCTATTACTAAAATTGCTTTGGAAAAAGCACTTAAGTAGTTGAAATAGACAGCTAGTTTAAAAAATAATAATTTCTACTATTATCTTCCATTTTCATTGATGATGGCTGAGGGTACATCATCGTCGATGAAATAAACTGTACCTGCTTCGGCTTTAAATCGACAATCTATTCTTAATGTAAAATTGCCTCTAATCGAAAAACTTGAGTAGGTATATACTGATGCTTTCTTATTTATTTCAATATTGTAAAACTTAACTTCGTCGGCATTAGCATAGTTGTTAAGATACTTATCAGTTGGACCAGAAAAAATCACTGAGCCATTTTGCGGAAGGAAGCTGCCATTGTTAGCTATTGCCCCATTGTTATATGTAAAATCTCCTTGTATTTCGATATTTCCTATTGGAGTAAAATTATTATTTCCAATATTGTTAATCGTAACATTTTTTAATTTTAATAGCGAGCCAAAACTGTCTGATGTATAAGGAATTAGTTTCGACTTACCGTCAGTTAGATATAGATTCTTGCATTTAAAACTATTTGAGTTTCCGTTTAAATAGACAGTGAAATTGCCAATGATTACGCCATCGGTCGATTCTGGAACTCCATTTGGACTCCAATTGCCGGGGTTATCCCATTTGTTGTCGTTCGCTGAATTGAGGAACAATCGCATCGAAACAGATTGTTTAGGTATGCTGACAGGGTTTGGAAATCTTTTTACAATAACTCCAAGTGGTTCGCCTAATAGTTCGCCAATTCCAATGCCACTATTGATAATCTGTGCAACTGTCGAACCAGCCAAACAAGTTGTAATATAAGCACTATCTGCACCGGAATTGACGACAATTTGTCCGCCTGAAGCACTCTCGTAAATGACATTGTTAGCGTCAGCCAAAGTTGTATTGAAACCATTTAAATCGAAATCCCCGTTGTTTATGCTGAGAACAGTTCCGTTGTATGGGTTTCCAAGTGCATCTTCTCCCAAGGTCAAATCAGCATTGATTTTCATTCCGTTGGCTCTGTTCAGTGTAATTCTTCTTAATTGGGTTATAGCACTTGGTAAACTAAATAGCGCAGTAGATGCAACAACAGATAAATCAATATTAGCATAATTATTCCAGGTTTCAAGCTCGCTAGTGATTAGATCCCCACCTATTGACAATCCTGTAATATTTGTGGCGTTGAAAGTGCCGTTCATTGTAAAATCGGCATTCCCATTGAAAACAACTATCGAATTGGCATTGTTACCTGCATCAAGCACTCCACCAGAAGCCGGTGGGGCATAATTGGATTGTAAAGTGAGCGTGTTACCATTCACTTGCTATTCGTTAGAACCACTATTGGCAAAAACGAGTCCACCTGTTGTAATTTCTAAATCAGATGATAGTTGAACTATTCTGCCTGGATTTGACTGAATGGTAAGTGTCCTCAAATCTGTTATGCTTGCATCCATTGTGAAATTGTTGCCACTTGTGCCAGCTACATATAAATCGACATTAGCATTTGTCGAAAAGACTCCAGAAGCATTTGTAAACGAATATGCTCCATGTATATAGACTGATAGATAACTTGCTGTTGGTAAAGCCTTAATAGTACCTGTTCCGCTCAAAGTACTGCCAAACGTCAATGTTCTGTTTGCAGCAAGAGCATGATTCATATTCAAAGTACCATTTACAGTCGTTGTTCCATCTATTTGTAAATCATATTCATTGCTGATAGTGCCTGCAGAAATTGATAAGTTTGAATGTAAATGCAATGGTCCTGAGAGTGTTAGAGTAATTCCTGCACGGTTTAGAACTAAATTGTTAAGATCAGTTAGAGCAGGAAGATTGCTTATTGTTCCTGCTGTTTGAAAAGTAATGCTTGTGGTTTGATCGGAATTTAAGATAAAAGTGCTAAAATCAATAGCTGAACTGCTAATCAAAGTGGAATTCCCTGTTGCATCAACTGTTCCTGTTCCAGAAAGCGTTCCATCTACCTGCAATGTTCGCCCATTGATGTCCATTGTGCCGTTTGTTATCGTGCAGTTGCCATAGCAGCGTAAGGAGCCCGAAAGAGAAATTGTGCTTCCAACTCTATTTAGGACAAAATTGTTGAGATTTGTGATTGTTGGTAAACTAGTAATTGCTCCGGTGTTTGATATAGAAAGGTTTGTTGATGAATTTGAGGTGAAAGTGCCTGTAAAATTTATCGCTCCATTCAAAGTAACGACAGCAGAATTTGCATCGAGAGTGCCATTTCCGGAGAATTCGCCGTTTATACTAATCGAGTTTCCAGCGTTTAAATCCAAAGTTCCGCCAATCGTAGCATCATTGCCTACAACAATAATGTTGCCATTGAAATCGAGTGTTCCGCCACTAATTTGCAGATTGCTGTTGACATTTAGATCTGCTCCGTTAAAGGTATATGTTCCATTTGTGATTGTAAGGTTTTGGGCAATTGTAATGTTATTAGCCGTGAACGAACAAATGGAATTTCTCGATAGGACAAGGTTGCGAAGGTTCCTGTCTGTCCCGGGAAAGCCGGTAATTGTGCCTGCGTTTTGAAATGTTAAGTCAGTAGTAGCGTCAGTTATAAATGTCAAACCTGAAAAGTTGGCATTTCCTTCCAATATTAAAATTGAACCGGAGCTTGCAAGAACGCCACCTGTTCCACCAAGTGCGCCCGATACCTGAAGAGAATTGCCATTTTGATCTAGAGTGCCATCAATCGTTAGATTATTGGGATTTACTCCTGCTGTTATGGTAATGGTATGTCCAGAAGTAATTACAACATTATCGCCTGAGTTTGGACCAGTTCCATTATCCCAATTTAAACCAGCCCAAGCTCCGCTTCCAGTCGAAGTAACCGTAGCGGCATAAATATTCATCTTGCTTGCGAGAAGCAATAGAATTAAGAGACCGTAAATAGTAAATCTTTTCAGTTTTTATCTAATCTTCATTTTTTTTTGATAATTAATATTCAATTCTTATGGTAAATCATAACAATTAATGATTATAGATTAATCGACAATAATTCTGATTTCTTGAGCTTCTAACTTATAACCTTTAGAAAAATTTGGCATAAGAAATGAATGTAACTTTTTTTAACTCCTAACGAGTGATATAACAAAATAATGATAAGTCAAATTTGTCTATATTCGATTATGAAATATAATTATTATAAACAAAATGCCGGTACTCAATTTTTTGGATAGATTGCAAGCTGGTCCTGTCCTTTTTGATGGGGCAATGGGCACTGAGCTATACAGCCGCGGTGTATTCATTAACAGGTGTTTTGAGGAACTAAACTTAGTAAATCCCGATTTAGTCAGCAAGATACACGATGAATACAAAAAAGCAGGTGCGGATGTCATTGAGACCAACACTTTCGGCGCCAATCGCAACAAATTGAAATCGCATCAGCTTGCCGACAAGGTATATGACATCAATTTAAAAGGTGCGCAAATTGCAAAATCTGTCGCAAACAACGAGATTTTTGTTGCCGGCTCTGTAGGACCTTTGGGAATGCGTATCGAACCTCTCGGTTCAGTTTCACGCGAAGAGGCGAGAGCTTTTTTTAAAGAACAGTTGCAAGGTTTAATCGATGGCGGTGTCGATTTGTTCATTCTCGAAACTTTCGTCTATCCCGAAGAACTGAAAGAAGCTGTCAAAGCAGTTCGAGAAATGTCGCAGCTACCTGTCATAGCCCAAATGACCATCGACGAGAGCGGTACTTCGCTAACAGGCGCACAACCCGAAATCCTAATTAAAGAAATAGAAAGTTTCGAGCCAGATGTTATCGGTGTTAATTGCACGGTCGGACCACAAGTTATGCTTTCCTGGCTCGAAAAAGTTCGCGATTTGACTACTAAGCCTATTTCAATAATGCCAAATGCAGGCAGACCCAGAAACATCGATGGGAGGAACATTTATCTTTGTTCCCCTGAATATCTTGGCGAATATGCCAAGCATTTCGTCCAATCTGGGGCAAATTTAATTGGTGGCTGTTGTGGCACAACTCCTGCGCATATCAAACGTATGCGCAACACTTTAAATGCCATTAAGCCTTTAGAGAAAAAGTCTAAATTTCAAATCTCCGATTTCAAACAACCTGACAATGTCGAAATCATCACAACCGAGAAAAAGAGTCGTCTTGCTCGTCGCTTAAACGACCAGCATTTTGTTGTTTTTACCGAAATTCTCTCTCCTTATGGCGTGTCTCTCGAAAAAGAACTCGAAAAGGCACGGGAATTATGTTTTTACGGTATTGATGCCATCAATATTCCGGATGGACCACGTGCAAGCTCCAGAATGTCTGCTCTTGCCCTTGCTGTTAAGATACAACGCGAGGTAGGTATCGAGCCGGTGCTTCATTATGTTTGCCGGGACAGGAACGTTATCGGAATGCAGTCCGATTTGCTTGGTGCTTATGCCCTTGGCTTGAAAAATATCCTTGCAATTACCGGCGATCCTCCTAAATTAGGCAATTATCCCGATGCAACTGCCGTCTTCGATGTCGATTCCATTGGGCTTGTTAATATTATAAATCGATTAAATCATGGAATGGACATTGCCGGTAATCCCATTGGCAAGCCTACCGGGTTTTTTACCGGCGTAGGAGCTAATCCTGGAGCTATTAACATTGATGATGAGCTAAGGCGTCTTTATTGGAAGATAGATGCCGGCGCAGAATACATCGTTACCCAACCCGTCTTCGACCTCGATGTTTTCGAGAGCTTTATCAAGAAAACAGAACATTACCACATTCCAATTATTGCTGGTATTTGGCCCCTCGTATCACTTCGAAATGCCGAGTTTATGAACAACGAAATTCCTGGGATCACTGTTCCCAAAGAAATCCTTGACCGAATGAGTAGATTTGAGAATGACAAGGAGGCAAGTCGTGCCGAGGGCATTGCTATCGCGAGGGAAACACTCCATAAAATCAAAGATATGGTCAAAGGTTTGCAGATTTCCATGCCTTATGGCAGAGTGCAAACTGTTTTTGATATTCTCGAGGGGGTTAAAGATAGATTATAACTTTTAGCAACTTTGAAGAAAAAAATAGATGGGCTACACTTTCATAGTATAGCCCATCTAATTTAGTTATTCTTTGAAATCTAATTCTTATCTTACAATGCTTAACGGTGAAACAAATACCTTTGTTCCGCTTAAAACTTTTATGAAATAAGCACCTGAAGGCAGATTGCTCGTATCGAAGCGAATGATTGCATTGCTGGACGGTGTTTGTGCATTGAAGTTGCTAACAATTGAACCATAAGAATTGACAATTTGAACATTTGAAACAGCAGAGCTTGCATTGAAAGAAATGCTTACTTCTGATGAAGCTGGCTGCGGATAGACATTCATACCGGGAAGGTTAACGAGTTCATCGACGCTTGTAGTTTGTTGAGAAAGCATAATGGTTAGATCGTCCAAAGCTCCCAAGCTATAATCGCTTTCAATACTACCTTCATAACTATCATAACCGACAAGGTCAACATTCAAAGAGTAATCTCCTTGACCAATTTCAGAAAGTTCGAAATCGCCTTTCTCGTTTGAGAAAGTGTAATCGGTAATAAGTCCGTTGTTATCTTTAATATAAACAAGCGAGCCTGCAAGGGGAGTGCCGGTTTCAAGAATGCCATCAACCTTGCCAATGGCGCCGCCACGTTCGATGACTCTGCCTTTTAATTTCATTATACCGCCTCTACCTTCCCGAAGCTGATGGGTAAATCCAAAAATTATATCTAACATATTTTTGCCAACATTAATGAGCTTGGAATCTCTCCATTTTTGAACGACAATATCATTGTTATTGTAATAACCCGGCAGGTAAGCTCTATCTGTCGGAACTGATAAAACGATATATTTGCCATAAACAAGATTGTCGAAACGAAATTCACCTTCTTCGTTTGTTTCAATAGTGCGTTTGAAACCTCTTAAGTTGTGTTCTCCATCTTGAGGCTCGACAAGATAAGCAACAACGAATGAATGTAGTCCATTTCCTTCTTCATCTTTGACCTTTCCGGGGAAACCACCTAATTGAGTAGCTTTTCTTTTCAAGAAAAAGTTGACATCTTCAATGTCTTTATTTAATTCGAGAATTTTTGCTTCCATCGGTGATTGAACATCATCGAAATACTCTGGAATATACATAATACTGTTCATCATTGACACAGCATGGGCAATGTATGTATATGTGTTAGGCAGAGATATAGAATAGTTGCCTTTTTCGTCGGTTCTGGTTATAAACCTGCCTTCAGCATTGTCTATTCTATTGTAAAGTTTTTCAACAGCAAAGAATTCGACCATAGCCAGCACTGGCTCTTTAGTTTCTTCGTCGAGAACTTTCCCGGTAACTTTATAAAAATCTGGTTTTTTGTATCTTTCGACAAAGAAATCGTACTGCTCTTTTGTATCACACTTTACGGTAATGACTTTGGCTTCTCTCATTGTTCTTGCATTATGATACCATTGCTTATAAAAATCCTTACCTTCGATGGTAAGATAATAGTTACCTTCAGGCAAATTCAATTTATAATTTCCATTGTCAATCTTGGTTGTGAAAACCGGGGGATTATTCGGGTTTTTATCGACAAGCCAAGCTCTAACAAGTGCTTCCTGAACTAAAGTATTATCGTTATAGGTTGCAACACCAAAAACAAATCCGCAGGGATCCCAATCATCTTTTCCAACTTTTATGTTATATTCAGCTACATCAAAAATTTTCGGGTCACAAACAAGATATGCCTTTATAACAAAATTAATCAATCCTTCTTTTACAGGAGTTATCGTGATTATGCCATGTTCTTCATCTAATACCACTTCTTTAGTTTTTGTTAGCAGTTCAAATTTAATTGGGCATTTGACATTGCTGTATGCTTCTAATTTAATGGTAATCGATTCGCCAACATGCAAAAAAGGAATATGAATTTCTCCGAGCTTAACAAATGGCTTCTCATCAACAACGTTAATATGAAACTTCTGGATATCAAAAGCTTCTTTTTCGCAAGTGGAATATGCACGTACCTCGATTTCATAAGTGCCTAATTCTGTTGGGATCCATTTGATAAGTCCTGTTTCTTTGTCAATAGTCATACCTTTCGGCGCTTCGGAAATAAATTCGTAATTTACAGGACATCTTACGTTTGTATTAGCTTGCACTTGATATGAATATTTGGTATTAATAATTGCTTCATTCTTTGGCTGGGAGAATATTGATACCATTGGCTTGAACTCAATCTCAGTCTGCACAATTTCAGAAGGATCGCTTTCATAAGCAACACCATTTTCGTGTACAACAGATGTAACATAGATAGAATACTTACCGTAATTATTTACAGGAATGAAGTAATTGTAATCAAGAACATTTTTATCTGCTCTTATTCTAGTTAAAAACTTGAAATCGCTTGGGTCGTCGGAATGCTCGTTGGCGATGTAAATCTGGAAAAAATCGGCAAGTGGATCGCGTTCGTCTGCCTGCCATTTCAGCAAAATGCCGGGTATGTTCCGCTCGTAAGTAGCTTCTGCACTTACGTTTTTTGGCGGATAAGGACTGTTTTCTGACAACAAGCGGCCCGTGGACATTATCATCGTTGCCGCTGCTATCAATGCAAATAGAAATAACTTATTCATTGAAAGGCTCCTATTTTTTTGTATAACAATAGTTTAAGTCAATAGCCGAAGCTTTTTTCTCATATAAAAATCAATTTAATATTTTTATCTAATAACAATTTACTTGTAAAAAAGTTTAATCGTATTTATAAAAAATACACATCAATATAAAAAAAGTTGCAAAAAATATATTTTTATTAATACAAAATATTATTTTATTTTAACACTCTATACTAAAGTAATTATTGCACAATCATATATTTAATTAATAGGAAGAAAGTTCGGAGAAACAATGAGAAGATTTTTGATGGCTTCAGGCGTAATATTTTCTTTATTATTTTTTAGTTTGATATTTTATCCACTTTTGTCGAGGGATACAAAAGACTATACCGCCAAAAAGTTTAATTCTGTGTTGCAAAGTATAGATTTGAATTATATCGAAAAGGTAGATAAAGACAAATTAGTCGAAGATGCCATCAAAGGGATGTTAAAGGAACTCGATCCACATAGTGTTTATATTTCTGCCGAGGAGATGAAGGGGGTGCAAGAAGATTTCCAAGGCAGTTTCGAAGGCGTCGGCATTCAATTTGATGTTATCGACGATACAATAACAGTAGTTCATCCAATACCAGGCGGTCCGAGCGACAAACTTGGCATTTTGTCAGGCGATAAAATTGTAACAATAGATTCTGTTAGTGCAATAGGTATGAGCCGTGATAGCATTCCTAGAAAACTTAAAGGTCCGAAGGGAACCGTGGTCGTGGTCGAAATAAAGCGTTGGAATACAAAAGATCTGCTTCGCTATGAAATAGTTCGCGATAAAATCCCACTCAATAGTATCGATGCTTTTTTTATAAAAGATGGAACTGACATAGGAGTCATTAAAATCAATCGCTTTTCGGCAACGACTCACCGCGAAATGCTAACAGCCCTGCGCCAATTAAAAAAACAAGGTATGAATAAACTGGTGATAGACTTGCGCTATAATCCAGGTGGTTATCTTAATCAAGCTTTCCAAATGGCAAACGATTTCCTTACTTATGGTGATACTATCGTTTATACTATGGGCAGACGCCCCGAATTTACAGAGTATTTCCTAAGCGAAGGCGGTGGAGAATATGAAAAGATACCGCTTATTGTTTTGGTAAACGACGGGAGTGCTTCGGCAAGCGAAATCGTTTCCGGAGCAATTCAAGACCTCGACAGGGGTTTGATTGTCGGCGAAACCACTTTTGGCAAGGGCGTCGTGCAAAGGCAATATCAACTTGAAGATGGCTCCGCTTATCGGCTTACAATCTCAAAATATTACACTCCTTCTGGTCGCTGCATTCAAAGGCCTATGAAAGATGAAAGCAAATACAGGCGACTTGTTGGACGTTTCGAACTCGACGAAGGTTCGTATATTGACGACACTTATAACAAGATTACAAAGCAGGTCGAAAAGCACAATAAAGATATTGAAAAAGAAGAAGATAAAATAAAGATAGACTCTCTTCCCTTATATAAAACAAAGTCTGGTAGAATAGTTTTTGGTGGTGGTGGCATTACGCCCGATGTTATTATCAAGCAAGACACTATTACTCCATTAAGCGTTCATATTCGCAGGAAGAATCTTTTTTTCCAATATGTAAATAAATATATGATAGAAAATGGTGAAAGATTAAAGAAAATGTATGAAAATGAATTTACTAATTTCCTAAGGAATTTTAAAATTACTGAAAATATGACAAATGACTTCAAAAAAATGGTCGTTGATGAAGGCGTCGAGTGGAATGACGATAACTACAATAGTGATAAAGATTTCATTAACATTTCATTAAAATCGACTATTGCAAAAGATATTTGGGGACAAGAAAGGTCAACTGAATGCTTTCTTACCATCGACAAGCAATTGTTAAGAGCATTTGAGCATTTCCCGGATGCTGTTAAGATTTCTAAACTCAGATAAGTGTATTTCTTTTCTTTATGATATTTCTTTTTTTAGTAGTTTATTTCAAGGTGTAATTGTGAGATTTATTCTTATTTTAATTGTAATTACTGTGTCAATTAATCTGACACAAGCTCAAAATAAAACATATTTCCAAGGTGAAGATCTCCTTTATGAAGTTTCATATTATGGTATTAAGCTCGGCTCGATAAGAATTATTAGCGAGGGCGCCGAGGATTACCAAGGCACAACCACAAACAAAGCGAAAGCATTGATACGTTCTTATTCAGGCATCCCTTTTGTAGATATCAATGTAATATACCAAAGTTGGATGGACCAAAGCTTAAATTTTTCACGACATTTTGAATCGAATATCAAAGATGGCAACGGCTGGAATTTTGAAGAGATCCGTTTTAAATATGATAAAGGATTGATTGAATACGATCGATTTGAAAAAAACAAAGTGAAAGACACGTATATATATAAAACCAAAAAAAAATA
The DNA here is from genome assembly GCA_964454445.1 of uncultured Hyphomicrobiales bacterium. Lineage (GTDB taxonomy): Bacteria > Bacteroidota > Ignavibacteria > Kapaibacteriales > UBA2268 > CAYVTD01. Next base: position 38,933 of record CAYVTD010000025.1, read on the forward strand.
TAACGATGGTATGTCTTTGTTCTTTTTTGCTAGAAATAACGTATTATCAAATAAACGATACAAGGTGCCTTGCCACGTAAGCGACACCATTACAACAAATTTAAATTTTCTAGGAAGAATCGAAAAAGTCGAAACAGATGCTATTAAATACCCTGTTAGCACCGTTTATTTCAATGGCGAACTTGGCGGCGAAGGCGTTTATGGCATGACCGGCAAATTTGAAGGCTGGTTTAGCAACGACGAGGCAAAAGTGCCAATCAAAGCTAAAGTTAAAGTATATATTGGCAATGTTGATATTAAGTTAATTGAATGGAAACGCGGCAACTGGATGCCTCCAAGGGGTTAAATATCCAGATTCTTATCAATATACTTCAACTAATTGCTCATACCCTTGTTTACTTTGATAATGAATCTTAATTAATATCTCTGCCTTTTCAAATAACGAGTATGTAGCAACTCGTGCGCCTTCCTGCCATAAGGACCATCAGTAAGATAGTCATTGTAAAGCTCGATTATTTCAGGATTCTCATGCGCTTTTCGTTTTGTCATCGCTCTATCCTCGTTGTATATGCCTTCGATTCGTTTCAATCGGATTTCATCTGTAGTTGGTATCGGTTGGCCGCCACCACCTATACAACCACCTGGACAAGCCATAATCTCGATAAAATGGTAAGGCGAACCGCCGAGCTTCACCTGATCAAGTAGATATTTAGCATTTGTTAGCCCATGCGCTATTGCAACCCTTAAGCCCATACCTTCCAGGAAACTCCATTCGGGCAAACAATCTTCGAGGAATATTGTTGCCTCTTTGACTTGCTCAAGACCACGAACTGGGGTGATTTCCAGATTTTCAAATGGCACATCTCTGCCTGTTATTAACTCATAAACAGTTCGTAAAGCTGCCTCCATTACACCGCCGGTAGCACCAAAAATCGCTCCTGCGCCAGTGGAATCGCCCATAATGCTATCGTACTCCATATCGTCGAGGTTATTGAAATCGATACCTGCCTGTTTTATCATTCTGCCGATTTCTCTTGTTGTTAGCCCGGCATCTATGTCTCGATAGCCACTTGAGTTCATTTCAGGTCGATTTGCTTCAAATTTTTTAGCAGCACAAGGCATAGCAGAGACACAGACAATATCCTTTGGATCGATACCTTTCTTCTTGGCATAATAAGTTTTTGCCAATGCACCAAACATCTGCTGCGGCGATTTGCAAGAAGAAAGATTAGCAATCTGCTCGGGATACATGTGCTCGCAAAACTTAACCCAGCCAGGCGAGCAGGAAGTTATCATTGGCAAAGCAACTATTTCCTTGTCTTTATATGCCTTTTTCAATCTGCTGAGCAGCTCATGTCCCTCCTCGACAATTGTCAGGTCAGCAGTGAAATTAGTGTCAAGAACAGCATCGAAACCAATTTTTTTCAAAGCAGTTACCATTTTTTTTGTAATCCTTGTGCCAGGCTCTAGATCGAACATTTCGCCGAGAGCAACACGAACCGAAGGAGCAGTGTTGATAATAACATGCTTAGAAGTATCGCCAATAGCTTCCCAAATATAGTCGAAATATCTCCTTTCGGTCAATGCGCCTGTCGGGCAGTGGATAATGCATTGACCACAATTGACACACACTACTTCGTTCAAGGGCAATTCTAAAAAGGTGGTGATATTCATTTTTTTGCCCCGATGGGCAACTGTAATAGCATTTACATGCTGAAGCTCGGCACAGGTTCTGACACAACGCTGGCAGCGGACACATTTGCTATCGTCTTTTTCAATTGACCAAGACGAACGATCAATAACATAATCCTTTTTTAGGATATTTAAATATCTCGAATTATCAATATTATATTCAGCAGCAAGCTCTTGGAGTTCGCAATTGGTGCTTCTAAAGCAAGTTGTACATTGTGTGTTATGCTCAGAGACCAGGAGCGAAATAATATCTTTCCTTGCTGCTCTCACCTTTGGAGAATTAGTGAGGACGTTCATTCCTTCCCAAACAGGAGTGGCACAGGCGGCATGCAAGACGCGCTGACCGCTAACCTCAACGACACAAACCCTGCAGTTGCCTGCAATTTTTAAATCTTCGTGGTAGCACAAAGTTGGTATTCTAACGTTTATATTTTTAGCGGCATCGAGAATCGAAGTGCCTCTAGGCACATTAACTTCGGTTCCATCTATATATGCTTTTACAAAATTTCCCATTTTCTTGTCCTGATTAGTTATTAATTAATAGATCATTTCTTCAATGAAATTAGTAACTATTGATGAAAACGAATTTGCAACAGATTGCCCCAAGCCGCACTTGGATGTTATTTTCATTGTCTCACTTAAGCGAAGCAACTGTTCGAGGTATTCAGGTCCTTTCTCCCCTTTTTTAACAGCGGCAATACCAACTCGCAATTGTTGGCAACCGATACGGCAAGGCGAGCATTGACCACAACTTTCCTCCTCAAAAAAATCGAGGTAATTGTTTAAAACATTATACATCGAACGAGTGCTATTGAACAGCATCATCGAGCCACCTGTTGGCAATGAATCGCCGACAAGACCACCTGGGTAGCCAATGGTTGTTTCTGAAAATTTCTTTCTTGGCACACAGAATCCGGAAGCACCACCTACTTGGACAGCTTTTGTGTCGCCACAGCCAAATTCTTCGACGAATTCTTCAAGAGACAAACCAAATTCTATATCATATATACCCGGCTTGGGAGTGTCTCCTGAAATAGAAAACAATTTCGAACCTCTTGCATCTTGAATACCCAGTTTTTTAAACTCTTCTGGTCCAATTTTGCAAACCATCATGGCAGAAACTAGTGTCTCTACGTTGTTTATCACCGTTGGCTTGCCGAGATAACCAGCTTCAGTCGGAAAAGGCGGTTTATTCCTTGGTTCGCCTCGGAAACCTTCCATTGATTGCATCAGAGCAGTTTCCTCTCCGCAAACATAAGCTCCGCTACCTAAAAAGATACTTATATGAAAATCGAAGCCAAATTGTTTTGTAATCTGATGAAACAGATTAATTTCCTGTTGCAAACGAGGCACAAGAAAGCGATATTCTTGGCGAAGATAGATAAAGCCACGATTCGAACCAATCACTTTACCACAAATTGCCATTCCCGAGAGCACTTTCCGGGGAACTCTTTCTAGAATTTCACGATCTTTGAAGGTCCCTGGTTCGCCTTCGTCGGCGTTGCATATGACATATTTAGGCCTACCTTCAGCAGATGCGGCATATTGCCATTTCAGACCTGTTGGGAAACCGGCACCGCCTCTACCTTTCAATCCGGAGTCAATCAAATCCTGAAGGATTTCTTTATTTGGCTTTTCCAACATTCTCTCATAAGTCTTATATTTCACTTGAGTATAAGAACCGAGGATGAAATCTACTTTTTTTAGTCTATCTGGCATAATCACTCTCCTTATAACCGAGTTTTTTGTAATGTGTTATGATATCTCTTACTTTGTCGGGAGTCAATTCGGTATAGACATCGTCGTTAACGAGCATTGCAGGTCCTTTGTGACACCAGCCAAGACAGTTTGTGTATAATAATGTAAATTCCCTGTTGTGGGTTGTTTCGCCCATTTTGATTTTTAGAAGATGCTCGAGGGCATCGACTATCAGCTTTTTCTTGTGCATATCGCAGACTATCGTCTTGCACACACGGATAACATATTTCCCAAGCGGTACAGTGCTTAGGTAGGAATAAAATGTAGCTTTGCCATAGACATCCGCACTGGAAAGGTCAAATTGTCGGGCGATTTCAACAATCGCCTCGTCTGAAATATAATGTGTTTGTTCGTAAACACCTTGCAATATTGGAAGCAAACTTCGGCGCTGGTTGCCGTGAATCTTGACAAGGTCACTGATTAAAGCATGGTTTTTACTCATAAGTATCACCTATGTATAGTTACGGAAAGTTTATTTCAACGAACAATACTTAGAATACAAACATTGTTTACTAATGAAATATAAGGAAGTTTTTTTAATAATCCAAAGAATATTTTAAAAAGATTATTTCTTAATAAATAAAGCTTTTTTAGGATTATTTGAAGCTTGGCTTTAAAGAAAAGAAGGGCAATAAATATTATGTCAACTATGATTCTTTATTTTCTTGTTTGCAATGCTAATACCTAATAAAATAAGGATTAAGCTTAAGAAATGTATATATGAAATGTTTTCGCCGTCTAATGCTCCCCAGAATAAAGCCATAAATGGCACTAAATATGTTACAAATGATGCAAACAATGCTGTAGATTTCTTTATTAATACATTAAATATGACGATAGCCAATGCCGAACCGAATATCGATAAAGTAGTTATAGATAGAAAAGCTTTAAGATTATGTGCATTTGATAAAGGAATATCCGTAACTCCAGTCGAAAAGAGAAAAATAGCTGCTGGTATTCCCAAGCATGTAAAAGATGTAGCTGTAATCAACATACTTGATACATCGCTGAGCTTCTCTTTCAGGACATTACCTGCTATGCCATACATCAACGTTGCCAACACAATTAGCAATCCGTAAGCATTTGAAAAATCCATAAATGTAGCGCTACCTTGCTTGAAAGCTACAATCAGTAGCGCACCAAACAAACCTATACTCACGCCCAATATTTTCAAAAAATCGGTCTTGACAGAAAAAAGAAAAAGACCCGTCAGCAAAGTGAATAACGGTACTAAACTATTGAGAATTCCTGCTGTAGAGCTATCAACATATTGCTGTGCAAAAGTAAAACAAAATGGCGGGAAGCCAACCTCAAGAAAAGCAAAAAGAAGTATATATTTCAGCTTTTTAATCGCTTTTATTTTAAATAATACATAAGGAATGAAAATCAGTCCTGCGATGCTTATTCTCATAGCCGCCACTTGTTGCCAGGAATAAGCCGTCAAACCTGTTTTCATTAAAATAAATGAACTACCCCAAATAATCGATAAAACCACTAGTAAAACTATTGAATACGCTTTATCCTTTTGCACTTTTTTGACCTTTTGTATTAGAATTAAATGAAAAGATACAAAATTACAAAAATTTCACTTTTTTCGATAAAATTTTTGTTAAATTAATGATAGCAGATAGTATTTTTGTTTGGGTAAGCAAAAAAATACCTGATAACAAAAATAATTTGAAAATTGTTAGTCTTCTATTTTTTTAATGGATTACATCATATTTATACTTTAATCTGGGGATTAATGATTTATGAAAAGAGCTTGGCTATTTAAAGCAGATTTTATATATTAATAAGTTGATTAATTAAAAATAAATAAATTATTGTGTCTTCAATGAATACAGACCCAAAAGAAATTTAAAATATATTCACTAAAGATAATTGAATGGAAATATTGACAAACATATATTTAGGCGATAGTAAAGAAAAACTAAAGTTACTATTAGATAATTCTGTTGACCTAATTGTAACATCTCCACCTTATGCTGACCAGAGAAAAACAACTTATGGTGGAATCCATCCCGATAAATATGTTGAGTAGTTTTTGCCAATTTCTAAAGAGTTATTGAGAGTATTAAAACCTACTGGTACTTTCATTTTAAACATAAAAGAAAAAGTGGTTGATGGCGAACGCAGCACTTACGTTATGGAATTGATTTTAGCTATGCGAAAACAAGGTTGACTCTGGACCGAAGAGTTTATTTGGCATAAAAAAATTCATATCCTGGAAAGTGGCCAAATCGTTTTCGTGATTCTTGGGAAAGACTTCTTCAATTCAACAAGAATAAAAAATTCAAGATGTATCAAGAAGAAGTAATGGTCCCAATGGGTGATTGGGCTAGAAATAGACTAAAGAACCTTTCTGAGACAGACAAAATAAGAGATGTCTCAAAAGTTGGCAGTGGATTTGGAAAAATTAGTTCGGTTTAATTCATCAATAATAGAAACAAGAATAAATAAAAGCTCGAAAGCTCAATAAATTATATTTACCATAATCTTTTTTTATCGCACAATAATAAATAAGAATATTTTTTTGCCATTTCCTTAAGAATATTTTTATCCCCTTTTTAAAAAAATTTTTGTATATTTGATTTTCTGTAATGTTTTAATATTTAAATATGAATTGGGGTTATTATGAAATTAGATATGCAAGGCATAATGAAGCAAGCACAGAAGGTGCAAGAAGAGATGGAAAAAGTGAAAAAAGAGATTCAGATGAAAACTGTAACAGCCGAATCAGGAGGGGGCTTAGTTAGAGTAGTTATGACGGGCAACAACGAATTAATAGAACTGAAAATCAGCAAGGAAATAGTCAATCCTGACGATATCGAGATGCTCGAAGATCTGATAGTTGCTTCTGTCAACAATGCCACACAAAACGTAGCTTTGATGGCTAACGAAGAAATGCAGAAAGTAACAGGTATGCTGCCCAATATTCCCGGTTTGAGCTTTTAGTAGAAATTATTTTTATTTATTTTTTAATAGAAAATACATTTATAAAAATTAGAATATTTGGCTAACGAACTAATAATTATAAATGAAAGGAAAAACTATGAAAAAAGCTACAATTTTTTTAATTGCTTTATTTCTTGCGACTTTATCAATCACCATTGCATACTCATACAGTGTCTATGACCGTCTCATTCCTCTTGCAATTGGCAACAAATGGGTTTACAAAAGTGGTAGCGATATCATTACCGAAGAGGTCATTGAAAAACGCAAGGTCTATCTCGATAATTTTTACGATGAAGAGGTAGAGGTTTATATAATCAATCGCAACGGCAAGGAAAAAGATTTGAAGGCAATCAAAGAAAAGAAAGGGATAACTTTCGTAATGCTCGACAAGGAATACCAAAGTGAAAATGCTCCAGTTTTCACCCGTTATCAGACATTTATTCCTAACGAACCAAGTTCTGGCTATTACGATCCTAAGGAAAAGATACATAAACACGTGAAATATATATGGTTGGGCAAAGATTCCGTCTCTGTGCCTGCAGGCAATTTCGAGACTTTTTATAACGAGTTCAAGTTTGACACTAAAGACGAAATCATAAGAACTTACTATGCTTTAGGGGTTGGCTTGGTCAAAACTGTTACCCTAAACAGTAAAGGCGATATTTTAAATACTTTAGAGTTGATGGAATATTCTGTTAAAGAGGATTAAGTGACCTATACCTCAGAATCAATAGAAAAGACAGTCGAACTTTTTTCATCCTTACCCACAATAGGTAGGAAAACAGCGCAGCGTCTTGTGTTTCATCTACTACGACAGCCGGATAGTTTTGTAAAAACGTTTTCTAAATCTTTAATTGAGCTAAAAAATAACGTAAAATACTGCTCGACTTGTTTTAATTATACCGAGCAGGATCCTTGTCGAATCTGCTCGTCGGCAAAGCGCGACAGCTCTGTTATTTGTGTTGTCGAAGAACCTAACGATGTGATGGCTATCGAAAAAACTTCTGAATATTTCGGACTATACCATGTTTTGCATGGCTCACTCAATCCATTGGAAGGAGTTACTCCTGACCAGCTAAAAATCAAGGAACTTTTGGAAAGGCTGCAAGGCGTCAATGAGATAATCCTCGCCCTTAACCCGAGCGTCGAGGGAGAAGTAACTACTCAATATATTGCAAAGTTAGTTCAACCTCTTGACATAAAAGTAACTCGTATAGCACGAGGCATACCTGTTGGCTCAGATCTGGAGTTTGCCGATGAAGCAACAATCTCGAGGGCTATGGAAGGCAGAATTATAGTTTAAAAAAGAATAATAATGAAGAAACTACTCAAAAATTTCATTCTTTTTTTGTTGCTAATAGTATGGGTTGGATGTGGTTTGTTTGAAACACGGACTCCTGAAGAGCCAAACACAAAGCCTTCGAGCTTCGCCCCACCAACGGAGCCGGAAATAGTAGTTTCTAATTTTGCAAATGCCTTCATTGAAAAGAACTTATCAAATTATATTGCTTGTCTTTCTGACACAGCACTAACCGACTTGGAAAATTTTGAGTTCATACCTGCTTCAGCAGCATTATCGCAATATCCTTCACTGTTCAATGGATGGGATATTAATGCAGAGCGTCAATATTTTAACTCTTTTGCCATCAAATTGCAAGATGCAGAAAAGCCAAAGCTTACTTTTTCAAATATGCAATACGACAAGAGACCCGATTCAGTTGTTTTTGTAGCAGAATACTTAATCGATATACAGCAAAGTGAAACGACAAATTTTTCGTCTTATGCCGGAACACTTCAGCTTACAATTACTCAGCGAAGCAATGGCACTTGGAGCATAAGACGCTGGCGAGATGCGCCTGCTCACGAGGGTAGTTCGCCTAAAGAGACTTGGAGTATCTTGAAAGCGATATATTATAATTGATATAGTAATTCTATCTCAATTATTGGAATGATTGAGTTCTTATTTTATTAAAAGACTAGCTTTTCCGCTCAGCTGTTTGAATGCTTTGCTTGTCCTCGACGAAAAAGAAATAAAAGAAAATACTTTCGGGTATGCACAATAGTACCAGCGAAAGAGTGTCGTCGTTGAAAAAGGGAGTGCTCCAAGAATCGGGAAATATCAGTCCTGCAATTGGACGCGAAAGCGCCCATCCAATAGAAAAGAAAAGACCTATAATAAGAACAGCTAAAATACCATCCTTAAATTTTCGCTCTTGCCAATTTTTAGTAAATGCGTAAATTGCTGCAAGAATATGCAAATGAAATATTAATAGTTCGATCATTTTTTTGTATATTAGTTTTATTGTTTTTGTATCATAAACAAAATTAAATTTATGGAAAAAAGTCCAGAATTGCGAATGGTTTTTGTATCAATATCAAGTTACGATAGCGCCGTACACATAGCAAAGATACTCGTAAACGAAAAACTGGCGGCTTGTTGCACTGTTAATCAAAACTTAATGTCAATTTTTGGCTGGCAAGGGCACACTCAAGAGCGCCACGAGAATATCATGATGATAAAAACAACTGAGGCAAAGATTGCTGTTTTAGAGGCTAGGATCAAAGAACTTCATAACGACGAAGTGCCTGAGATAGTAGCTCTTCCAGTCGATTCTGCCTCTGCTTCCTATCTGGAGTGGGTGCTACAATCTCTTGCCGATTAATTGATGAACGGGCAAGGCAGCAGTTATAATAATAGCGAAAAAAACCAATTAAGAGCCCGGAAGACATCGCTATGTATTTCATTTCCCATTTTCGCGGGCTGAACAATGAAGTTTTCTATTCGTTACTTCTTAATGCTTCTAATCAAGTCTTCCGTGAAGTTGTTGTTAGTAAAGGCAGTTTTAATGCAAGCATTGTGCATCCACGAGAGGTTTTCAAAATTGCTATCACTGAATCTGCTGCTTCTATCATAATAATGCACAATCATCCTACCGGTAACTCTGAGCCATCTGCTGAAGATATTAAAATCACTAAAATTCTGGTTGAAGCGGGCGAAATACTTGGAATAAAAGTACTTGATCATCTGATAATAGCTGGGAACAACTTCACAAGCTTTGTGCAAAGAGGATTAATTTAGAATTGAAAATATTTTGTGATATTTTTTTGTAATTATGTTGAAAATGATTAATTTTGTAGTTCGATAATTCGAAACAAATATTTGTATTATAAATTTCGTTTTAAAATAATGGCAAATCATCCATCAGCTCTCAAAAGAATGAGGCAATCTAGAAATAAGCGTCTTTACAATAGAGCCAAAAAGAAGCTTATTAAAGAAGCTATTAAATCTGTGCTATCTGCTGCAAATTATGAAGAGGCAACCGATAAATTTCGCCTTGCCACTCGTATTCTCGATAAAGTGACAGCTAAAGGCGTAATTCACAAGAACACCGCTGCAAATCGCAAGTCGCGGCTTTCTAAACACGTCAAATCTCTAAAATCTATTTAAATAAAGCATTTTTTAATCTTTATTAAAGAAAACACAGAATCAGTGACAAATCACAAGATTCCCGTTTTGTTATGTAAATTCTAAGTTTTTAACAAATTGTGTGGTTATTACAAGTGAGTCTTGCCAGTAATTCCCTCTTTCGGTTGGTTATCATCATCTATTTCAGGTGAAATCTTTGGCTGTTTAACAGTAAAAGATGACCGGGAGCTAACCGAATAATCATCGGGATAACGGAATTCATTTAATTCATCTTTTTCATTGTCTTTACGGTTTTGATATCCATCATCATCTTTAATGTTTTTAGCTTTATCTATGTCTTTATCTTCAAATTTTTGAGAGCTTAAAGCTGGAGAGTCATTGCTTTGCATCAATTCTGTGGCATTATTGATACTTACAAGCTCAGAATATTCTGGAATGGTATCCGATGATGGAATGCTTTTTTGAGGATCGCCAGTCTGTTGTATTTCGGTTTTTATCTCATCTATTTGCAACTGAAACTGTTGCTGTGCTTGCTTAACTTTTTTTAAGCCCTTTCCAACCATTTGCGCCATTTCGGGTATTTTTTTCGGACCGAACAGCACAATAACAGCTAATAGTATCAATAATAATTCCGGTCCGCCAATATCAAACATTAGAAAAATTCAAATATTTATAATAAATTATTAATTTCGT
>CAYVTD010000026.1:0-16578 GCA_964454445.1 uncultured Hyphomicrobiales bacterium
TATTTGTCGTGTTCGATATTAGAGTTGCTTTTATCATCGAAATATAAAGCCATCATATAGTTCCACAGATTCCAGCGCTCATAAATTTCACGTAGTTCCCCGGAATCTCGCATAGAAAGAATAGCGGCATTGATCCTTTCAAGCATCAGGGTATCAGATTTTTTCATTACCACACCATAAGTAACCTCGCCGATTGGTTGCCCGACAAGCTTCAACTGAGGGTCCGGTTCAGCATAATAGATTGCAATTGGTGCATCGACAAGCACAGCATCGAGCCGTCCGTTTTTCATGTCAGTGAAAGCAATAATTTCACCTTCATAGCTCTTTACATTAATACCTCCTTTTGCAATCAGAATTCTTTCAGCAAGTGAGTTTTTGAGTGCACCAACCACACGCCCGACACAATCAGACAATGTATTGATGTTGTTAGTGCCTTTCATCACTACAATTTGCTCGTAAGTTACGTAATATGGTATAGAAAAATTGACAACTTTCTTGCGATCTTCGGTTATTTCCAGCCCGTTAATAGCAAAATCATAATCACCTCGCCCAAGTCCTGGTATCAACCCATCCCATTGATTTTGAACAAAATACGGCTTCAACTTCAACTCTTTAGCTATTGCGTTTGCCATATCAACCTCAAAGCCAATCAACTCGCCAGTTGGTTTGCGCGGGTCAACAAAAATATACGGTGCATTACCTTCCGCATCTGCAGCCCATCGGAATTGTCCTTGCTTCTGAGAAAACAAAGAGCTAGAATTGGAAATAAATATCAAACAAAACAGGATAAAAAGCCGGGAAATAAATCGTTTATCTTTCATCTCGATTCTCTAAAAATATTTAAATATGCCTGAGTACGTTCCAACTTTGGGTTATTAAACAATTGCTCAGGAGTCCCCTCTTCGAGTATGACACCGTCATGCATAAATGCAACCTTGTCGGAGGCATCACGAGCAAAGTGCATTGCGTGTGTAACAACAATTTGAGTCATACCCTCTTCGTGCAAATTTGTCATAACCTGCAGCACTTCCTGCACTAGTTCAGGATCTAAGGCAGATGTTGGTTCGTCGTATAACATTACTTGAGGCGACATTGCAAGAGCACGCGCAATTGCAACTCGTTGAGCCTGCCCACCTGAAAGCTCAGAAGGGTATCTATTGATATACTCAGCCATACCTACCTTTTCTAAAATCTGAACTGCGGTAACTGTTGCTTTATCGCTGCTTTCTTTTTTGACAATAATAGGCCCGGCGGTAACATTCTCAAGAACTGTTTTATTTGGAAAAAGATTTAAATTCTGAAAAAGCATACCTACTCGGGTTCGCAGAGTATGAGCTTTAAGCAAAAAATCATCGTCCAAGTTGTCATCTCTGTTCTCTTTAGTGCTTAAGACAGGCATTCCGACCATTTTCCTTAAATCACCAGCTTTTTTCATAAACGACTTTCCAAGCTTTTCCTTGGGGTTATGTCGAGTTAATGTAATTCCTGCAATACGTATCGTGCCTGCATCAAATATTTCCAAACAGTTAAGACAACGCAAAAAAGTTGTCTTGCCACAGCCCGAACCACCAATAATAGAGACAAGTTCGCCTTTTTTCACTGTAAAATCAACCCCTTTGAGCACCGGCACATCCCCGAAGCTCTTATGCAATCCTATAACAGTAATAATGTTATCTTGTGATTCTTTCATACTATTTTACAAATTTTTCCAAATATTTTTATACAAATTAAGAATTTTCATTGAAAACAAAATATTTTTTCTTAATTTAATCAATGATTAAAATAATGTAGTAATAAAAACTACAAATGTTGTTGGAAATTTCTACATAAAAATCATACAAAACGTTATTGTTGCTAAAAAATATTATTTTTAAATTGTAATTAAATATTCAACAATGTTTGAATTATTTTTTTTGTATATTTGTAACTTGTATGAGAAAATATAGTTCATAATTTATAAAACTTTAAGGAGAAGAGAATTAAAATGGCAAATCAATTCTATATCGATGAAAAATCGAAGCACAAAAAACTGAGCTTTCAACATGTTATGATTTTGTTGATAATGTTAGTTGTCTTCTTTTTTCTATTTCAAATAAAAGTAATTCCTATTGCAATTTCCGGTTTCGTAGTTCCTCTTTTTAAACCCAGTGGCGAGCAACTTCTAAAAACTGGCTGGGTAAAGTTTGATGGTCTTGTTTGGGCAAGCACTTCTAAAGATATAGCAGCAAAATTGCAAGGAACCGAAATAGAGAAACGGGTCATCAACAGAGATTATATTTTCGATTTTACATTTCAAGAAAGAACCGACGAAAAACACGGTTATGTGAAAGGAGCAGGCGAGTTCTACGCCAAATCGGAGTTGCTTGGCGAGCATGCCATCATTTTAGAGCCTTGGGTTGGATTATGGTGGCTGGCTCTTGTTATGGCGGCATTCGTGGCAGTAATCATTTCTATGCTCTTGCCAACAAATATTGGCTTCCTCTCAGTGCTTATAGATAACCAAATTGACCATACAAAAGTAAAAATAAGGCTACAAACAGGTTTTACAGATACTGTTGTGGAATTGTTGACTATGCCCGATGATAAGCTCCGGGAAAAAGACCCGATGGATGTCGAACGCTATTTTCGTCGAGTCTGGGATAGGACAGGCTCTGACGAAGCGGCTTCCACCCGACAAGCTCTAACCTTCGATGACCTCTATGATGAAAATGTCGATCTTGTCGCCTTTAGAAATCAAGCTTTATATAACAGAATTCAAGAGTTTTTCTCTGATTTCGTATTGAAAGAAATACAAGATACTAAAGATGCTCTTGGCTGGAGACGCAACCATTTACTAATTTTCGCAGGCTTAAGGATTTATATGGCTCACCACTTTACAGAGAAGTATTCAAACAACGTAACCGGCTTGGCTTATGGTGGTGCTGCTGTTCTAATTGTTGCGGTTGGTATTCGCGGATTGAAATTCATTCCGCCGACAAAACCTTCAGTCATTCTCCTTGCTATATTCCTCGAATTTACGATGCTTTCCCTGCTTGCCATTACGTTGATTTATTCCGAGGAAGAAGAGCGTATGGACAAGATGCTCAAGAAAATGGAAGATGCAAATCGTAGCCAGCTCGAAGCCCTCCGTGGCCAACAGCACGATATGCACTTGCTCGTTACTGCTCTAGTCGGCCAGGCTTCAGAAATTGTTCGCAAGAGAATCGAAGATGCTGTTACAGAGTTCATAGCCAATACCGAGAACTTGGAAGCTGTGGTCGGCGATAAATTAGCAGAAAAGATTATCATCTCATTAAAAGAATCTATGGACGTAAAAACAAGAGGTTCACTTCACAGATAACATTGTTAGATATTGACATTTAATAGGGGCTTTAATAGCCCCTTTTTTTGTTGAGGATAATTATCCTTAGAAAATGATACTTCAGCCACAATAAATATCGTTGTTTGCCTTTATTATGTTAGATTTTTTTTTGTAATTTTGCATTAACAATTATTCAAAATAATATATATTAGATGAACGATATCCCCATAGAATTAAAAAGTATTTCAAAAACATTTAATAGACAATCCAAATATCCAACCAAAGCATTGCGGGATGTTTCCTTCTTACTCACACAAGGAGAAATCACCGGACTAATAGGACCAAACGGAGCAGGAAAAACTACTTTGCTCCGAGTGATACTTGGATTTTTAGATGCCGACGAGGGAGACGTTAAAATCTTCGGCAATGCACCCCATTCCATCGAAGCAAGAGCAATTTGCGCCTATCAGGCAGACTCTCATTATCGCGCTAAAACAGTTTCAGTTAACTCTTATCTGAAAATCAATGCCTTGCTGGCAGGCTTAGAAGTACCTTTAGACCAAATTATAAAGATGCTCGAGGAATTTCACTTAATGAAATCCCGGAAAAAATCGCTGATGTCTCTTTCTAAAGGAATGCGCCAAAAAATTGAGTTAATCAATTGCTTCCTTGGTAAACCGCGTTTAGTACTTCTCGACGAGCCAACAGCCGCTCTCGATCCACCATCAGTTATCGAATTACGCGATTTCATTTTAAAAAGGAAAGATGAGGGAGTTACTGTGCTTTTTAGCAGCCATCATCTTGCAGAAGTCGAAAAACTTTGCGACAGGGCTATTTTCATCAGCAATGGTAAAATCTTTGGAGATTATTCTCTTAAAGGAATCGATACAGGGTTTTTAGAGCAAGAATTTAGAAAATATGCAAGTGAAAGGGAATAATATGAAAGTAACTTTTGCAAAGGATTTATTATGAATAGCTATTCTATGAAAAATATTAATTTGATAAAAAGAATTATTACACTAACTATATTTGATTTCAAGAGGCTTTGGACTGTACCACTAATTGTTTTCGTGTCAATTATTAGTCTATTTGTCATTCTTGTTATGATTTTACCTATTGCCTTAAATTGGTTTCAAATCAGGGACTTGCTACCTAGTATCAACTTTGCCAACTCATTAAAAGATATATGTATTTTTATAGCGCCAACTCTTTCAATTATTTTTTCAGCGGGCATTATTTCGAAAGACGTAAAAAGCCACTGGCTTCGGACTCTGATGACCAGACCTGTTACACGTGTGGAATACTTTTTCTCTCGATTATTATCTGCCGGGTTTTCAATATTTTTATTAATGTTATTGCTTGGCATTATTCCATTAAGTTTATTAGCTGTTTTCACAGAGATTCATTTCGATATTAATTTTTGGAATATTGTGCTTGTTCTTCTCTTTTCATTACTCAATGTGTTTATGTATCTTTCAATAGGCGCATTTCTTTCTTGTTGGCTTCCATCTTATGCAAACGCTTTCGTTTTTATCTTTTGGTTATTTCTCAATACATTAGTACTGCCAAATCTCGTATCGTTTTTACTTTGGGATCAAACATGGGCAGTAATCTTGCAAGATTTCTTTTTTCCCAGCGGTCTAAGTGAAGCCCTTGCTATAATATTATCTGCTGGAAACTTCCCAACCCAAGAACTCTTGTGGGGGCTTTCTGGAATATTCGGCTTTGCAGCTCTTGCTCTTTGGAGTATTACAATTATTAAAATCGATAAAGGATCTGATTAAATATGAACCAGAATACAAAAAAACCTGCTATTTGGTTTACCCTTATTACTGCTGTTTTCATTATTGCAGCCCTTATTTTTTATCTTCAGCCAGAATCAAGACCGTTTAACTGGCTCGATCTTAAAGATGCCAAAATAGAAGCAAATAAAACAAATAAGCTCATTTTTCTAAATTTCTATTCCAAATGGGATCCGATTAGCAAGAACATCGAAAATTCTGTATTTATGAACGACAGCATTAAACCAATCTTAAATAGGAATTTCATCTTGGCTTCTCTGAACATTTCCAGCAAAGAAAATCAGGTTTTAATGACAAAAGTATATAAAATACAAAACCTCCCATCATTTTTGATACTTGATAAACATGGCAAAGAAATAACTCGTTTTTCAGATATGCCTATCGGACAGGAACTGATGTTTCAAAAATGGTTAAACAACACTTCTTACAATTTTGTTGCAAGTTGGAAATCCTATAAAGAAGCAAAGAAAGCTGCCATTAATAACGATAAATATCTTATGGTCCTTATTATCAGGCAGCCTCAAGTTGCTACGAGCATATACAATATTTTCAATAATAATGAAATTACAAACGAAATGATGACTGAAATCGAGCTTACTTATTTAATTTCAACTTACGATAAAGATAATGAAGATATTAAAGCGATTGGAGATAGCGCTTGCAATCAGAACGAAATCCTGTTATTTGACAAACAACTTATTAAGCGCTTAAATTATCAAATATATCATGCAAATGAGAATTTAGTAAAAGAAATAAAGCAATCCTTTAATAATATAAAGAATAATCCTAATGATTCAAATGTTATAGATTCAACTAAATCAAGAAAATAATCTAAAACTAATATAAGAGAAAGACAATTATGACAAATTTCAATCAAATTTTGTCAAACTTCAACAGTAAGCCACTCGCCCATAAGCTACTTTCTATTGCTATGGTATTTTGCAGTATCATTTTTGTTCTTGGTTTTTTCATTGCAGTTTTGCCCAGCGCTAGCATAATCAACATCGTTGGTAGCTTGGTTATTGTTGTAGTTACTGTCTATTTCACCATCAAAGACTTAACTGAAAAGCACACAGCTTAAGAGGAAGTGATTATGTTAAAAAAAAATATATTGCTATTAGCAACTTTTTTATTTTTATTCCAAGCCTGTCTATCGCAAAACGTCGATGATATTATAAAAAAATGTATTGTTGCTCATGGTTACGACAAACTGGAGTCTCTTAAGACAGTAATCCTCGAAGGGACAGCAAAAACCCTCAAGGAAGACCTGGCTATGAAGATGTTTTTTAAAGCTCCAGATAAAATTCGCTCAGAGATGGAATTTAATAAAGTCAAACTCATTCAGGCGTTTAATGGCGATATTGGTTGGTACCTGCCCCCTACTGCCATGTCTGATATGGTTTACGACATGCCCGATGAAATGATTTTGAAAATGAAAACCGAGACAGGTTTTCTTTCAAGTCCACTAATAAATTATAAAAATAAAGGTTCTATTATATCATTTATTGGAATGGAAAATCTTGATGGCAAACCCGCTTTCAAGTTAAAATACCTTGCAAAGACTGGACTTTCTTTAATTATGTTCATCGACTCGGCCACCTATTTACACGTTAAAAGTTACAGCGAAACATTCAATAGAGGTCAGATAACAAAGGTTGAGACAATTTATGGTAAATATGAAAAGAACAAGGGCATATCCTTACCAAAATCTATAACTACAATAATTGATAATAAAATAGTAAGTGAATTAATATTCAATAAAATAGAATTTAATAAAGATCTGCCTGATTCATTATTTGACAAACCAAAATCCAAATAATCTCATTTATCTGTAGGAAGAATCTCTATTTTCTTATTCGGCTCTGGTTCGCTAAAACTTTTGATTTCAATAGCATTACCGTTTTCTGCATTAATAAGAATATTTACACCACAAATCCTAACATCTTCAGAAGCAATTTCGTATTTATACGCAGTTTGCAATGTAAAACGCTTCAAAGCTATATCTTTTCTCATACCAAGCACTGAATCATAAGGCCCGCTCATACCAACATCTGTAATATATGCAGTGCCTTTATCCAGAATGCAAGCGTCAGTAGTTTGTATGTGAGTATGTGTACCTAAAACGGCAGAAACACGACCATTTAAATGCCATCCCATAGTTAATTTTTCAGCTGTTGCTTCAGCATGGAAATCTACTATTATATTTTTGGTCTTTTGATGAATATATGATAAAGCATTATCTGATATTTTGAAAGGACAATCTATCGGTTGCATAAACATTCTGCCTTGTAATTGCAAAACAGCAATTGTTATGTTCTCATTTAATGCATAAAAGGCAAATCCTCTGCCGGGATTTCCAGTCGGATAATTATAAGGTCTTAATATATTGGGATTTTCGGTCAATAAAGGACGTGATTTCCAATTATCCCAAATATGATTTCCCGTTGTTAAAATATGTGCTCCTGCTTTAAAAAGGCGTTCGGATTGCTTTTCATTTAATCCTTTTCCATTATCTACATTCTCTGCATTTAATATAACAAACTCTGCATTATATTTTGATATCAACGAAGGGAGTTTCAATTCGATTTCTTTTAACCCTGGCTCGCCGACAATATCACCGATGAATAAAACACTGATTGTATTCATATTTATTTCATTTTAATTTTTAATAATAAGTTATAAGACGATTATATTTTAATTTCTTTTTAAGATTTTTTTGATTGCATTTATCTCCTCTCTATTGAAAAACTTAAATTTCCATAATAATAATGCAAATAAACATAATCCAAATAAACGTACAACAATTGAAATTAGGTCATCAAAGCTTTTTGTTATGTAAATACAGATTATATATACAATAATTGCAGATAGAATTATGATGGCAAGCCTTCCCCATTCAAAATTGATGGGATATATTTTTCGCGAATAAATAAATAATATTATTGCACTGGCAAGATAAGCAAATAATGTTGCCCAAGCTGATGCCCAATAACTAAAATATGGTATGAAAAATATATTCATTCCTATGTTGATAATTGCCGCAATTATCATTGCCATAGGCAAATATTCGGTGCGTTTTTGGATATGAAATCCAGCTGCAATATTATTAAATACTCCATTAAAATAATATCCGGCAAGTATTATTGGCAGTATTCCTAAGCCTTGCCAATATTGCTGAGGTATTAATGTTGGTTTGGATTCATTTCCAATAAAAGGTATTTTTATTAAATATTGTATGAATAAGCTAACAATTAGAAATATCGAAGCTGACATTAATGTGAAATAAGTAAATATACGTGCGTATAATTTTTTTGCATCTTTTTCCTCATAATTACTTAAATAGAAAGGCTTCCAGGCATATTCGAAAACAGAAACGAATAGCATCATTGGAATGCCAAGCCTATAATTCACACCATAAATGCCAACAACATCGCTGTTCGTCATCATTTTAAGGATTGGACGGTCGGCTACTTGGAGTGCCATTCCAGATAATGTGGCTGGAACTGTCGGCAAACCGAATCGAATCATCTCTCGTAGTAATTTTAAATCATAAGTAAATGATATATTTTTGATTATTTCGGGTAGTAATATGATTACACCGATTATACTTGAAATAAATTGTGCCCAAAGTACGCCTTCAGCGTCTAATTTATAATATGTAACAAATAATATATTTAATGTTACGGCAATTATTATTAATATAAATCTAATTAATGCAAACTTCATGGCTTTCCTTGTCATTCGTAGATGTGCCATTGGGATTACCATCATACAATCAATCAATGGAAGGAATGCAGATATCTTTACAAGGGTTTGCCCATTCTTTAACGAGGTTATTGATGGATATATTTGCTTTGAAAATATAAATATTAGTAAACTAATTATGATACTAAAGATTAGAATTGAATAATAAGAGATTGAAAATACCTTTTTTGAATATAGAATATCGTTTTTATCGTAAAAGCGGAAGTATGAAGAGTCCATTCCTATGGTGAAAAGGATATTTAAGAAGCCTAGAATAGAAAATATATTGATTATATCGCCAACGGCTTCGATTGACATATAATTTGCATAAAATGGAGTCAGCAGGAATGTTAGAAATCTTCCGATAATTACGAAAAATCCATAAATTATCGTATCCGTAGCAAGTATTTTTATTTGTGATAACATTTATAATATATTATAATGGATTAATAATAACATTGATTTCATTGCTCCATGTTCCGTTTCCTTTTGAATTAATACCACGACATCTATATATCCATTCGCCTATTCCTGGATTATGTATGGTGCTTATTAAATTACCTTTGTAAGCTGTTAGCCATATTCCTTCAGGAACATCCATTTTATATTCCAATTCATAAGTTTCAGCGATAGGCTCAGCGCGCCAAGATACAAGATTAGTTTGTAAATTGTACATCAAATTATCGATTTTTCCAGGCACACCGGGCTTTTTTGAATAAATAATATAATCGTTGTAATAAGCAGTATTAATATTTTCCCATATTAATTTTCCAATGATAGAATATTTAGTTACATAAGAATATAATTCATTACCTTTGTTTGTCCTTTCACGAGCTTTTTCATCTCTTAATGCTTTTGCGTCAGATATTTCTGTTAATAATATCTCATAAGTATCAGCTTTGATATTTAATTGATCAATATCTCCCTGTAATAAGCCTAAAGGAGTTAAATCATCGAGATATTCTTCACTAATTCTGGCAACTTCTCTTGTTCTAATAACTAATTTTCTATCAGCCATAGTTTGTATGTTCTTAATTCCTAATCGTCTGTATTGGCCAGAATTAATTCCCCATTTCTGTTCAATAAAGCCGGAAACATATTGGATATGATTGATAACAGTTATTCTATGTAAATTCTTTGCAGTAACTTTAATGGTAATTTGACCGACATAATCGTCATCAGTAGGAAATATTTCGAAATCATCTGCAAGATCCTTGAAAGCAGTAATATCAGCAGCTTTAACGCCACGATTATTAAATTGAACTGCATCTCTCGTAATGAAAGAGCCAAAATCAATTGCGAGTTGCGTCAAATCAGCATTACTCATGTGATAAATACGTTTCTCTTCTTTCATATTACCTCCACAATATTAATAAATTAAAATGTTATATTATATTTTATTATAATATATTGATAAATAACGATTGTAATCATTTTTATTATTATCGAAAGAATTATCATATATTTTGTAATATTCATATTTATCATTGTAATATTTATTTTATATTCTGTATTATATAATATTATATAATCAATAATTTTATTCATATTTCTATTAATTATCTAATATATTGTAACATTTCATACATAATTTATTATATTAGAAATTAAAATATATTATTTTTATATTTATTTTATATTTATACATTTTAATTATTGGAATATAATATAATAATTTTAATTATGCAAGAAAAATTTTTAATTTATAAAAATAAAATACTATTTGGTTTTTCGAAGTTAATAATTTTATCAATGTAAAATTGAGGTATTTGTCTTGATTTTTTAGTACTTACATCTAAATGAACAACTATTGATATTGCTTTTGCATTTATTACATTATTATTATTATGTACGATATTTTCAAAGCAAAATGATGATTTCTTAATAAATTTTATGCGAGTTAAAATATTATATTGTTCATTGAATCCTAATGATTTAAAATAATCAATTTCATTATGAACAATCATATATGGAAACTCTGTATGAAACGTGGAAGGATTAAGATATAATCCTAAGTTTTTAAGATATTCAATTCTTGCCCATTCCAACCAGAATAAATATTGAATATTATGCGCTACTCCAAATGAATCGACCTCAGCAAACCTTACAAATGAAGATACTGAATGATTATATTTATTTATTTCATCTGATAATTGGTTTTTAATGATTTCATTTTTACTCATTATTATTTCCTCGATAAATTTAATAAAACATCTTTAATTATTTCTGATGCGGCAAGCATTTCTTGATATGATATTTGATAGTAAAATACACAGCGAATTGAATTATTCCCTACCGAATTTAATAATAACCCTTTATTTTTACATTCTTTACAGAAATCATCTGAATTTATTTTATCCGATAAATTAAAAATTACAATATTAGTTTCAATAAATTCTGGTTCTATATTTATAAATTTGAGTTCTGATAAAATAAAAGCGAATTCTTTAGCATTAAAATGATCTTCTGCTAATTTTGAATAGTTATTCTTTATTGCAAAAAGCCCCGCAGATGCCAAAATTCCTGCCTGGCGCACTCCTCCTCCGAGAATTTTACGAAATTTTAATGCCTTTTGAATAAATTCTTTTTTCCCAACTATAACAGAACCAACCGGAGCACCCAATCCCTTCGACAAACATACTGATAAAGAATCAAAATACTTTGCAATTTCCTTCGGAGCAATATTTAATGCAGTAGCTGCATTCCATAATCTTGCGCCATCACAATGTAATGCGATATTATGCTCGTCTGCAATTTGTTTTATATTTTCTATATTTTTCAATGGAGTAACTGCACCGCTATGACGATTATGTGTGTTTTCAATACATATTAATGTCGTTTTCGGAAAGTAATAAACATCTGGACGAATAGATTTTAGAACGTGCATCGGATTCATTATCCCGTGAAATGATGGTAAAGGCTTTATCTGAATGCCCGATAAAAGCGCCGAAGCCGCAGTTTCATAATAGAATATATGCGCTTGCTCTTCCATAATAATTTCATCGCCGGGATTAGTATGGATATGAACGCAGATTTGATTTCCCATCGTGCCCGAAGGCACAAAAAGAGCGTCCTCTTTACCCAAAAAAGCGGCGACATATTCTTGTAATTCATTCACACTTGGATCTTCGCCGTACACATCATCTCCAAATCGTGCATTTGATACCGCTTGAAGCATATCTTTTGTTGGTATCGTCATCGTATCACTTCGTAAATCAATCATAAAGGCTACTCCTTGTTGTTATTATTATTTTGTTTTAAAATTGATCTCAAATCAATGCCCTCTTTAGGAATAACGGCATCACTTTTGAATAATCTATTTTGAGGAATGGAAACATTTTCCAATCTTTTCGAAAATGAAGTATAGATATAAGCATTTTTAACATAGAAAATCTTGTCTTTGGCATTGTATAAATTCGGATAATGGCGTTGAATGTTTTCCGACATAGTGCTATCGAAAGGAATAGTATCGCGTAGATTATAAAAATGGATGATAACGCCTACGGGGAGCTTATTTTTCTTAAAATCAAGCGTGTTTTCGTGTTCCAATTGCATACGACCGAATTTCTCCATCTTGGTAGTATCAAAATCATTGACCTCAACGAAAGAAAAATATATCTTACCATAATTACTGCTGTCGATAAAATGCTGCACAGTCCTGAAATCGGAAAATTCGTCACTACACGAAACAAGAAAAGCCATCAAAAGAATTATAAAAGAGTAAATTCTTCCTTTTTTAGCTTTGATTTTCATTTTTTCTCCTGAAATAAAATTTATAAAAATGTTTTAAAATAGAATACAGTACCAATATTATCAAAATGAAATATTTTGTAAATATTTAAAATATGATAAACTGCAAATTTACGAAATATCATAAATTTTTCATTTATGTATTAATGTCTGCTAATAGTAATAAATGAAATTTCTTTACTAAAATATTGAAAGAAATCATATAATTTTCTTATTTTTGTAGTTTGTAATTAATTTCATATTGATAAAAGAAATTTGTTTTAACAAGGTTAGGAATATGTACACATTTAGATTCAAACCGTTTGACGAGATGACCCCGGAAGATTATGCCCAAGTTGGTTTTAAATCAGGACTTGAGGTGCATCAGCAATTGCTCACAAGCAAGAAATTGTTTTGTCGCTGCCCAGCAGGTCATTATAGCAGTCATTACAACGCTGAAATTTTGCGTCATATGCGCCCAACTCTATCAGAATTAGGCGAATACGACGGCACTGCTCTTATGGAGTTTAAAACAAAAAAAGATATTATTTACAGGATTAATTACGACACTGTTTGCACTTATGAGATGGACGACACCCCGCCGTTTATGATAAATGACGAAGCTCTCGACATTTCGATTGAAGTAGGTATGTTGCTTAATTGCGCCATTGTCGATGAACTGCACATAGCACGCAAACAATATCTCGATGGAAGTATTCCTACCGGATTTCAAAGGACAGCCATTACAAGTTTGAACGGCTGGATTCCCTATAAAGATAGAAAAATCAATATCATACAAATGTCGATTGAAGAAGATTCTTGCCGTGAAAGTAGTGATGTTGGGCATACGAGGGTTTATTTAACAGATCGGCTCGGTATGCCATTAATCGAAACAGTTACCGCTCCCGATATGAAAACACCACAGGAAGTTGCTGAAGTAAATGAGATACTTCGACGAGTTGCCCGCCTTAGTGGGCACGTAAGAACTGGCGTTGGTGCTGGCAGAGAAGATGTTAATGTCAGTGTAACTGGTGGCACAAGAATTGAAATCAAAGGCGTTCCGAGCATTAAAAGAATTCCGCTTTTAACCTATAACGAAGCAATGAGGCAATGGAATCTCTTGCGTTTAAGAGAAGAATTGAAAAATCGGGGCATAACTGAGGAAACCTTCGAGGCAAAAACTGATGATATTAGCCATTTATTGAGAAATACATCTTATAAACCTGTTTATGATGCTCTTCACGACAAAAAAGTTGTGAAATGTGTTATTCTCCGTGGTTTCAAAGGTTTATTGAATTGGCAAACCCAAACTGATACTTACTTTGCAAAAGAAATTTCCGATAGAGTCAGAGTTATCGCTTGTTTGACATCGATTCCAAATATTATTCACTCTGATGGGGCTGAATTAACATTATTAAGTTCAGAAGGACAAAAAATACGGAGATTTGTCGGAGCCGAAGACAACGATACTTTGGTAATAGTTTGGGGAAGCCCGACAGATGCGGAAATGGCAGCTTCAGAAATCATAATTCGGGCAAAAGAAGCTACTATCGGTATTCCTTCTGAAACACGTCAGGCGCTACGCGATGGCACAAATGGTTTCGAGCGTATTTTACCCGGTCCTAGTAGAATGTATCCTGACACAGATCTGCCTCCGAAAAAAATTACTGAAGAGAGAAAAGCGGAGATAAAAAGTAATTTACCAGAATTTCTGTGGGATAGAGAGAATTTTTATCGTACCTCAGGCGTCCCGGAAGATATTATCAAGCGTTTGTCTATTTCTCCTTTGGCAGTTCTTTTTAAAAGAGTGATCGAAGAATTAAGAGTTTCCCCGTCTCTTGCCGCGACAGCTATAATGAATTACCCTAAGGTACTGAGTAAAAAAGGACTTGATATAAGAATTCTTAGTGATCAAAACGCATTATATCAAATTTTCAAGGCTTTTGCCGAGAAGCGAATTGTTAAAGAAGCAATTATAATTGCCATGGAAAACCTTATAAAAACTGGTTCTTTTAACGAGGACATTTTCTTAACACCAGCCAATGAGCAAGAGATAACTGACAGTATAGTAAAAGCTATAAAAGAAGTGAATAATCTTCAACTCTACGATAAAATCAATAAAAATAACGTAATTTTTGCAACAGCAATGCGTACCTTACGTGGTCGGGTTGATGCCGCTAAGTTAAAAGGAATAATCGAAGAAAATTTCAAGAAGGAGTTAATGTAATGTCTGTAAAAGATGATTATAAAGGTTATAGAGAAGAAGCACTTAGCAAATTGCTATCTTTTCAAGCCAAGGTGTGGAGCGATGTAGAAGTAAAAACAACTGATGGCACATTTCGCGGATTGATACTCCCACGCTCAGAAACTGCTGACCAATTTCATATTGTAATCAAACTTGGTACTGGTTACAATATTGGCATAGATGAAAAAAAAGTTCTTGATATGAAGGTTTTGGGCAGAAAAGAAGCTCATTATAAGATTCCAGAAAAAGATTTTCCCTATTCAAAATTCAAGCCAAGAGTAAAACTTTTCGGAACGGGCGGCACAATAGCAAGCCGTCTCGATTATAGGACCGGCGCTGTGATACCCGCCTTTTCCCCTGGTGAATTATATGGCTCTGTGCCTGAACTTGCAGATTATTGCAACCTTGAAACCGAAAAGCTTTTTGGAGTGTTTTCTGAGAATATGGGCCCTGAACAATATATTATTACCGCAAAAGCTATTGGTGAAGAAATTAAAAAAGGAGTTGATGGCATAGTAGTCGGACACGGAACAGACACACTCCACCACACTGCTGCTGCGCTGTCATATATGGTTCAAGACTCCCCTGTCCCAATAGTTATGGTTGGTTCGCAGCGATCGAGCGACCGCCCTAGTTCTGATGCTGCCTTGAACTTAATGCATAGCGTTAAAACAGCTGCTGAAAGCGATATTGCCGAAACCCTTGTTTGTATGTTCGGACCTACTTCTGATATGTATGGCTTGCTCCATCAAGGCACGCGTGTAAGAAAAATGCACTCCAGCTATCGCTCCACATTCCGCACTATTGGAGACATCCCATTGGCAATGGTTGACAGAAACAAAATTACTCCTCTTCATCAGAATTATCGCAAGAGAAGAAAAGACAATAATGTCAAAATAAACGCCGTTTTCGAAGAAAAGGTCGCCATTGTCTATTATTATCCGAATATGATGCCTGATATAATACTTTCATTAATCGACAATGGATATAAGGGAATTGTAATTGCCGGAACAGGCTTAGGACATGTAAACAAACCACTCTATCCTGCTTTAAAAAAATGCGCCAATGCGGGCATCGCCGTTTATATGACCGTACAAACGCTTTGGGGCTACGTGCAAATGTATGTTTACGAAACAGGCCGCGAAATGATGGATCTTAACGTTATCCCAGCAGCAAATCTTTTACCTGAAGTTGCATACATTAAGCTCGGATGGGCTTTGGGGCAAACTAATGATCTCGAAGAAGTGAAAAGAATTATGCTGACGCCCATAGCTAATGACATAACTGAAAGAGAACCCTCAAATGGATATCTGGTTCTACAAGGTGGAATACCAGAAGTCGAAGAATTTATATCAAAGTATAGGAAATAAGTATATATAGTCTTTTATTAAGTCTATTATCTTAAAGAAGATCCCTCCCCTACCCTCCCTTGCAAGCAAGGGAGGGAGTTTTTTTCCCCTCCCCTACCCTCCCTTGCAAGCAAGGGAGGGAGTTTTTTTCCCCTCCCCTGCCCTCCCTTGCAAGCAAGGAAGGGAGTTTTTTTCCCCTCCCCTGCCCTCCCTTGCAAGCAAGGAAGGGAGTTTTTTTGATAATTATATTAGAATCAAAATATTAAAAAGCCCACCTTGCATGAAAAGGGGGTCGGGGCGATAAAAGAAAAGCCCCCCTTGCGTGAAAGGGGGGTCGGGGCGATAAAAGAAAAGCCCACCTTGCATGAAAGGGGGGTTGGGGCGATAAAAGAAAAGCCCCCCTTGCGT
>CAYVTD010000026.1:16678-48203 GCA_964454445.1 uncultured Hyphomicrobiales bacterium
CGTGAAAGGGGGGGTGGGGGGATAAAAGAAAAGCCCCCCTTGCGTGAAAGGGGGGTGGGGGGATAAAAGAAAAGCCCCCCTTGCGTGAAAGGGGGGTTGGGGCGATAAAAGAAAAGCCCCCCTTGCGTGAAAGGGGGGTTGGGGGGATAAAAGAAAAGCCCCCCTTGCGTGAAAGGGGGGGTGGGGGGATAAAATATTATAAATCACTTTCTCACAAGAATTCATACAGCATTATTGCACTGCTTGCCGCTACATTTAAAGACGATACCGAAGGTGAGATGGCTATATGAGCAATAAAATCACTATATTCGAGTATTTCACTGTCAATACCTCTGCCCTCGCTTCCAAAAACAATGATGACATTCCCGCTTTTATCAACGTTCCTTATATCTATTGAGTTTTCATTGATCTCTGAAGAAATGATTTTTACTTTTTTATTGGATTTCAAATCTAATAAAGAATTCCTTAAACTGTTTGTTTCGTGGATATCGACATCGAACACCGTTCCCATCGAAACTCTAACAGCACGACGCAAGTATGGACTGCTCGTTTTTTTATCATAAATAATGGAATGGCAACCGAAAGCGGCACAATTACGAACTATTGCACCTACATTTTCTGAATCGACAATGCCATTAAGAGCTACTATTGGAAATCGCAGGTTTTCTAAAGGTGGATTCTGCGGCACCGATGCAATAGCCATTACGCCTGAATGAATCTTAAAGCCGATTATTTCAGCCATCAGATCCTTACTTGCGAAATAGAGCTTACTTTTGTCAATTATTCGCTTTTCAATTATTGAATTATTTTCCTCGTAGTATTCCGGCAAAGCAAAAATTGAAATGATTTTTAAGTCGCTTTCGAGTAGCTTCTTGAAAACTTTGACGCCCTCGGCTACAAAAACACCGTTTCTTAAGTGCTTTTCCGCAGCTTTTTGCAAGCTTGTATATAATTCTATTCTTGTATCGCTTTGATCCTTGATTTCTATCATTGATGTTTACCGATTCTCTCAATAAATAAATTAAAATTTCGTCTAAATGTGATTATAATATAATAAAATTAAGCATTTTTTTATATCTTTAAATAAATAAAAAAATAGAAATATATGTAAATTAATTCTGGAGAAATATTAATGAATGATGAGAATCTGCAGCAAGCACAAGAGTTTGAATATAAAGCAGAAATGAAGCAATTGTTGAATATTATCGTAAATTCGCTTTATAAAAACAAGGAAATTTTTTTAAGAGAATTAGTATCTAACTCCTCTGACGCACTAAATAAAGTCCGTTTTATGCGCCTTACAGACAGCGAGATTCCTGACGCAGAGATAGATTTGAGAATTGATATTAACATCGATAAAGAAAACAAAACATTTTCGATTGAAGATAGTGGCGTTGGAATGAGAAAAGAAGATCTCATCGACCGCATAGGAACAGTTGCAAGCTCAGGCACTCTCGATTTCCTTACAAATCTGAAAAACACAAAAAACGAAATCGATGCACAACTTATCGGACAATTTGGCGTCGGTTTTTATTCTGTTTTTATGGTTACTGACGAGATCACCATAGAAACAAAATTTGCAAGCAAAGATGCCGAAGCATATAAATGGACTTCATCTGGTCAAGACAAATACACAATAGAACCATCTGACAGAGAAAAACGAGGTACAAAAATAAGCTTCAAATTCAAAGATGAATATTATGAATTTTCCGACGATTGGCGCGTAAAATCCATTTTAAAGAAATATTCGAACTTCGTCGATTTTCCAGTTTATGTAAATAATGAAAAAGTCAATACAGTTCAGGCATTGTGGCATAAAAAGAAAGAAGATATCAAAGAAGAAGAACTAAACGAGTTTTATAAATTTATAAGTAATGATTTTCAAGATCCTCTCGACAATCTTCATCTTGCCATCGAAGGGGTCGTTAATTTCAAGGCTTTGTTGTTTATCCCACAGACAGCACCACCAATGTTATTTACTGACATTACAGAAAAATCATTGCAACTTTATTCAAAAAAAGTATTTATTCAAGACGATTGCAAAGAATTATTGCCCGATTACCTGAAATTTCTCAAAGGGGTGGTGGATACGGAAGATTTGCCTCTCAATGTCTCGCGTGAAGTAACTCAATCAAGCCCTGTCCTTGCAAAAATCAAGAATGTGATTACTAGCAAGATTCTAACTCTGCTCGACGAATGGTCAGATAAAGACATAGAAAAATATAATAAGTTTTATAAAAACTTTTCATCGTTGTTTAAAATAGGCATCAATACCGATTTCTCAAATAAAGACAAATTAATCGAGCTTCTTCGTTTTGAGTCGAGCGTTAAACCAGCCGGCGAATGGACATCATTTAACGGATATGTCTCCAGAATGAAACCCAACCAAAAAGAAATCTATTATGTTTTAGGCGAGCATCGCGAAATGCTCGAAAGAAATCCAAATCTTGAATATTTTAAAAAGAAAGATATCGAAGTCCTTTTCCTTACCGATC
Source organism: uncultured Hyphomicrobiales bacterium (assembly GCA_964454445.1). Classification (GTDB taxonomy): domain Bacteria; phylum Bacteroidota; class Ignavibacteria; order Kapaibacteriales; family UBA2268; genus CAYVTD01. The sequence continues at coordinate 19,174 of CAYVTD010000026.1, forward strand.
CAGTCGATGTTTTCACCATTCCTTATATAATGACTTACGACAATAAACCATTGAAATCCATAGATAAAGCAGAAATCAACATAGAAGAAATTGCTGAGAACAAAATCGAGAAGCTCGACAACGACCTTACAAGCTCTTTGATAAAAGTTTTCAAAGATACACTCGGCGATGTAGTGGAAAACGTTACCGAATCGAAACGTCTTGTCGATTCGCTAGCTACTCTGGTATCAGGAAAAGAAGGATTGGATCCACAAATGGAAAGAATGATGAAGGCAATGGATGTTAATTATACAGGCTCAAAAAAAATCTTGGAGATAAACACTTCTCATCCTTTAATAAAAAACCTGTCAAGAATTTACATAGCCGATGAACATTCGCAGTTGCTTCGCGATAGTATCTTTCAGATCTATGAAGGAGCCGTGCTAATAGCAGGACCTCTGAAAGATCCTGGTGCTTTCGTAAAAAGAATGACTGATTTAATGGTAGAAGCCACAAAATAAAACAATTACTGAAATAATTTCAATGAATTACCGTTTTATCTTGTTATTCATTTAATAATGCTTTTTTTGTAATAAGTATTCATTTTTAAGGTAGCTTATATGAAGCTTTCTGAGTTTAGATACACAATACCTCAAAATGTTATCGCCAAAGAGCCTGCAGAGCCACGAGATTCATCAAGGCTTTTAGTCTTAAATCGTGAAAATCGTACAGGGAAAGACAAAGTTTTTTCCGATTTGCTTGAGATGTTCAATCGTGGGGATTGTCTCGTTATTAATGAGACCAAAGTGTTTCCTGCACGTTTATATGGTAAAAAAGAGAAAACCAATGCCACAATCGAGGTGTTGCTGTTACGCGAACTCAAAGCAGACGAACGCATTTGGGATGTTTTAGTCGAACCTGCCCGCAAAGTTAGAATTGGCAATAAAATTTACTTTGATGATAATGCTTTTTATTGCGAAGTTATCGACAACACGACCTCGAGGGGCAGAACAGTTCGCTTCAGCTTCGAAGGAAATCTATTTGAAGTCATTGAGCGAATTGGCGAAATGCCTTTGCCTGCGTATATAAATAGAAAATCTAATGATAAAGATAAGATTTCTTATCAAACTGTTTTCTCAAACGACATACACCTTGCTTCCATAGCTCCCCCAACAGCAGGATTGCATTTTACACAAGAATTTTTAGATGCCCTCATTGATAAAGGCGTCAGGATAGCAAAAGTAGTTTTAAATCTCGGGCAAGGTGTTTTCGAGCAAATTGAAGTGGAAGATCTTACAAAGCACAGAATGTATTCTGAATACTTCGAAATCTCTCTCGAAGCTTCTGAGACGATTAATAAATCTTTAAGAAATAAAAAACAAGTGTATGCGGCTGGTTGTAGTGTGGCTCGAGTTCTCGAATCTTCCGTACTTACCTCTGGCGCTGTGAAACCCAACAAGGGATGGACAGACAAATTCATCTATCCCCCTTATGAATTTAAGATAGTTACCCGACTAATTACAAATTTTCACAATTCTGCAACGCCTGGGCTTTTGCTTGTGTCTGCTTTTGCTGACAAAGATACTATTTTCAAAACCTACAAAAGGGCAATAAAAAACCAATACAGGTTTCTCGCTTATGGCGATGCTATGTTAATCATATAAGAATCAAATATAAATCCATATTTCATACATTGGTTTATCAATATTTGGAAATACAGTGATTTGTGGCTAAATTTGAAAAGAAATATGGGGCATACTTATAAATAGTGTGCCTTGTTTATTATTAAAAAAACTTCCCGAGGTTATAATGTCAATCAATAGTAATCCTACATCTGACAAGGCTGCCAGCCCTGTTTTTTCTGAATTTCTTCCTCCTATTTATGATGAGTGGGCTAAATCTGTCAATGAGGCTACATCAGGCAAAACCCCTGAGAAATTAGCTTCCAATACTTACGAAGGTATCAAAACAAAGCCAATATACAATCAGGAAGATATTAATTCTTTTCCATCTTTGATTAATTCTTTTCCAGGTTCTACTCCATTTATTCGTGGAACTCATCTTTTGCCTTATAAATTCAATAACTGGAAGATCTCGCAACCAATTATTTCTCAATCAGCAGGCGAATTTAATATCAAAGCGCTTAAATCTATTAGAAATGGACAAACAGCTTTGTCCATCAATCCTATCGCTTCATCAATTTTAAACGCCAAAGACTGGAGAATAGCAATAAAGGATATCGATTTAAAAACTATTCAGGTTGATATTTTTGCAAATGAAAAAGCTCCTGATTATTATGATACTCTTTGTAAAAGTTTGCAGGATTATCCCGGATTACAAAAGCTTAGCGGTGGCTTGAATTTCTGTCCTCTATCAATAGCTGCAGAAAATGGTGGACTTGAAAATGATTTAGATTTTATTATAAATCAAGCGGCATTAATATCGCATCAAGCTTTAAAAAATACTCCTTTGTTCCGAATTTTTTCAGTAAATACTACTCCTTTCCACAATGCTGGAGCGAATGCTCTCCAAGAGATTGCTTATGCTCTCTCGATGGTTGTTGTTTATATGAAATCATTGATTAATAGCGGATTAAGCCCTGATAATGCAAGTTCGCAAATACGTTTTATCGTTGCTTCTGGCGAAAACTTTTTCATGGAAATTGCAAAATTTCGAGTATTAAGGCGGCTTTGGGCAAAAGTTGCGATGGAGTTCGGTTGCTCGGAAGAATATCAAAAAAGCATTATATTTGCCATTACAACGCAAAGAAACAAATCCCATTTAGATCCTTATGTGAACCTTTTAAGAAATACAACTGAATCATTGTCAGCCATACTAGGAGGATGCGACACACTACAAATCGCCTTTTTTGATGAAGGAATTAGGCAAATCGGCGAGTTTTCTGAAAGAGTAAGCCGCAATATGCAAATAGTGCTACAAGAAGAATGTAATTTAGCCGATACTTCCGATCCGGCTGGCGGCTCATGGTATATAGAGTATCTTAGCGAAGAAATCGCACAAAGAGCTTGGAAGCATTTCCAAGAATTAGAGAAAATCGGCGGATTTCAGCAGGCTCTTCAACAATCATACGTTCAGAATGAAATCGAAGAAATCCGCTTGCAACGTCTGAAAAACCTGTCAAGTAGAAAAGATGTTCTTGTAGGAACAAATATGTATGCCAATCTTGACGAAAGCGATCTTTGCGATGGCTCCAAGACCAATCAAAGCGTTTTTATTTCCAATAAAATAAAAAAAGAAGTAAATAGCTTTAAAATTAAATCCTTAGAGCAGTATCGCAGTCCAGATGAATTTGAAAAATTAAGAAAAACAGCGATGGATTATAAACGTAAAAATGGCGATTTTCCGAAAGTACTTTTGTTGAACTATGGTTCTTTGCGCGATTATAAAGCACGAGCTGACTTTTCATCAGATTTCTTCGCTGTTGGTGGATTTAAAGCAGAAAGAAGCGAATCATTCACAAACTATGAAGAGATTGCAGCTAAAGCTATAAATTCAGATTGCAATCTTTTAGTTTTCTGCTCTACTGATGAAAAATATCTTGAGTTTGTTGAGCAATCGACAAGATTAATCAAGCAAACAAAGCCATTAAAAACAATAATCTTAGCTGGCTATCCGAAAGAAAATATCGATGTGTACCAATCGGCAGGAGTAGATTTTTTCATACATCTGCGGGCTGATATTGTCAAAACTCTTTCTGATTTGCAAAAGTTAATATAAAAGAAAGAATTTTCAAATCCATAATTTATTCATTAGCATCAGGAAAATTGCCCATTCCTCTACCTCTATGAGGAGGACCGCCGCCACGGTTACGCCGCTCAATTAACATTCGCTGGAATTCTTTAGCAAACTTGTATTCAAACAATACTAATTTAGCAAATTGCTCATCATTTAACAATGGTTTCACAGCTAAAAGTCTTTCGTCCATGAGGTTGCAAAATTTTTTGCTTTGCTCCATCACTTTTTTTGTTTTTTCGCTAATTTTATCCTTTTTTTCGCCTTTGTTTATACTCATTTCAAGCTCGTCGAGCGAACTATCCATTTGTTTCCTTTGTTTCTCCAAGTCTTTTTCCAAACCCATATACTTGGAAATAAACTTTTCAGATGTTTTATCGTCTAAATCAAGTATATCTAACAATTTGATTAGTTTCACTTGATGAATACGCTCCTTGGCTTTATAAGATCGACCTTGTGCAAACAAATAAGTGCCGCTTACAAAAATTAAGAGAATGAACAAAAACGCAACACTACGAACCAATAATAATCTCTTCATTTTCTAGTTCCTTTAATAATAATTGAAATTCGTCTTCTGGCAACTCGTCGAGATAATCTGTTACTGAGGCATAACCATTGTAAACCATATTATTCCTATAATTTACATCATTATCGAGCCAATCATTAATAATGTCATTTATAATGTTATCGATAGACAGTTCATTGTCGATATAGACCTCAGCCAGATTTGAAAGAGAATTATCGTTATTTGGCATTTTTATACTATTAGTTATCTCGACAAATTCTTCATCGCTTAAACCACTATCGAGCACCAAATCGATGGTTCCGGGTTTTAATTTTAAAAATGGCTTTTCGATTGCTATGTTTGAAACATTATTAGCGCTTTGATTTGGAACAAATACATAATCTCCAAAAACCATAAGGGCAATAATAGCAAGCCCTCCGATTGGTACAAGATACTTAACAATTTTATAATAAGGCGAAACAAGTGATTCTTTATTCATTTTTGAATGAACTTTTACAGTAAGATTTCTTGTATGTTGATTGATTTTCTCATCAATCTTCATTTTCTCAACTCGACGAAAGACAGCACGAACATCTTCGATTTCTTTTTGAATATCTGGATAATTGGGCAAAGTGCTTTCGAATCTTACACGATCTTCTTCAGAAATACGCTCAAAGGTATAATCTGGCAAAAGTTCTTGCATTTCCTTGTAGCTAAACTCTTCATTTTTCATAATTATTCCTCTTTCAGATACTTTGCTAATTTCTTAACTGCTTGAAAATAATTTGCCTTCAAGCCGCCCTCGCTTGTGCCTAACATTTTTGAAATCTCGCTGTAAGGCAAATCTTCAAAATATCGAAGGGCAAAAGTTTCTCGCTGTTTTTTGGGCAAATGCTGCATAGCTTCTTCAAATCTTTGCTCAAATTCAAGACGTTCCAATTCTTCTTGAGGTGTCAATTCGTTACCCTTATAATCAAGAATTGATTCCTTACCACTCGAGCTAAAAATAGATAGTAATTTCCTTTTTCGCAAAAAATTGATGCATTGATTTTTTGAAATTTTATATAACCAAGTTTTGACGCTACTTCCCAATCGAAAATTGTCAATATTTTTTAGCGCCTTTATAAAAACTTCTTGAGTAACATCATCTGCATCGTCGTAATCGTTGAGAAAACGGAGAACAGTAGAATAGACAAAAGATTGGTATTTACGAATAAAAGCATTAGCCGCACGTTCTCTGTTGCCGGAGAGATACTCTTCGATAATGTCCGGGTCATTTTCTAAAATCAATGTCGCTCCGTACATTTTGTTTACCTTTTTCTATTCGTCAATATAGTTACTTAACAATAGACATGAAATAATGAAAAAGGTTTAAATAAATTACCGAGACACTTCAAGAATTTCAAATTTTATTCTGCCGGCAGGAGCCTTCATTTCAGCAATCTCGCCAATTTTCTTTCCTATCAACGATTTGCCCATTGGTGAGGTTACCGACATTTTTTTGCGTTCAAAATCTGCCTCTTCTTCGCTAACGAGAGTATATTCTAATATTTGATTGGTTTTCAAATTTTTAAATTTTACTTTCGATAGAATATAAATCTTGTCATTGGGTAACTCATCAGGTTTGATTACTTCAGCTCGAGCCAGCTGTGATTCCAATTTAGAAATCTTTAATTCGAGCAAACCTTGCTCATCTTTGGCTGCATCATATTCAGCATTTTCAGATAAATCGCCATGCGAACGAGCTTCAGCTATCTTTTCAGCAATCTCCCGCCTGCCTTTACCTTTTAATTCTTGAATTTCTTGTTCGAGTTCCCTCATTCTTTCGACAGTCATATAAACAACGTCTGCCATAGTAATTACTCCACTAATGAATAAAAAAGAGCTTTTTTACAATAAAAAATAAAGCCATTAAAAATAACGGCTTTAAACTTATGTTTTGAAGATTCGTTAATTTACGAAATTAAATGTTATGAAGCAAGTGCCCGAGCTTATTTTTTTTTGTTTCGAGATATTTTTGGTTTATCGGGTTTGGACACAATTCCAATGGAACAAGCTCGGATACAGTCAAACCATAACTAGCTAGCCCAACTCTTTTCCTTGGATTGTTTGTGATGAGTCGCATTCTTCTAATGCCTAAACTCGCTAAAATCTGAGCGCCAATTCCATAATCACGTTCATCGGGTTTAAAACCGAGTTTAACGTTCGCGTCAACAGTGTCGAGCCCGTGGTCTTGCAAATTGTAAGCTTTGACCTTGTTTACCAATCCGATACCACGTCCCTCCTGCCGCATATACAACAAAACACCAACCCCTTCTTTTGCTATCATATCCATAGCTGTTCTTAATTGACCACCACAATCGCAACGCATAGAATCGAAAACATCGCCACTAAGACATTCCGAATGGACGCGCACCAATACTGGATCATCTTCTTTCCACTGACCCTTAACAAGAGCAACATGTTCCTTGCCATCGACAATATTTGAAAATACTTTCATTATAAAATCACCATGAACTGTAGGTAGATTTGCCTCTGCAACACACTGAACAAGATAATCTTTTGTTAAGCGGTAAGCAATTAAATCCTGAACTGTGATAATCATCAAATTATGTTCTTTAGCAAAAACTTCCAGCTGTGGTTTCCTAGCCATAGTGCCGTCTTCATCGATGATTTCGCATATTACCCCAGATGGCTTCAAGCCGGCAAGACGCATTAAATCAACAGAAGCTTCTGTATGACCAGCTCTTCTTAAAACACCTTCTTTAACAGCAACCAAAGGAAATATATGGCCGGGGCGAGCCAAATCGTTTGGTCGTGTGTCGTGATCGACCATAGCACGTACTGTTGCTGCCCTGTCAAACGCAGAGATGCCTGTCGATGTTCCGTGAATGTAATCGACAGAAACAGTAAATTTTGTATCGTGTAAGGCAGTACTATGGCGAACCATTCGCTCTAATTCAAGTTCTTTTGCTCGTTCTTCTGTTATCGAGACACATATCAATCCTTTAGCTTTCGAAGACATAAAATTAATTATTTCAGGTGTGCAAAGCTGGGATGAGCATAATAAATCACCTTCATTTTCGCGATCTTCGTCATCCATAACTATCACCATTCTGCCCGAAAGCAATTCCTTCAACGCTTCTTCTATTGTATTCATATCTTTGATTAATTAAATCTTTTATTTAATCACATTGGCTATTGCACTTTTCTCAAATTTTACCTTCACATTGTCTGCTATTTGCACTGTTAGTGTTGGTCCGTCAATGTCTGTGACAGTGCCGTGTATGCCAGCATTTGTAATAACTTTGTTGCCTCTTTGGATGTTTTCGAGCATTTGTTGGTGCTGTTTTTGTTTCTTTTGTTGTGGACGAATCATTAAAAAATACATTATTAAGATCATACCGCCGAACAGCAATATTGTTGGTAAAACACTTTCAAAACCGCCACCGCCCGATACTCCGCCTCCTGGAGCTGCCATAAATAAAAAAGCTGGAATAATTGCGCCCATTTTTTCTACTTTCTCATAATTTGATAAAAAAATGTAAATTTATTATTACTCTAATCGATTTCAGAATAATTCTGTAGAAATATATCTTTCCATTGACGAAACTCATTAGTAAGTATTTTTTCACGTGCAGTTTTCATAAGCCACTGATAAAAAGCTATGTTATGAAATGTTGCCATCATCAAGCCCAATATCTCACCACAAATAAAAAGATGACGGAGATAACTCAAGCTATAATAATCGCTTACACCATTTTGCAAATTTTCGTCTATTACATTCTTTTCGAACTTATATTTTGCATTTTTTATATTTATTTTACCTTTAGTTGTAAATAATTGTCCATTACGTGCATTTCGGGTTGGTAGCACACAATCGAACATATCGATACCCAGCGAAATAGATTCCAAAATATTGGCTGGAGTGCCTACTCCCATTAAATATCTTGGTTTTAGCTCCGGCATCAAATCAGTGCAAACATCTGTCATTTCGTACATCATTTCAAGTGGCTCGCCAACCGAAAGTCCTCCAATTGCATAACCATCGAAATCCATATCAACTAGGTTTTTCATACAAATACGCCGTAGCTCCGGGAACATGCTACCTTGTCCAATGGCAAACAAAAACTGTTCGTTTTCATACATTGGAAGAGAACTTTCAAGAGCTTGCTTGCTTCTTTCAGCCCATCTCAATGTCAACTCCATAGATTTTTTGGCTTCAATGAGTTGGCTTGGATAATGTGTACATTCATCTAAGGGCATCATTATATCAGTGCCGATAAATCTTTGTATTTCAATGACTTTCTCTGGTGAAAAGAAATGTTTGCTACCATCAATATGCGAACGGAATTCAACACCTTCTTCGCTCAACTTGCGTAGATCTTTCAAAGAAAATACTTGGTAACCTCCACTGTCGGTTAGCATCGAACCATTCCACTTCATTAGGTTCTTCAAGCCACCAAATTCTTTTAAAACTTCGATTCCTGCCCTTAAGTAAATATGATACGAATTTCCAAGAATTATTTTTGTACCAGTTTTTATTAATGAACTTGAATCGATTGACTTAACACTGCCCTGCGTGCCTACAGGCATAAAAACAGGTGTAGGAATATCCTTGCCTCCTATATGCAGAACTCCTGCCCGTTGCTTGCCATCAGCAGATTGGCTGATCAATTCAAATAATTTGCTCATGCTTTGTTAGCCAACTTTAACTTAATCAGCAAAGTCTTTCTAATATAGAGTTTTATCGATTTTCCAAAAAACAATGAAATCAGAATCCCAATAATATCAGCAAACACGTCATAAATATCAGGGAATCTACCTGGCACATAAACTTGATGTAATTCGTCGAATAATGCATAAATAATTCCTATAACAAGCGTTAATAGAATTATTCTAATATAAGTAAGTTTATAAAAATTTCCAGCCAAAGCTACTATAATTGTCAGACCATAGAAATAATATGCAAAAACATGCAATATCTTATCACCTAATATCAAATCTTCTAACGGGTTGTTAAAATTTGCCAGACTAGATAAGTAAAATATCACTAAACTCGTTAAAATAAAAGGCATTAGAAATATTGCTTTATGTATTCTCTTCATTTATTTTTATAAATAGTATTATCAATAATAATTTCAGGAATTAAATACTTTTAAAAGCTTCTTGCAAGTAATCAATCAAATTGGAAGCAGACAAGGAATGCAAAGGAAAGCTTTCGCTATAGATATCACCGGCACGTCCATGTAAATATGCTCCAAGCACAGCTGCTTTGAAAACAGGTACACCTTGGGCAATCAAACCGCCAATAATACCAGAAAGCACGTCTCCACTGCCTCCGCTTGCCATTCCGGCATTTCCTGTTTGATTAATAAAGACTTCCGTGCCATTAGAAATAACTACTGGTACAGTTTTTAAAAGTACATTACATTCTAATTTATTAGACCAATCCTTTGAATAGTTTATTGGATTGCTTTCTAACAATTTTCTATCTATTCCAGTTAATCTCGACAATTCTCCTGAATGAGGGGTTAAGCAAATGTTTTTTCTCAATTTAGACGATTTATCCAGTACATTTAAACCATCGGCGTCAATCACAACTGGCAGATCTTGCGAAATAGTATTCAACAATTTTGAAATCATAGCTAAAGTTTCTGTGCTATTTCCTAAACCAGGACCAATAATTAAACAATCTGCTTTTTTACATTCGTTAGAAAGTAGATTATATGAATCTTCACTGATTGAGCCATCGCTGTTGTCTGGTAGGATATTGACAATCACTTCTGGCAACAATGCTGGATGAATAAGAGTAGTGTATAATTGCACGAGTCCCGCTCCTGATTTTATTGCTGCATTAGCGCAAAGGGCCGCTGCCCCGGGAAATTTATTAGAGCCGGCAACAATGACCACCCTGCCATAATCAAACTTGCTGCTTTGCCTCTTTCTTTCAGGAATTAAAAAACGCAAATCCATATCTTCGAGAGATTTTATTGTCGCAATCTCTTCAACAATACTCTCAGGCGCGCCTAAATAAGACAAATGTATCTGTCCACAATAATCTGGCGAATGCCCTAATAACATTCCCGACTTTATGGCAAACATCGTAATTGTGTGATCTGCCTTGAAACAAAACTCATAAACAGCGCCTGTTTCTGTGTTCAAGCCGGTTGGCGCATCAATTGCTATCTTTAAAGCTTCAATTCTCGAAATGGCTTCTAATATAATTGATGCCAAACCCTTAATGTTTTCCGAACCACCAACCCCAATCATTGCATCAATGATTACATCGAAATTGTAATTACTTTCAAATGCTGTCTTGTCATCAGAAATATGTTTAATCTCAATACCAAGGCAAGTTGATGCCAAGTAATTAGTATGTGTTTCCGGGCTCATCTTTTCTTCACTTCCGAGCCAATAGACAGTAACATCATACAATTCAAAAAGATGGCGTGCCAAAGCAAAACCATCTCCGCCATTGTTACCGCTACCACATAAAATCAATACTTTATCGAAAAAAATATCATTTTCACCATCAATGCTTCTAAAAATAATATCAGCTGCCGAGCGGGCTGCATTCTCCATTAAAATAGCGCCGGGAATGCCGTATTTTTTGATTGCTATGGAATCTGCTTCCCTCATTTCCGTTGGAGTAAGAAAATATTTCATATTTATTACCTTTCTTCGTTTAAACGAAGAACAAAGTTAATGCAATTTAATCAATCGAACAAATCTTTTTATCAATATTTTCTTTAGTAAAATAATTGTAGGATTTTTTTTTAAGCCATAACTTCTTTGCAATATTTTCGTATATTTCATTATTATGAAAGTAATAATTAAAATAAACTTATTATTTAGCAAATTGCAAAGGAACTTGTTGTTTTCAATTGCAATATTTTTATTTTTAATGAAGCTTGCATTTGATTCCTTGTTTTATCTTACTGATTCTTTATACGGACCTTGGGCTTTAATTTGGAAATTTATAATATCCATCCCTCTTATTTACATCATTTTCCTTTTTATTTTCAAAGATTTCAGAGAAAAGTTAAAAGAAAAAAAGTATATATCTCCAGAAAAATACTTTTCAGAACTATTAATAGTAATGTATCTGCTCATTGCGATGATTGTATTAATAATATTCCTTCCAACGAGCATTGCCCAACGTGGACAGATTAATTCCATTATCTCTCTTTATATCACAAACATAACTTCTTTTTTTGCAATTTTCGCCGGTACATATTTCGTTAGATTCCTCTACAAATGGTCTTTAGTCCACCGCCATCAAAAAACCAAAAAATATATTAGATTACTTAAATATTCATTTATTATTGTCTTTCTTTTCGAGATACCCAACCATTTTGCATATATTAGCCCTAATTCTTTTAAAGAGAATTACGTTTTCACAATCATATCCGGTTTGGTTGTCTTATTTTTTCTTGCGATTATGCTTGTAATGACAAATCGTAATTCCTGGATTGCAGTGTTGCCAACTGGTAATAAATGGAAGTTAATATTATTGGGGCAAATAGTAACCATATTAGCCATTTTGATTATTAGTTATTACAGTGAGAATTCATCGGAAAGCAAAGTTGCTACTTGCTATTACTTTTTTTTGGGGGCTGATTCAATTTTTATCTGGCCTCTTTTTCTGTTATTGCCATATTTTTTAAGGATATTACTTTCAACTTATGGGACTTTGCCAACAAGTAAAATCGTTGAAAGAAAGGCTTCAGAAGTTACTTCGCTGTCCGATCTGAACAGAATTGTTGCTAATACTGTCGATTTCGAAAAACTTATGGACAACGTAACCTCTCTTGCCATCAATGCAAGTGGTGCTGCCGGTGCTTGGACCGAGATTTATTATAATGAAGGCATAAAAATTGAATCTATAAAAACTATTTTGGTTGAGCATATAGAGCTGTTGCATAAAAATGGTGAGCTAAAGCAATTATTCCTTGATATTAATGAAACATATTTAGTTGAAAATATTTCTGATCACGAGAAATTTTCCAGGTTTCAATGGAAAAATATCCCATTTGCAAAATCAGCGATAATTGTGCCTTTGTTTTCTAATAAGATACGAGTGGGCACTCTTGTCGCACTCCATCAGGAAGAATATGGTTTTGAAATAAGCGATATCGAGGTTATGGCGGCTTTCGCAAGCAATGTTAGTATGGCATTGGATAATGCACGATTAATGAAGGATAGTATAGAAAAAGAACGCTTAAAACGCGATTTAATGCTTGCAAGAGAAATCCAACATAAGCTTCTTCCTCAAAAATTACCTAAAATAGCTAACTTCGAAATTGCAGTTTTTTCTGAGCCCGCCGAAGAAGTTGGTGGCGATTATTATGACCTTCTCGAATTAAAAAATGGTAATATATGTATTGTTATCGGCGATGTCTCTGGCAAGGGGATAAGCGCTGCTTTTTATATGGCACAACTGAAAGGTGTTGTCCTTGCTGCTGCCAAGGAATCGTGTAAACCAGCCGATATACTAAAGAGAATCAATAGCGTTCTATTCAACTCGATGGAAAAAAATTTATTTATCACTCTTTCTGCCCTGATGCTCGAAACTGAAACAGGAAAGATCTGGCTTTCAAGAGCAGGACACATGCCTTTTCTTATCTTCAAAGATAGTAATCCCGATTTCCTTACTCCCAAAGGTATAGGCATTGGTTTAGCTAACGACGTTACATTTACCAATTTAATTGAAGAAATAAGTTATCAAATGGACCCGGGCGAAGCTATCTTGATGTTTACTGACGGATTAAATGAATTAAGAAATAGCGAAGAAAAAGAATTTGGCTTGGATAAATTGAAACTTATTTGTAAAAATTCAGTATATAAATATAAAGAGGAAAATACAATTAACAGTGCTGACAGAATCATTAGATTTTTAAAAGATTCAATAGTCGAGTTCTCTGGAAATATACCTCATCACGATGATATTACAGCATTAGCTTTAGTTTACAGACCAGATACTGTTTAGATTTTTATACTCTTTTATAAATGAAAAAAATTTTAATTAATTAAAACCGTTTTAATGATATACTATGAGGTATATCCAGAAATTTCGGAGTTAAACAATGACAGACTCTAATAAGTTTAAAATACGAAACCAAAAAGAAAACAACATCGAGATACTTTTTTTAAGCGGCTATCTAGATGCACATACTGCGCCTGAACTCGAAGCGGCTATAGAAAACCTTATAAATCAAGGAAGGAACAAGATTGTTGTCAGTTTTGCCAAATTAGATTATATTAGTAGCGCCGGACTTGGTGTGTTTATGGCATTCATCGAAGATATTCGCTCGAAAGGCGGAGATATCAAACTTTCTAACATGCAAGCAAAAGTTTTTAGTGTTTTTGACTTACTCGGCTTCCCGCTTCTTTTCGAGATTTTTGATAACGAACGCGAAGCTATAATGAAGTTTTCCAATTCTAAAGATACGGATAATGTCGATTGAAGAAAATAAATATATAGAAGATATTTGCATTTCGAGCGATTTTGCAGAACTTATAAAGATCCGTGATTTTATCTCGGATAAAGCAAATAATTTTGGCTTTTCCGACGACCAAATTAATAAGATTGTTATGGCTGTCGATGAGGCATGTACAAACTTGATTAAGCACAGTAATAAATTTGATAAAGCTAAAAACATCTGTATTCAAGTCGAGACCGATAATAAGCTCTTTATTGTTAATATTCTCGACGATGGTATCCCTTTTAACCCGATCAACTACCCTTCGCCCGACATCAACGATTACTTGCAAAAACCAAAAAGTGGCGGCTTGGGTATCTTTATCATTAAAAGAGTGATGGATAACATTAGCTATATTCCTTCAAATAAAAAAACACCTCATAATATCCTGCGTTTAACCAAATATCTTGACTAATTTTTTTTTATAATTATTTTCTTTAGAAATTTGTTATTTTTGTAAGATATTCTTAACACGTTTTTGTATTACTGTTTAGTTATATATTTATTTTTTAATGAAGTTTTTAATAATTATTATCGGTCTTCTCGCTGGAACGATTTTTGGGATTTTACCTGGTTTTAGAAAGCAATGGAAGTCTTGGCAGATTGTTGTAGTTTTTCTGGTATTAGGTCTTTCATTTTACTTGACATTTATCCCTCATATTGCTGCAACCCATCAATATTTAATATATTTAAGTGATTTTAACATCAAAAAAGAATTAAAAATTCATTTTCTCGTTCAAGAGATACATTCAGATACAATCATTATCTCTTCCACTGAAAACAAAACAAAAACATTTCCAATAACTATTAAAAATTCTCAGCTAACAAAAGGTGATGAAGTAATTGCTTTGCTATCATATAATAAAAAAGATAAATCTTTCGTTTTTAAACAACTTATTGATAAAAACCCGAGCCTTGTTTTACCTTATATACCTGCATTAGGCGAAAATATCAGAATACTCAATCTTCACGTGCCATGTGCTTGGATTGCTGTGCTTGCTTACTTGATTTCCATGATTTACTCTATTAAGTTTCTTAAAAGACAAAATAGCTTTTTTGATAATGTTGCTTCAAGTTCTGCTCTAATTGGTTTCTTCTTCACAATCCTTGCCACCATAACAGGAATGATATGGGCAAAAGACAACTGGGGAGAATATTGGAATTGGGATCCAAGAGAAACCTCAATATTTGTCCTTCTTTTGATATATATGGCATATTTTGCACTAAGATCAGCACTTGGAAACAATAAACTAAAAGCAAGATTTTCGGCTGTTTACTCTATTTTAGCATTTATTACCGTACCTTTTTTTATTTTCGTACTGCCAAGGATAACAATCGGGCTCCATCCCGGTTCGGCTGATGATACAAGTTTAGGTCCAATAATCAGTTCTGAAGCTACCTCGCTAAGTTATTTAAAACAAATAAGTTTCTCAATTTCATTTATGGGCTGGACAATGATGTATTATCTGCTATTAAATATATTAGTTAGATTTAATTACTTAAAAAAGGAAATATTTCACTCAAATCATTAATGAGTTAATAATAATAGAATCAAATTCTGTTTTTTTAATAAAAATTTCTTAATCTTTATGGACAATTTCACTACTTTTTATGTAAGTATTACTATATTAGCTGGTATAGCATTGCTTTTACTATATATAAACCACAAATTGAGCGGTTTGTATAAGCTTTTGAAAATAAATTCAGTTAAAGACGATGAAGATGAATAAAAAATATGTTATAGGTATCGGCATAGCAATCATTTTCATTGTAATCGCTCTAACATCTTTAAATCAAGGGAAGTCGGAATATACCGATTTTCGAGACGCAAAAACAACGAAAAAGAGCGTCCAAGTAGCAGGTGAATGGGTTAAAGCTCTCCCCTATAAATTCGATACAAAAACTCAATCATTCTCTTTCTATATGAGA
Organism: uncultured Hyphomicrobiales bacterium; assembly: GCA_964454445.1. Lineage (GTDB taxonomy): Bacteria > Bacteroidota > Ignavibacteria > Kapaibacteriales > UBA2268 > CAYVTD01. Next base: position 34,825 of record CAYVTD010000026.1, read on the forward strand.
GACACAACCAATTTCCAAAGTTTTGTAGTCTATCAAGGGGCTATGCCTTCTAATTTTGAGCTTGCTCCACGCATCGTTGTCAAAGGAAAATTCGAGGATTCAGTATTCAGAGCAAGCAGTATTTTAACAAAATGTCCTTCAAAATATAACACTAATAATAGTATTAGGTAATATTTATAATATCTATATATATAATTAATTTATATATTCTATTTAATTATTAAGTAAACATATTTAACACTATGATAAATAAACTAATAATAGATATTTCTCTAATAATAGCTCTTTTTGCTTCAATTATCAATTTCATTATTTTTTTTCGTAAAAATCAAGACAACAAAATCTTGATTAGTATTTCTCGCTTGTCTTATATTCTTTTATCATCATTAATTGTTGTTGCCTCCATTATTTTGATGTTAAATATTATAGGTCATAATTTTCAAATATCATATATCTATAATTATTCATCAAAAGAACTTCCCTTACACTTGCTTTTATCGTCTTTCTTTGCCGGTCAGGAAGGCTCGATGCTCCTCTGGGTTCTTTTCTTTATTATCACCGGTTTTGTTCTAATGAAATATACTGCCAACCGGAATTATGAGCATATTTCAATGGCTTTGTTTGAACTAACTATTGCAGCTTTCCTGCTAATTTTGATAGTTAGAAGCCCTTTTGATATGATCTGGGAAACATATCCAAACGAAGGAATTAACGAGTTGTTTATTCCACAAAATGGCAGAGGTATCAATCCCATATTAGAAAATTTTTGGATGATTATCCACCCACCAATCTTGTTTATTGGTTATACAGCAGTAGCTGTACCATACATATTAGCTATTGCGGCACTTTTTAAAAAAGATTATAATAATTGGATCAATCTGGCAATCCCTTGGACACTTTTTGCAAATGCTTTGCTTGGTCTTGGCATAATTTTAGGCGGCGTTTGGGCTTATGAAACCTTAGGTTGGGGAGGCTTTTGGGGTTGGGATCCTGTGGAAAACTCTTCCCTTATTCCCTGGATAGTAACAATTACACTGTCTCATACTCTTTTAGTGCAAAAGCGAACAGGCGCTCTAGTAAAAACCAATTTAGCACTTGCAATTATCAGTTTTTCGCTTGTTCTTTACGCTGTTTTCCTCACTCGAAGTGGTGTAATGAGCGACACTTCTGTTCATTCGTTTGGCGAAGTTGGCGGAGTTTATTATGACATTCTCCTTCGAGTCGTACTCATTTTTTTTATCATTGGGGTATTCTTTTTAGCTTATCGTTCTGGTAGCATAAAATCAGAAAGAAATGTGTTTTCAAAACTTAACAGGGAAACATTTCTCGTAACAGGAGCTATTGTGTTGCTTGCTGCTGGAACGATTGTATTTATAGGCACTAGCTATCCAGTATTTACAAAACTAGTGAAAATACCAACTGCTACTGCCGATATTTCCTTTTATAACAAATGGAACCTGCCTTTGGCAATAATGATTTTGCTGCTAAGCGGTTTTGGCTCGCTATTCAAATGGAAACAAGAATCAATAGCCAGCAGTTTGACAATGACAAGATTTTATATTCCTTTAATATCATCTTTTGTCATTTCTTTAATTTTGTATTTGCTTGGGCTTGAAAGACTTGATTTGCTCTTTCTTGCGTTTTCTGGCATTTTTGCTACTATAATAAGTGCGCTATTCTTAAAAAAGAAATTAACAAAAAGTTTGGCTCAAAATGGAGTATATTTTTCCCATATTGGTTTTGCAATTCTAATGTTTGGCATTATTGGCAGTGGGACATATTCTCGAAGCCAAATAGTCAGCTTTAGTGAAGGCGAGACAAAAAACGCACTCGGTTATGAACTTACTTATCTGGGTAAGACAAGAATAGAAACGAATCTAACCGACCGCGAAAAATATCAATACAATATAATCTTGAAAAAAGGCAATTCTGAAAGCAGATTCTCCCCCGTTTTTTATTTAAGCGATTATAACCGCCGAGAATCTTATTTCTTGCAACCAGATGTGAAAGTCCTTCTCCACAAAGACATTTATATATCACCAGTAAACATCCAAAAATCCATTCAAGCAAACAAATTAATACTCGAAAAAAATCAGAAGTCGCTAACCCCCTTAGATTCCTCAACTACAATAGAATTCTTAAAATTCGATATGTCGCAAGCTATGAGCGAAGCAAACGAAAATACAGTTAATATCGGCGCCATTATTCACGTTCAAAACGATAGTGCAAACTATGAAGACACATTGATAACCAAATTTGATGTGCAAACTTTCGAAAGCGAACCCGTTTGGAAATACGTAAAAGGCCGGAAAATGAAAGTTTCATTCGCACAGCTAATTAGAAATAATGCAAGTATGGCTCACTGGCAGGCATTGTTTGTTTTTTCCGAAAGCGAAAGCCAGGACATTAGCGAAACAGAGCTTTTAACGATTGAAATTTCCATCAAACCATTGATTAATCTTGTATGGCTTGGCTCAATATTGATCTTTTTTGGATTTTTCATGGCGATTTTTCGTTATAAGAATAAAATAATTATTGATAATCATAGTCAATAACAACATTGCTATTGAGTAATATTATTTTTAATTGTAACATTAAATTAAATAAATAATCTTTACTATCGTCAAAACGAAAAAATTATATTTACTAACTTATAGGAGTTACAATGGTTTTTAAGATGAAACTCATAATTACAGTATTTCTGCTATCGATCCTGACAGTTACTAATACTTCTTGCTCTAATCGTCAATCAGAAGCAAGTGATGATAAGAATAATCCACCTCAAGTACTTGCCGAAACTAAAGCAACAACAACTACAGAAACTGCTACTGGTCCAACATTTAGCATTCACCAAATTGCTTCCGTTGCCCCGTCTAATGATCCCGGTAAATATAGAGATTTTTTATGGGTTGTAAATGGCGAGAAAAAACTTTTCTCCGAACTCATTAAGAATAAAGTAGTATTTCTCAATTTTTGGGCTACTTGGTGCGGTCCTTGCAGACACGAAATACCATCAATAATTGATATAAGCAAAGAACTCGATCCTTCGGAGTTTGTTGTTGTAGGCATCCCTCTGGAAAGAGACCGTTATCAATCGCCTGACGCAGCAATGGAACGGGTAAAGAGTTTTGCTGTTTCTCAAGGAATGAATTATATCAACTTTAACCCCGCACAAGAACTTGAAATCGCTTACGGGCAAATCTCCGGAATTCCCACCACATTTATTATTGGCAAAGACGGCTCAGTCAAAGAAAAAATCGTTGGCGCAAGAAGCAAAGAAGATTTTATGACTTCAATTAAAAGAGCAATGGGAAAATAATAAATCAATTTAGATAAATAAACAATATCTTTAAAAAAATAAGGCGGCCTCAAAAAGACCGCCTCTTTTCTTCTTCTTATTCTTTTCTATTCAATCTTATTTTTTTAGCTTGTCGATAACTTTGCGAACAATCGCAATCCCTTCTTCAAGTTGGTTTTTCTTCAAATTTAGCGGTGGGCGGAATCTTACCGATGTCGTTCCACAAGGCAGAATCATTAAACCTTCCTCAAAGCACTTTTTAATAAAATCGGCACGCAATTCTTTCTTGAAATCGAAAGCACGGAACAAACCCATACCCCTTGTATTACTTATCAATTCCGGGTAATCGTTTTGAATTTTCATTAGCCCATCATCAAGTTCTTTTCCAAGCTGCTTTACGTTTTCCAATAGATTTTCCTCGTCGATAATTTCGAGATAACGAGTTGAACGAGCCATATCTGTAAGATTACCGCCCCAAGTCGAGTTGATTCTGCTCGAAGTACGGAAAACATTATCACTCACTTCGTCTAAACGGTCGGTAGCAACAATACCGCAAATCTGCATCTTCTTGCCAAAGCACATAATATCGGGCGTTATTCCGAGCTGCTCGTGAGCCCACATCGTGCCGGTAATTCCCAAACCTGTTTGCACTTCGTCAAAAATGAGCAATGCTTCATTTTCGTCAGCTAATTGCCGCATTTGCTTAAAAAATTCGGGTCGGAAGTGGTGGTCCCCTCCTTCGCCTTGTATTGGCTCGATGATAATTCCTGCAATGTCGTTCGGGTTGTTTTTAAATGCCGCTTTCATTTCCTCAATAGATTGCTTTTCGCGTTTAATTAGATCCTCAAGCGATTTGTCGTCTAATGGAAAAGTGATATATGGATTGCTAACTCTGGGCCAATTGAACTTGGGATAATACAATACCTTGTTAGGGTCTGTATTAGTCAATGACATCGTATAGCCGCTGCGACCATGGAAAGCCTGCTTGAAATGGATAATTTGATGTCCCAACTCGCCTTTTGTTTTCTTGTTTTTCAAATTCTTTCTAACTTTCCAATCGAATGCGGCTTTTAATGCGTTTTCGACGGCAAGAGCCCCACCAGAAATGAAAAAAGAATACTTGAATGTTTTTGGCACGGCTATTTCAAAAAAAGTTTTGACAAAAGTAGCCATAACATCAGTATAAATATCCGAATTTGAAACCTTGTTCGTTGCTGCGCGATTTATATACTTGCGGAAACCCTCGTCGAGAAGCTTTGGATGGTTCATTCCTATTGGCATCGAGGCAAAGCAGGTGAAAAAGTCAAGATATCTTTTCCCTGTTCTAGCTTCGATGAAATTCGCTCCTTTGCTGTTGTCGAGATCGAGCACAAAATCGTATCCGTCCACAAGCATATATTTTTTTAATTCTGCTAATACATCAACAGCCGAAACTTTATACCTTGGGGCATAAGCAGTTTGTTTTACTTCACTTGATAACATAATTTTCTCCTTTTTTTTATTAAAAATTTTTATTTTATATAGTTTTAAATATATTACTTATTATGGTTGGCTTGTTCTTATGATTTGTCTTATCCAAAACACAAATTAAATGACTTATAATGTGGTGTGATTATGTTTCAAATCCATACTTTTAATAACTTGTCATCAATACTTATTCGACTTATATAGAACAAGCAAATACAAAAAAGTTTAATAGGTTGATTAATTGGGAAAAGATTTAATAGGATAGCGGAATGCGCCATTCATTGATGAGATACTCGAGAATAAAGCTCTTAAAGATAAAAAAGGAAATAAATGAGCCACCGCGAATAGTGCCGCTATAGCCCAAAGATTTATTTGCCGATAAAGTTTTCCTTCTCATAAAAAGCAATTTATGAAATTATTTAAATATTTCATAATTCTTTAAAATTGTTATATAAAATATGTTGCTAGAAGTACTGTTAATAATACAAATTCAATAAAAGAAACATACTGTCACTCATTTTTTAACGATATCCCCGATTGGTTCGATTGCATTTACTGCCCAGAGTAGTTTTCTACGGAGCAAATCGTAGTAAGTAGTGTCTAATGGCTTTATTAGCTTCGCCTTTGATGCAGATTTCTTGAAAACCACTTTTTCGTTGTTGTGCAAAACCCGCTTGGTTTGTCCATCTGCAACAAGGTTTGCCTCGCCAGAATGGGAATATATTTTCATGGCTATTTCGTTAGAATCGGCAATAATCAGAGGCCTAACGGTCAAAGAGTGGGGCGAAATAGGAGTAATACACAAGACTGATGTTTTAGGAGCAATTATTGGCCCGCCGCAAGAAAGCGAATATGCTGTTGAGCCCGTTGGTGTCGAAAGGATTACTCCATCGGCACGGTAATCACCTATATAATGATCATTGGCATAAGCTTGCACAACAATCATATGTGAAGAGCCCTTTTTTTCGATTACAAAATCGTTTAATGCGAAGATCCTTTCCTCATTAATGATTGTTTCCAAGACAGACCTGTCAACAATCCTGTAATTGCCTTTCATCAGGTTTACAAGAGTTTCTTCCAAATAACTTATTGAAAACTCAGCGAGAAAGCCCAACTTGCCAACATTGACCCCCATTATGGGCAATTCGGTATGGATTAATTGTCTCACAGCCGATAGCATCGTGCCATCTCCTCCAAAAGAAATGACCAAGTCGGCAAACTTATCGAATTCCTTGATTGATTTGGGTTGGACAAGCTCGACTGTTTCCTGAGAAAAAGATGAGATTAACTCTGGAGTGGCATAGCATTCGGCGCCAAGTTCCTTGAGTTTAAAAGCAGTAAATTCTGCCCAAGATATCGCTTCAGTTTTACCCGAAGACTCGAAAAATGCAACTCTTTTCATTAATTCTTGCTTTTACTCCTACAAATTTTTGTAAACATAGTTAAAAATTTCCATTAAACAAAAAGTTTGTTGCTACGAATAAATTATATTGCAAAGATAGCAAAACGATTGGGCTTAATTGAATAGTTTATTTTTACTTTGTTTAACAATAATGCTCGACTTACTTGAAAAATCTGCTTTTAGTAGAACAAACATCCTTGTTTGTTTAAAAAAATACTGATTATTGAAAAATATTAAAAATAATTGAAAAAACATCTTGCTAATAAATGAAAAGAAGTGATATTTCTTCCCGATCAAGCAACAACAAAGTAAAATTTTTAAAGATAGAATTATCATACTTTTTCTTGGGAATTTAATATATTTTATTAATCGTTTTAGCCATCATAAAAAAAGATTAGTAAAGTTGCATCATTATGTTGCATTCTTTGCAACGCATATTTCATCACAATCAAAAAGAATATTTTAGCATAATCTTAATCTAATGAGTTTTTTTACAAATTAAAAATCTCAAATAAATAAATATCATCATAAATGAAATAATTTTAATAATTATTCCATAAGTATTTGATTTTTAGACCAAATTAATATAATAATAAAATTTATCATTAAATAAAATTTATAAATCATTAGTTAAACCTAACTAAATCAAGCGAATACATATCCAACAAAACGGTTACACTCAATTATAAAAAATCTTTCCATTACTTTTTTAAAGCCTTTAAATTTCTTAGTTTTAGTTCATAAAAATTGTTGCATTAATGTTTTGTTTTGCTATTATCAAATCATTAATATAGCGATGATTAAGATGATTAATTAAATGTAAAGAATTACAAACCCGAAAGGATAGATTATGTCTGAAAAACAGGAATTGCGTATCTCACAGATGAAAGTGGACAAAGTCCCTGAAATGAATTACATTATCGAAAAAAAAGAAAGTAGAAAAGATAGAGTAACGCAATTTCTTGAGATCTTTGCCACAGTCCTGAAACATTCCAACTATCGCCCAGTTTTAGAGCATTATATAAAAGTAACTGCCAAATGTTCGCGTTGCAGTGTTGCATGTCATGTGTATCAAGCAACAGGCGATCCGAAAGACATTCCTTGCTATCGCTCTGAGTTGCTGTTAAGCATCTACAGACGCTATTTTTCGATTGAAGGTTCACTTTATGGCAGATTTTTTGGCGGTTTTGAATTAACTGAAGAGCATATCAAAGAGATGACAGAATCTTTCTACCGCTGTACTGCCTGTCGCAAATGTGTTTTAGAGTGTCCTATGGGAATTGACCATGGTATGATAACCCACCTTGCCCGCTATATTATGGCTGAAATGGATATTGTGCCAAGAGCGCTTGTTATTTCCACCAGAGAACAACTCGAAGGAGCTACCAACAACACATCAGCTATCCCATTTATTGCTTTACAAGATTCGCTCGAATTTCTGGAAGAAGAAATTTACGAAACTCATGGCGTAAAAGTCAAGTTTCCAATTGACGTGCCAAATGCAGAGTATATATTTTTTGCTCCCGTATCCGATTATCTTATGGAAGCAGAAACGCTTATGGGTATCGCCGTTGTATTGCACAAGGCTGGCGTTAGCTGGACTATTGGCTCTAAATATTACGATGCTATAAACTATGGACTTTTCTATAGCGATGGCATTCTGGGAAGAGTTTTAAATATGATTGAAGATGAGACAAGGAGATTAAATGCAAAAAAAGTACTAATTGGCGAGTGTGGACATGCCACTCGCAGCGCTTGGTTCTTGCCTACTTATTGGAGAGGCGACGATTGCCCGCCAGTAGTTAACATCCTTGAGCTTACTCATCAGCTATGGAAAGAAGGCAAAGTTAAATTCGACCCTAATGTTATTACTGAAAGAGTAACCTATCACGATCCTTGTAACATTGCCCGCCAAGGAAAGATTGTCGAGCAACCACGCGAATTGATCAGAGCTTTTGCTAAAGACTTCGTTGAAATGACACCAAACAGAACAGAGCAATATTGCTGTGGCGGCGGCGGCGGTACTGTTTCTATCGACGAAATAAGAAAATTCAGAACTGCGGTTGGTGGAAGACGCAAAGCAAAACAGATCGAAGATACTGGCGCTCATTATGTAATAGCCCCTTGTGCTAACTGTAAAAAACAATTTCGCGAAACTATGGAAGACAATAAAATCGACGGCGAATTAGTAGGCTTGCACGATTTGCTCTTTAAAGCAATTATTTTCGACGAAGCCGATAAAACGCCCCCCGATGAAGAATAGTATTTTAATGAATATATTTGTAAATGAAATATAAATTGTAATAAAAACAAAGGATACTTATGGATGCATTAATAGAATTTGCCAAGGGACCTCTTTTCAGGCTTACTTTTGCAATAATGCTTCTCGGTCTGTTGCGGCTGATTGTGCTATCGATTATCAACGGAATCGAAGCAAAAGGAAAAGCCCAAGATAAGGTCATACCAAAATCTTATGTCAGAAAGCTAACTTGGGGTTTTTTAATTCCTATACGCTCTTTTCGCGTCAAACCTCTTTATAGCATTGTTTCCATACTTTTTCATATCGGGTTATTGATTACTCCAATTCTTTTATACGACCATAATCTACTTTTCAACAATTCAATTGGTTTTAGTTTGATTGGCATATCAATTCCAAAAGAAATAGCCGATTTTCTTACTATTTTAACCATTATAACCGGCTTGCTCCTCCTGATAATGCGAGCATCTTCTTCTACTGCAAGGTTTTTAAGCAGAAAACAAGAATATCTTTGGCTACTTTTGCTGGTTATTCCATTTTTTACAGGAATGATTATCTCGCAGACAAGTGTTTCACCTGATACTTATAAATTCTTTTTTCTTTTGCATTTGTTAAGTGGATGTCTAATTTTTGTGCTAATGCCATTTACAAAAATTGCTCATTGTGTTTTAATGCCAATAGGTCAGTGGATAACTGCCCGCTCTTGGAAATTTACTCAGGAAGGTGGCGAATTTGTTACTATATCTCTCGGCAAGGAAGGTGAGAAAGTATGAAATCAATTTTAACTGATGTTACTAAGTGTATCGGCTGTACCGAATGTGTTTCAGCTTGTAAAATGATTAACGGACTTCCCCCTGATAAACCTCGCGAATGGCAGAAAAACGATGGTCTTTCAGCGAACAATTGGACTTCGATTTTGCACAATGGCACTTACAATGTCCGCAAGCAATGCCGTCATTGCATCGAACCTGCGTGCGTTTCAGTTTGTCCGGTTGGCGCTTTACATAAAACCGAAACAGGCGCTGTTGTCTATGACGATTACAAATGTCTCGGTTGCCGGTATTGTATGATGGCTTGCCCTTATGGCATTCCACGCTACGATTGGGACAATCCTGTACCGTACATCAGAAAATGTATCCTTTGTTACGACAATATAAAATCCGGCAAAATCGATCAACCTGCCTGTACTGCTGCCTGCCCGACAAAAGCTACAATTTATGGCGAGCGCAAAGATTTGCTCAAAGAAGCAAGAAGACGAATTAATGCCGAACCAAACAATTATTTGAACCACATTTACGGCGAACATGAAGTCGGCGGAACTAATGTTATGTATATTACAAGCAAAGATTGCCCACTAGATTTCCTTTATTATTACAACAATCGATACGGAAAAAATGCCAACGCTTTGTTCGGTCAACCAGATATTAACGATCCTCTGCCAAATACAACAAAATGGGCTATGGGCGCTGTCCCTATTGCCTTCATCGGCATGGGTGCTGTTATGAGTGGGATTTATTGGGTTACTCAGAGGAAAAACAAGATTTCGCAGGAAAACGCTCTTTTAAGCAAAAAAGATGATGAAAACACTGAAAATGAAATTGAGGAAGGAACATAATAATGAACAGAATTAGTAAATTTAAGAATTTCCTCTGGATAATACTTGGCGTTGCCGCTGCTGTTGGTGTAACTCGCTTTCTATTTGGACTCGGCGTTACCACTAACCTGACTGACAACACACCCTGGGGCTTCTGGATCGGCTTTGATGTAATGGGAGGAGTTGCCCTGGCTGCTGGAGGATTTGTCATAGCCGCTATGAATTATATTTTTGACATCAAAGCATTCAAGCCTGTTGCCCGCGCCGCCATCTTAACTGCTTTCATCGGCTATATTGCTGTCGCCGTTGGACTGCTATTCGACTTAGGTTTACCCTGGAATATCTGGCACATGATCATTTTCTGGAATCCACATTCACCACTCTTTGAAGTAGGTTGGTGTGTTATGCTTTATTTAACAGTTCTTACTTTAGAGTTCGCACCCGTTGTTCTCGAAAAATATCCAAAAATACTTTTTTTAAGACCAATATATAATTTCCTTCATAAACTAAGAATTCCTCTAGTTATTGCTGGTATAATGCTATCAACATTGCATCAATCATCGCTTGGGAGCTTGTTTTTAGCAATGCCTTACCGTCTTCATCCATTGTGGTATTCTCCTGTTATACCGATTATCTTTTTTGTATCAGCCATTTGCTTGGGTTTGTTGATGGTAATGGTCGAAAGTATGTCGTCGAGCTATCTTTATAAAAAAGAGCACGAAAAGCATATTTTAGATAAATTGAGCAAAATCGCCATCTACATGCTTTTGATTTATGTGGTGTTTCGCTTTGTTGATATTTTGGTTCGCGGTGCTGGTGGTTTCTTGTTTATAGATGCAACTGCTACCTATCTTTTCTGGGCTGAAATAGCTCTTACAGTAATTATCCCGATTATTGTCTTTATTTTTGCCAAAAACAACATTAATTGGTTATATCTTGGTGCTTTATCGGGAGTTATCGGAGTAGTTTTCAACAGGTTAAATGTCGGTGGATTGACACACTTGAACAACTTGACCGAAACAGGCATTTTCTATTTTCCATCTTGGCAGGAATTCTTTATCTCCGCAGGTGTTGTTTCCGCAGCAATGCTTGTATTTTTCTTTTTCATCGAAAATTTCAAAGTATGGGAAGAACCTCCTGAAGATGAAGACCTTAATCCAAGGATAAAACCACATTTCAATGCAAATAGAGTATATCTCGGTCCAATTAAACCTGCAAATCGTTCGCACTTCTCACTTGGCTTTGTCATCGCATTTGCTCTGGGATTCGCATTCATCAGCGGAAAAGAAATTTATAGCAAGGGCTACGAAGAAGTCCCCGTGCAGAAAGCTCGGGGAGGTGACACATTGTTTATCGATGGCAATCGCGATGGTTATGGAGTTGCTTTCAAGCACAAATTTCACGAAGATTTGGGCTACGATTGCGCCCGATGCCATCACATGAACTTGCCCGGCGACAAAACCACTGGCTGTTTCGAATGTCATTCGGAAATGTACACCGAAGGTGACGCTTTCAACCATAATTGGCACTCTTCTAAAGAAGGAGCTAATAGAAAATGTAATGAATGCCACGAAGAAGGCAAATATAAATGTAAAGCCTCAGCTATGAAAAAAGTTGGCGACTGCACTCCTTGCCATAAAGATGTAATTCCTGACAATGCTCCTTTTAAAATTAAAAATTACATAACTCCCTCTTACACAGACGCTCTCCATGCAATGTGTATAGGCTGCCACGAAGAAAAACTTGCTTCAGACACTGCGCTACAAGCAAGAAAGCCCAATCTTGCTCTTTGCGTTAATTGCCATCCAAAAAGCGAAACAATCAGTATTAAAAAGCAAAAATTTGCTAATCAGGAGAATAAAAAATGGGTTGTATTGCCTGGAAGGATGATTAAATAGATTTGAAGATGATGCATTTTTTAACAAAGATACACTTAAATTGGATTTGAAGTAGAGATTAATAAAGAAAACCTTCTATGCAAACAAAAAGCCGGCGTAAAAACCGGCTTTTTTTATACATCTATATTCTCTTATTTGTCAATTATTTACACGTTTTGGCACGATAAATGCTATTTTGCTATTAACGTTAAACATTGCATTGAAGAGGATATGACAACAATAACAGAAAATCAAACAGCCAGAAAAAATTGGCAAGTAAAAAACGCCACTAATTCTGTTTCCAAGCTCTCTAAGAAGGCGAGCAACAACGACTTGTTGCTTAATCCAAGTTATAAGCTTAATAAAACTGAAAAGGAAGGTTTTACTGAGGCAAAACTTGATTTAAACGAGTTACTTATAAAGAATTCTAATAAAAGTTTCTTAATAAGAGTTTCTGGTGATAGTATGATCGGAGCAGGCATTAATACAGGCGATCTGCTATTAGTTGATTGTATCACTCAGCCAACAGACGGCAAAATAGTTGTTGCTGCCATTAATAATGAACTTCTTGTGAAACGTATTAAATTCAAAGAAGATGGTGTTTATCTTGAAGCAGAAAATAATCTTTACGAACCAATTAAGATAGAAAAAACCGACAAATTTGACGTCTGGGGCATCGTCAGTTCGGTGATAAAAATGTACTATTGATATCCATGGTTTCCCCCATACCTGGACTCCCCCGAAGGCATTCCGATTTCCCCGGAGTGCCTCTTTTTTTATAAAAACTTAAGAATTAAAAAAAAGGGGGGGTCAATAGTTTAGCAAGTTCTTTCGTCTTTGCTTTCTAATAGTCGTGCAATATATAAACAAAGACAATGAAAGCACCAAAAGAATGAGCGACGCTACATAAAATGCAGTTTGTATTGAATAATTACTAATGATAGGTTGTACCAATATCGGTGAAACGAATTGTCCAAGAAATGAAGCCGTCGATAAACGTCCAATTAATCGCCCTCTTATTTCAACAGGAGTAATACTTATCAGCCATAAATTGCCTGTCGGCATAAGAAATCCGGTACTCGAACCAGAAATCAAAAGCGCTGTTATTGTTTCCCAGTAGTTGCCAGCTCTGCTTACCAAGAAATATCCTATCCCCATTAGAAAAAAGGTTATCCCGTACATAAATGGAAAAGAAAAACGACGTTTAATTTTCGCATAATTCATCGATATTATTGAACCGGCAAGCGTTGCTATGCTAACGGCAAGACCAACCATTGTATTGGATACTCCCTTGAAACTCCTCAATAAATAAGGAATTTGAATGGGGTATAAAAAGAAAAATACTAAGCCAAAAAAGACAATCATATAAATTAAGAATACCAATTTCCGCGGATACTCCGGTGTAACCTCCTTTGTACCTTTCTTCCTTGATATTCTTTTTATATCTGGTTCTGGTACATAAATGGTAACAAAAACCAAAACAA
>CAYVTD010000027.1:0-46218 GCA_964454445.1 uncultured Hyphomicrobiales bacterium
AAGCAAAGACCAAAGAAGCCATTCAAAGGTTTTTTTAGCAAATCTGCTTTCATTTCTTCAATTTCTCTATCAGAATACTTTTCTATATATTCATCTTGGCTAAATAGATTTATGTGCAAAAAAACAATTGCAATAAAAACGATACAAATCTGTATTTTTTTCATATTGTTCTTGATTTTTCGTAATTTTGAAGTTCGACTAAATCATAAGTCACAATATAAGTATATTTTGACATATTTTCAAAAACTTGTTATTAAAAATGGAGAAGATTTTATGAAAATCAGAAGAGAGGATGCTCTCGAATACCACAGTCGAGCCAGAAAAGGCAAAATCGAGGTTATCACCACAAAACCCTGTGTAACACAGAGAGACCTGTCGCTTGCTTACACCCCTGGTGTAGCAGAACCATGCCGCGAGATTCATCACGACGTTAATAAAGTTTATGATTACACTGCCAAGGGCAATCTTGTTGCTGTTATCACTAATGGTACAGCTGTACTTGGGCTGGGCGACATCGGACCCGAAGCAGGCAAGCCCGTTATGGAGGGCAAGGGAGTATTATTTAAAACATTTGCCGATATTGATGTGTTTGATATCGAATTGAATTCCAAAAATACTGACGAGATCATTAGAGTATGTGAAGTATTAGAGCCTACTTTTGGCGGTATTAATCTCGAAGACATCAAAGGACCAGAATGCTTTATCATCGAGGAAGCCCTCAAAAAAAGCATGAAAATCCCTGTTTTCCACGACGATCAACACGGCACAGCCATTATTAGCGGTGCAGCTTTGATAAACGCTGTCGAGATTGCTGGTAAAAAAATTAACGAAGTAAAAGTCGTTTACAATGGAGCAGGTGCATCGGGTATAGCGTGCGCAAAATTCCATATTTCGCTTGGAGTGAATCCAGCAAATGTCTTAATGTGCGATTCCAAGGGCGTTATCTTCAAAGGTAGAGAAAAAGGAATGAACGAATACAAAGAAGTGTTTGCTGCAGAAACAGATCGTCGCACTTTAGAAGAAGCACTCGTCGGGGCAGATGTTTTTGTCGGTTTGTCGCAAGGCAATGTCGTTACAAAGCAAATGGTCAAGACAATGGCTCCCAACCCGGTTATTTTTGCCATGGCTAATCCCGACCCAGAAATCACTTATGAAGACGCAACATCCGCGAGAAAAGATCTGATAATGGCTACCGGACGCTCCGATTATCCCAATCAAGTAAATAACGTTCTTGGCTTCCCATTCATCTTCCGTGGCGCCCTCGACGTAAACGCCACAGCAATCAATGAAGAAATGAAAAAAGCTGCCGCTTATGCTTTAGCTGATCTTGCCAAGGAAGATGTTCCCGACAGCGTTAAAAGAACTTATGGTGTCGACGATTTGCGCTACGGTCCCGATTATATTATTCCTAAACCTTTCGATCCAAGGGTGCTTACCTGGGTAGCACCTGCTGTTGCCAAAGCTGCAATGGATACAGGTGTCGCTCAAACTTCCATCACCGACTTCGATGATTATAAATTACAACTTAACATCCGTATGGGTCGTTCAGAAAAAATTATGGCAAAAATTTTTCAAAAGGCACGCCGTAACCCTAAAACCATTGTTTTCCCCGAAGGAGAATATCCTAAAATTATAAACGCAGCCCGTTCTTTGAGCGATGAAGGAATTGCCCAACCAATTCTTATTGGCAAAGAAGAAGAAATCAGAGCAGTTGCAAAAGAGCTTGACATACGCCTAGAGGGTCTGACAATTGTTGATCCTGCTAAATGCGAGAAATCACAGAAATATATTGATGAACTCTTTCGCCTTCGCCAAAGAAAAGGTATGGATAAAAAAGATGCTAAACACCGCATGCTCCATTTGAACAATTATTTTGGTGCTATGATGGTCCACATGGGTGATGCTGATGGAATGATTTCGGGCTTGACAACGAGCTACCCTAAAACTATAAAACCTGCCTTGCAGATTATTGGCAGGGATGAACGCTACAAAAAAGTGTCTGGCATTTATGTCGTTTCTAATAAAAAACAATCATATTTCCTTGCCGACACCACCGTTAATATCAACCCGGATTTTGAAACTATTGCCGACATTGCTATACAAGCAGCTGATTTTGCAACTAATTTTGATATTACTCCACGAGTTGCCTTGTTGTCTTATTCCAACTTCGGTTCGGAAAGAGGCGAAAACTACGAGATGATACAAAAAGCACTTGAAATTATTAGGAGCAAAAATCCTGAATTAATGGTCGATGGCGATATGCAAGCAGATACAGCACTCTCGGAAGATATTCTCGAGAAACGTTATCCTTTCAGTACCTTAAAAGGCGCCGCTAACGTGCTTGTTTTTCCCAACCTCACCTCAGGAAACATTGCATATAAGTTGTTACACCACATAGGCGGAGCACATCTTATCGGTCCTATTTTACAGGGCTTAAACAAAGCAGTTCACGTATTGCAACAAGATTGCGAAGTTCACGAGATAATCGATATGGCAGCCATTGCCGTTGTCGATGCTCAACATAAATCGAAAAAGGTTAAAAAATAAATTTAAATCCCCCTGCCCCCTTATAAATAAGGGGAGTATTAGTATTTTATAAAAATACCTTTAAAGCAAGCCCCCCCTTGCGGGCAGTGGGGGGTGTTTCATTCAGTCTTTATAGCAAATGTATCAAACATTTAGTAAAGACATACAAGAATATTTGTCGATAGAGAACAAATTGAGAGTAAAACGTATCGAAGTATAACCTTCCTAAGGTTTTAAACCTTCGGAAGGTTAAGCATTAAGCAGATACTTGTTCTATTAGAATGAAACAACCCTGCTTATTAATAAGGTGGGTATTAGATTCTTTTACGAACTTCTTTAAAGCCCCCCTTGCGTGCAAGGTGGGTTGGGGGGATAATCCCCATTATAAATAAGGTTTAGAATTATATCAAGGTTTAAATCTTAAAAAAAAGAGGCAGTCCTTTTGAGACAGCCTCTATTTTTTTATTGTTTGAGTTATTCATCTGAAGAGTTCTTATACTCCTTTGACTTCTTTCATACAATTGGATTTAAAATAGTTTTCAACATTATTTCTTATCATCTTTATCGTCATCAACGACTGTGAAATCAGCTTCTTCCACTCCACTGTCGTTGCTTTTGCTTTCTGCTTGATTTGCATCGGGCTGATCTCCGCCATATTGTTGTCCGGCACCGGGTTGACTTGCCTGCTGATACATATTCTGGGAAGCAACGCTCCAAGCATTATTAAGTTCGTCCATTGCCGGTCTGATCCCACTTGGATTGTTTTTAATTGCATCAGCTAGCTTGTTTTTTGCATCTTCTATTGATTTTTTGTGTTCAGCAGTCAGTTTATCTCCCAAGTCCTTTAATTGCTTATCTGTTGAATAGACAAGGTTATCAGCTTGGTTTCTTGTATCAATTTCTTCTTTGCGTTTTTTGTCTTCATTTGAATGAGACTGCGCCTCATGACGCATTCTGTCAATATCCTCCTTTGATAGCCCACTTGAAGACTCAATGCGGATTTCCTGTTTCTTGCTTGTTGCTTTATCTACCGCACTCACACCTAATATGCCGTTAGAATCGATATCAAAAGTAACCTCAACCTGTGGTACACCGCGTGGTGCTGGAGGAATGCCATCAAGATGGAATCTACCAAGTGAGCGATTGTCCCTGGCAAGAGGTCGTTCTCCTTGAAGAATATGGATTTCTACAGAGGTCTGGCTGTCGGTCGCCGTTGAAAATATCTCAGTCTTTTTTGTGGGAATAGTCGTATTGGCTGGAATCATTTCCGTCATTACCCCGCCAAGTGTTTCAATACCAAGCGATAGAGGCGTTACGTCAAGCAAAAGTACATCGGTAACATCACCGGAAAGCACTCCACCTTGAATTGCAGCGCCGATAGCAACGACTTCATCTGGATTTACACCTTTTGAGGGTTCCTTGCCAAAGAAATCCTTCACCAATTGCTGAATCTTTGGAATTCTCGTTGAACCACCTACCAAGAGAACTTCGCTGATGTCATTAGGAGTCATCTTCGCATCTTTCAATGCTTTTTCCAATGGTCCGAGTGTCCTCTCAAACAAATCGGAGCACAAAGTCTCAAATTTGGCACGAGTAATCTGAATATTCAAATGCTTTGGACCTTCTTGAGTAGCTGTAATAAATGGTAAATTCACATCGGTCTGCAGGCTGCCTGAAAGCTCGACCTTAGCCTTTTCGGCTGCTTCGCGGAGACGTTGCAAAGCCATTGCATCTTTTCTAAGGTCAACTCCTTCTTGATTTTTGAATTCGTCAGCAAGATAATCAATTAATCTTTGGTCGAAATTGTCGCCACCAAGGTGAGTATCGCCATTAGTGGATTTCACCTCAAAGACACCATCGCCAATTTCAAGAACTGAAATATCGTAAGTACCGCCGCCAAGGTCATAAACAGCAACGGTCATGTTTTTACCTTTTTTATCGAGTCCATAAGCAAGAGCGGCTGCTGTTGGTTCGTTGATAATTCTTTTCACTGTAAGACCAGCAATTTCGCCGGCGTCTTTTGTTGCTTGGCGCTGTGAATCATTAAAATACGCAGGAACGGTAATGACAGCCTCAGTAACCTTTTGCCCGAGATAATCTTCGGCTGTTTGCTTCATTTTTTGAAGGATCATAGCTGAAATCTCTGGCGGTGAATACTGCCTGCCATCAATATTAACACGAACTGTATTGCCATCTTTAGCTGTTTCGACTTTAAAAGGCACCATGCTTGTTTCTTCACTTACTTCAGAAAGACGGCGTCCCATAAAGCGCTTAATGGAATACACCGTATTATTTGGATTAGTAACGGCTTGTCTTTTTGCGGCTTGACCAACAAGGCGTTCCCCGCTTTTAGTAAATGCGGCCATCGAGGGAGTTGTTCTTCCGCCTTCGCTGTTTGTAATTACCGTCGGCGAAGATGCTTCCATAACAGACACTACCGAGTTTGTCGTGCCGAGGTCAATTCCTATTGTTTTTCCCATAGTAAAAGTCTCCTTTTTCTTGATTAATTTTTAAAAAACATTAATTATTTATT
Source organism: uncultured Hyphomicrobiales bacterium (assembly GCA_964454445.1). Taxonomy (GTDB): domain Bacteria; phylum Bacteroidota; class Ignavibacteria; order Kapaibacteriales; family UBA2268; genus CAYVTD01. The sequence continues at coordinate 5,060 of CAYVTD010000027.1, forward strand.
AGTAATATTCACAATTGTTTAAAATGCAAGCAAGAAAGCTTTAGAACCTTCTTGCCGACATTTTTTTGCGATATGATGGGAGTTCATTTGTAAACATTAAATCCTTATTGTACTTCAATTTCTTTTGCTTCAGGCACGACTGGAACCAATTTCGCAATTTTTACAAACAAAACACCGTTTTTAAAGTTAGCTTCGACCTTTCCTGTGTTTATTTGCTCAGGTAGTTGGAAGGTTCTGAAAAAACTACCATAGCTTCTTTCGTTTCTGCAACACATTTTTGCGCCACTGTTAGGAAATCTCTTTTCGCCTTTTACAAGCAAAACATTGTGCTCGTTAATGGATATTTTAACATCATTTTTCTCAACGCCGGGCAATTCAAATTCCAATTCGATAGCATCTTGACTTTCAGAAATATCGACTTTAGGAATGAAATCTCGCTTGGGTATTTCTTTTTTCTCGTTCTCTGTATACACGTTTTTAAATAATTTATCCATTTCCCGTGATACAATATCCATTTCCCAAAATGGGTTATATCTTAATAAAGCCATAATTATTACCTCTTTTCTTTATAAATTTATCTTTAAATGTTATTTAATTGGAAGCTGTCTCAGAAAAAAGATAGCTTCTTAATAATTTTTCAGACAAGAATATCTAGCTTGCTTGTTTCTGAGCTTGAGCTGACATTCTTGCCTGTTTATTAAAAACATTTCAATGAACAATTAAGCAATATCAATACTTATTTCTTTTGGCTTTTCCGGCTCGACTTTATCTAAAGTTAGATTAAGTGTTCCGTTGTCGTATTTTGCCTGAATATTGCCCTTGCTAACGTTTTCGGGTAGCAAGAATGAACGTGTAAACTCACCATAAACTCTTTCTGACCTAATATATGTCCTTGAGTTGTCTTCAGCTTCGCTCTTTTCCTCAATTTTACGTTCCTTAACGCCCTTTATGGTAAGCACATTTTCATCGTTTATTGAAACTTTGACGTCTTCTTTTTTAATGCCGGGCAACTCTGCCTCAATAAAAAAGTGCCTTTCATCTTCGCTAATATCGACTCTTGGGGCAAAGTTGCCATATTCAACGCTAAAACCCTTGTCCAAATCGCTCATTAATGAGCCGAATCTGCGTGATAATTGCTCGAACCCTCTCATAGGGTCAAATCTCATTATAGCCATAATATTACTCCTTTATAATTATTAATAATAACTTATTTTTATATTTAATTTTATTTTAGTTTTTTTATCAAGTATCACTTAATAAACAACTGGATTTGTTCTTTAAACTAAGTTAATTTCATATTCTTTCGGTTGTTCTGGTTCTTTCTTGGGTATTGTAATCTCAACAACTCCATTGTTAAACTTAGCAGCTATCTTGCTTGGATCGATATTCTCAGGCAAAATGAAAGAGCGAGAGAAGCTGCCAAAAGAGCGCTCACTGCGAATGAATTGTTTGCCTTCTTCTTTTTCTCTGCGTTTCTTTTCGCCTTTGATGGTTAGCATGCGGTCTTCGTTCATCGAAATCTTAATATCTGTTTTGTCGATGCCGGGAATCTCCGCATGAACTATAATGTTGTTTTCTTCTTCCAAAATGTCGATTCTTGGATTAAATCCACCTGTTTCGATTGTCATGCCTTTTTCAAATTCATTGGCAAGTGCGCTCATCCTTCTACCTAGGCTTTCAAAGCCGCGAATAGGATCAAATCTCATTAATGTCATTGCTGTACTCCTTTTTTAAAAAATTGTTTAAATATCAATCGCACATTTCAAAACCATAATACGAATAGCGTGCCAATTGCCGTTTTTAGCAAATTTGTCATCTTTTATGAAAAACAGGCAGAAAGTTTGGCAGTGATAAAGACAATCTGCTATAAATTACGACACAACTACTGACATTTTGTCATTGTCTCCCGTTTCCAGCTTTCTTGTAATAGTTAGAATATTTTTTATTGTTATTTATTATAATCTTAATAAATTGCATATAAGAAAAACTAAGGTTATTAAAACAATCTCAAAGGAAATCAAATGGCTAAATCAGGTAAAACAAGACCACCAAGAGCAAATCAGCCAGAGACAAAATTAACTCAAAGAAAGCTTGACAAAACGCTAAAACAGGAAAAACCTCCATTAATTCCTGAAAAATATCAGGATTTCATACTAATAGGACTATTGGTCATTGCTCTTTTTGTATTTTTTTGGGATGCCATTTTCTCAGGAGCATTTAATGTATCCGACAATATATCGTCAGAAAGTTTTCGCCCATTTGTCGATCAAGCAACGAGAGATGGCGAATTTCCCTTGTGGATACCCTACATCTTTAGTGGTATGCCTGCATATGCTTCGATGCTTTTAACTGGATTGAGATGGTGGGATTTTTCATCTATAGTTCCGATTTACATAACGGTTTATATTGGCAAATTATTTTCGAGTGATGCCTCCCGTGTTTTATGCTGGTATATTTTTTACGGTATTGGAATGTATTACCTGATGCGCTCAAAAAAGATGAGCCGTTTCGTTTCTTTTTTTACGATGATGGGAGCGGTTTTTTCAACTGGGATACTCGTCTGGATAATGATTGGGCACAATACAAAACCAATGGTCTTTTCGATGTTTCCATTTATTTTTCTGCTTTTAGAAAAACTTAGAGTAAAATTTTCTCTAATCTATTCAGTTTTGTTAGTGTTTGCTGTGCATATAATGATCGAGGCAGGACACCTCCAAATGATATTCTATGGCATTTCGGGTTTTGCAATTTATCTGATTTTCGAAATGATAAGCCGCACGATAAAGAACAAGCAACCGATAAATGTGCTGCGTTCTGCTGCAATGCTTGTTGTTGCCGGGGCATTTGCTTTTCTTATGTCGTCGGATAGATATTTAAGTACATTAGAATACACTGATTATTCCACAAGAGGCACGGCACCCATAACAAAGGTAAAAGACAACAACACAAATGAGAACATTGGACACGATTATGAATATGCTACAATGTGGTCGTTTAGCCCGGAAGAAATCATTACCTTCTTTGTTCCAAATTATTTTGGATTTGGTAAATTAAAATACGACGGCGACCTTACTGGTGGACAAAAAGTGATGCTTCCTGTGTATTGGGGCCAAAAACCGTTTGAGGATGCCGCTCCTTATATGGGAATCTTAATATTGTTCCTCGGATGTATGGGGGCATGGATATTTAGAAAAGATATATTCGTTCAATTTCTAATAGTGTTAAGTGTGTTTTCCTTGTTTTTATCGTTTGGTAGCACATTACCTTGGATTTATGATTTGTTTTACTATTATGTGCCTTCGTTCAACAAATTCCGCGCTCCAAGTATGGCTCTCGCCTTAATGAACTTTGCAGTGCCTGTTTTGGCTGGTTATGGTTTATCTGCAATTTTAAAATGGCGGGTTGAAGCTGCAAAAGAACAAATAAAAATTGTAAGGAATTGGTTAATAGCTTCTGCTGCTTTTCTTTTGTTTGGTTTTTTGTTTTCAGCAATTTTTAAAACAGCATATCTCGATGCTGTTTCTGCCAGTCATAACGGTAGTCAATTTCAGCCACAAGTCGTCGAACTCATTTACGATTTAATGGCTTCAGACTGGTATCTAACCGGTGCTATTGTTTTTACCGGTTTTATATTTATTTACTTATTTGTTAAAGGCAAATTAAACAATATGGCATTTTATGCTATTATTATTTTCTTGCTAATGTTTGATTTGTGGCGGGTAGGCGCCAGAAGGATGGAAGTAAGCGAAGAAACATATTTTAAAAAAGATGATGTAACTCAGTTCTTGCAAAATGATAAAGACATTTTTCGAATTGCCGATTTTACTACTCCTAGTCCTAACATGTCCGCTTATTATTTCTTGCAAAGCGTAAATGGTTATCATGCAGCAAAACTTAGGATTTATCAGGATTTGCTTGATGTTGCCGACCAAGGTTCGACTTCACAGGTAACCAATCCCTTTCTTTGGGATCTGATGAATGTAAAGTATTTGATAATGGATAGAGAAATACAGGGTTTCCCAATGGCATACAAGTCGCAAGAAAGCAATAAAATAGTGTATTATAACACTGAGAACCTGCCCCGGGTGTTTTTTGTCGATTCAATTAAAACAGCCAAGCCTCTTGAAATACTTGCTTCGTTAAAAAATGGGACGTTTAATCCGAGACAAATAGCCTATTTAGAAAAAAATTATGGATTTAAAATTGAACCGCCAAGCGTTGGCTCAACTGCCAAGATAAGTGAATACAAAAACCATTATATTAAAATCCAAGCCAAGGCAACAGGCAATAACTTGCTGTTTATTAGCGAGATATTCTATCCTCCTGCTTGGAAAGCATTCCTCGATGGCAAAGAAATCGATATATTAAAAACAAACTTTGCTTTTCGTTCCGTTGTTGTTCCTAAAGGCAATCATACGATTGAGATGAGATTTTCGTCAAACAAATTTGAATCTGGCAAAACAATTAGTTTAATTTTAAATATTCTGCTTCTATTTTCATTTGGTTTAGGGCTTTACTTGGCCTTTAGAAAAAAAACTTCGCAAACGGAAGAATGAGAAATTATCAATAATACTTATCCATCAATAGAATGATACTAAAAAGAATAATTCAAAATTGTCTAGCACTAATCATTCTCTCAAATTTTGCTTTTGCTAACGTTGATAGCTTGCAGAAAACGTTAAAATACTCCTTCCCTGACACGGCTAAGGTTAATAAACTGAATTTATTATCAAAGCAATACAAGGATACGGATGCAGAAAAAGGACTCGAATATGGCTTAAGTGCTTTAAAGCTTGCTATTAAATTGAATTATAAAAACGGTATTGGATATGCTCATAATAATATTGGCTTGAACTATTGGAGAATGGGGGTTTATGACTTATCTCTCGAAAATTACTTTAAAGCTCTCGACATTTTTGAAACTTTAAAAAATAGTTCTGGCTTAGCCACAATAAATAATAATATTGGTTTGATTTATTTTGCACGTTCTCAGTATGAAAAAGCTATTGTTTATTTGGAAAAAAGTATTGAATTAAGTACAGTATTAAAGAATAAAATCGATGTTTCACGCTCTCAACACAACCTAGCCCTTGTTTATAACGAATTGAAACAACACAATCTTTCGCTTCGATGGCATTTGAAGTCATTAAAAGGCTGTATTGGAGCCGATTCTATCTTAACTGCATCTAATTATTGTTTTATCGGAAGGAGTTATAGCTTTTTAAAACAATACGACAGCGCATATTATTATCTCCAAAAAAGTGTTAATTTATTCGAAAAATATAATAATTTGAATAACTTGGCAATGGCTCAAAATCAAATTGCCCTTTATTTTAATCATACTAAGAATTATAAAAAGGCAATTGAATACGCAAGAAAAGCACAAGCATTGGGCAAGAGAATCGGCAACAAGTATATGATTATGGAATCATTGGGTTTGATAAGTAATGCTTATAAAGGTTTAAAACAATTTGAAAAAGCTTATGATTATCATGTATTGTTCAAAGATGCTCAAGACTCACTTTTAAATGAGGATAACCTGCAAAGCATTACCCGTAAGGAAACACAGCATACTTATGAAAAAATTTTTCAAAAATTGGAAGAAGAGAAAAACAATCAATTATTAAAACAAAAAGTTTTTACAAGAACTGCAATTGTTTTGGTTGTAGTTCTTTTTCTAATAGCAATTATCATTTATCTTTTTTATCGCAGCAAGAGCAAGGTAAACAAACTGTTAGCTGCAAAAAACGAAGAAATAAGCAAACAAAAAGAAGATTTATCGCTTTTAAATGCTCAACTGCTGGAATCCAATACAGAAAAGGATAGGTTCTTTTCGATAATAGCACACGATTTGAAATCTCCTTTTTCCGGCTTTTTATCCATGACCAAGATGATGACTGAAAACAGTTCGTTACTATCAGCAGAGGATATGCAAGAACTCGGCGGGACAATGCAAAAATCGGCAAATAATCTTTTCAAGTTGCTCGAAAACCTTTTAGAATGGTCGCGTATGCAGCGCGGAACTACTGAGTTTAATCCTGATAATTGCAATCTTTATATGTTGGTGAAAAATAATATCGACATTCAAGCATCTACTGCTTCCCAAAAACAGCTTAAAATACTTAACCTTGTCCCTGAAGATGTCCAGATTTTTGCTGATGTCTCTATGATTAATACAGTCATTAGAAATTTACTATCAAATGCCATTAAATTCAGTCATAGAGGCGGTATGATTGAAATTGGTGCTAAAAGAGATGTTGAAAACAATTCTAATGTTGTTTATATCAAAGATGAAGGAATCGGGATAAGCTCTTTTATTTTAAAAAACATCTTTCGTTTAGACCAAAAGGTCTCTCGTCCGGGAACTGAAAATGAACCAAGCACGGGTTTGGGTTTAGTGCTATGTAAAGAATTTATTAATAAACACACAGGTAAGATCTGGGCTGAAAGCGAAGAAGGTAAGGGGACGACATTCTTTTTTACATTGGGCAAATAAATACTGAGCAAAACGCCTATGAAAACAGTTTTTTTGCTCGTGAAATGACTTCTTCTCGAATAGCATCAATGCTTTTTCCTTTTGCTCTTGCTCCAGCGGCTTGCTCGTGACCACCGCCATCAAATTCCATTGCTAAATCTCTAACAATGTATTTTCCTTTTGCACGAAACGACATACGAATGCTATCGCTATCTGACGACTCACTAAGCATTATTCCGACATAAACCCCTTTTACGCCTAAAATGCGCTCCACAATATCTTCAGTATCAGATTCAATCGCCCCTATCTCTAAAAAATCATTTGTTCTTATTGTTATGATGCCTAATTTCCCTTCATAAAACAACTCCAAGGAATTAAATGCCTTACCGAAAAGCAATGCTTTCTGATAAGACAGTTGGTTATAAACGTATTCATAGCAAGTAACAGGGTCAGCGCCTTTTTCAATTAAATCCGCTACTATTTTATGAACCATCGGGGTTGTTGCCGGAAATCTAAAACTGCCTGTATCGGTCATTATTGCTGTGTAAAGAGCCATAGCGACCGCTTGACTAATCTGCACATTCCAATTATCGAACATTTTCCATAAAATTTCGCCTGTCGAGCTAGCCGCAGAATCAACAGCATAGCAATCTGCAAATTGAATTGGTCCTTGATGATGGTCAATTACTATTTTTTTTGCTTTTGATGTCAATAACGGCTCACTTAATGATTTTAATCGGGTGGGATTGTTCAAATCAACAATAAAAATCGCGTCCGCAATGTTGAAAAATGTCTGCGTAGTGCAATCTTCAGCGTTTTTTATGCGTGAAGAACCCTCCAAAAACTTCAGATTGTCCGGTGTAGGGCTATAATTGATTATTTCTACGTTTTTATCATAATTATCTTTTAGCACAAAATACAATGCTAGCTCTGAACCGATGGCATCTCCATCGGGATTTATGTGCGAACTGATGACTATGTTATTGCTTTGCTCTATTATTTCTCTTATTCTTTTAAAAGATTCAGATATCGGTAAAAGATCTTCCTTTATTTCAAGCATATTTATCTTTGCATTTCTAAAATAATAATATGAAAGTGTTTTTTCTAGTATTTTAAAACTAATAAAATAATAATCAGACTAAGAAAACAATAGCTGATGAATTTTTAAATACAATTCTTTCTTTTTTATCGGCTTGCTCAGAAATGCATCGCAGCCTGAAAGAAATGCCAATTCCTCATCTTCCTTTGAAACAAAAGCCGTTTGGACTATTATCTTCAATTCAGGTCTTATTTCCTTTATTGCTTTCGTTGCATCATAACCATTTACTTTTGGCATCCTTATATCCATTAATATAATGTCTATGTCAGGACGATTTTTTACATATTCCATTGCTTTTTCTCCAGTACTTGCTCTTAATAATTCAGTATAATTGCCTTGTAACATCCTTTTAAACAACAAATAACTTGTTTCATCATCTTCGGCTATCAAAACACATAGTTTCCGGGGAAATGTAACTTCTGAAATACTATTTGTTTCTTCTTTTATTTGTGTTTTTATACGTGTATCTGGTATTGTAAAATAAAATGTCGTCCCTTTATTGACTTTCGAATTTAACCAAATTCTTCCGCCCAGCATTTCAACATAATATTTTGAAATACTCAAGCCAAGCCCAACCCCTTCAAACTCTTGCGTATAGTCCGATTCGATTTGACGGAATCGCTCAAAGATTATTTCCTGATATTCTTGGCTTATTCCCTTGCCCGTATCAGTTACAAAGAACTCCAACTCACTTTCCTTCTCAATATAACCAAATTCTATCTTCCCCTTTCTCGTAAATTTTAAAGAATTCTTAATTAGATTACTTATTACTTGCGACAGTTTTGTCCTATCAGTAATTATATTTATGTCGGAAAGGCTTTTGTCGAGCTTGAGATGAAATTCAAGCCCTGCTTTACTTATCTCAGGCTTAAAGAATATATAAAGATCATTTAATAATTGATTTATTAATGTTTCGTCATTATGAACTTCTGTTTCTCCAGCCTCAATTTTTGATATGTCTATCAAATCATTAATTATGTTCAACATTCTAACACCACTTCGCTGAATTATTTCAATATATTCCTTCTCTTCGCTCAATGTGATATCAGGATCTTTTAATAATTCAGCAAAACCCATTATTCCGTTCATCGGAGTTCTTATTTCGTGACTCATATTAGCAAGAAATGCCGTCTTTAATCTATCACTTTCCTCCGCTTTAAATCGTGCTTTCATCAATTCTCTTTCTGCGTTCACTCTATCATTAATATCGATACCTGTTCCTATTAATAAGGGACCATTTGCAGTATTAATTCGCGTTCCAGACAATTGATACGCTATCTTTTCTCCATCATTTCTTATAAGGTTTACAAGTACTTCCGATTTACCATTAGTAAATACCTCGTTAAAAGCACGAATGGCAGCATTTTTATCTGATTCGTCAAGATAATCCAAAGGATTTTTCTCATATATTTCTTCTTCTAACAGTCCAAAAAATTCAACTCCATTGCGATTCCAACGTAATATCTTCATATTTTTATCAAAGATAAAGAATATACCAGGTAAACTCTCTATTAATCTATCTGAGAAACGCTTTTCCTCCTGGATTAATGCCTCGATTTCTTTTAGCATCGTTATATCTTGCGATATCACCTGCACGCCAACCACTTGTTCGGAATTGTCTGTTATTGGAGTGAATGTATTTATGAACCACAACGAATTATTTGGTAATTGTACTAATTCTATATATTCCTCAACCCTCTTAGTCTCGATAACACTTTGCAGTCTTTGCATATACACATCTGCATTATCGATATAAAGCTCATGAATTGTCTTCCCACAGAAATCCCCAGGCTCTCCATTCATATATTTTGCCATTGTATTGTTAAGTGATATGACTGTACCCTCTGGAGTAAAATAAGCAATGCCCACCCCCGAATTTTCATGCAACAACCGGTACTTTTCCTCGCTTTCTCTCAACGCATCTTGAGTTTTCATTATCTTCGTAATATCATTAATTACAACAACTGCCCTATCAACCTTTCCTTCATCGTCTAATATCGGAGTTGAATAATTTAGTATTGTCCTTGTAACGCCGTCGAAAGCATCTATTTCGATTATTTCTTCTTTCGTAGTTTTTCCATTTTGTATTGAATCATTTATGCTCCATTCCTCAGGCCTTATTTCTCTGCGCGATGGCAATAATCTTGCTTTGAAGATGCCATATTCTTCTTTGCCTATTTTAGGTTCTGCTCCCCATATCCTTATTGCTTCCGGGTTGCCTTTTAATAATGTTCCGTTCTTGTCAGCAATCCATAATCCAACAGGCAAAATATCAAATATCTTCTTTAATAATGCTTCGTTATGCTTTATTTCATTTTGCGCTAATTTTAAAACAGTTATGTCGCTTAAAAAATTAAGTGTCGCAGGCTTTTGCTCCCATGTGATTAATACAACACTTACTGCTACATATTTCATTTCATTTTTGTTATTAAATACTCTAAAAGAGTAAGAAGATGGCACGATTTCTCCCCTCATTCTTTTATAATGTCTGTCATAAACCTTATCTCGGTCGTCCTTATGAATATATTCGATAAATGGCGTACTCATTATTCTTTCTTTAGAATATCCTAATAACGTTTCAAGCATTTGATTGCAAAAGACTATTTTACCATCTTGAGCCACAAAAATAGCTTCGGCTGCATTTTCGACAAGTAAACGATACTTTTCCTCACTTTCTATCACTATTTTTTCTAATTTTACATTCTCAGAAATATCTGTGATAGCAGCAATTATGCCATCGAAATCACCAGATTTATCAAATAATGGAACAGCATTAATAGATAAATGCAATTTTTTTATATCTGAAAGCATAATAGAATTTCGTACACCATATATTGGCTTTAATGTAGTTTCTACTATTACAAATGGTACGTTATTTTCTTCAATTTCATTACCATTAATATCAGTTAATCTCCACCGCCGCGAATTATATTGCATTAGATCTATATTATCATTGCCAAGCTCAAACAATTCTTCAGCATATTTATTAGTAAAAACGATTTTACCATTCTTATCAATCTTTATAATTGCAATTGGACTGGTTTTGAGTATCAAATCATTAAAATTACGCTCCTCTTCAATGATTTTTTGACTAATTGTAACCTCTGTAATATCAAGAAAGGATACTGCGAAATATCCTTTTTCGGGACAGTAAGACATTACGTCATAATATTTTCCTAATTCCTGCGAATAACTTGAAAAATGTAATGGTTCGCCAGTCAATGCCACATTACCATATTTCTCAATCCAATATTTTTCAGTCATTGGCAATACTTCCAACACCTTTTTCCCAATAATATTTTCGCGTTGCAAGCCTGTCATTTCTTCAAACATCGAATTAACTTCGATAAACACATAATCAATTGGTTTATTATTGCTGTCAGTTATAATTTGATGCAAAGCGAAAGCACTATTCATATTCTCGAAAAGCTGGCGATATCTATTTTCGCTTTTACTCAAAGCATTATTAGTTTCTGTCAATTCTTTATTTATGATTTGATATCGTTCGTTTAAAGCCTGAAATTCCTCGTTTTGTATCCGTAATTCTTCATTAGCAGCAATATATTCTTCATTTAAAAATGCAAACTCTTCATTGCTTTCCCTTAGCTCCTCATTCATTGCCATATATTCTTCATTAAGAGTTGCGTTCTCTTCATTTAAAATAATAAGCTTTTCTTTCGCCACAAAAAGCTCTTCATTCGTTTTATTAAGCTTTTCATTTGTAATTTTTAGCTCTTCATTAGTAATATTTAGCTTTTCAATCGTGATTCTAAGCTCTTCATTCGTATTATATTGCTTTTCATTTGCAATTATAAGAAGTCTATTAGTGTCTTTAAGTTCTTCATTTAAATTATTTAACTCAGTATTATTACTATTAATTACATCATTTTTCCTATTTAATTCTACATTAATATCATTTATTTCATCAATAATTGCCATTAATTCATAATTCTTACTCTCTAATTCATCTTCTCTTGATTTTAACTCAGTAATATCGTGCTTAATATCTACAAACTTGATTAAATTTCCATCATCATCAAATATAGGCGTGCATTTAATAGCAAAATATCTCCCGCGAATCTTTTCAACCCTTTCAAGTGCCTTCGGATCCTTTCCGACCGTATTTTGACAAATAATGCACTGTTTGCTTATCTTTTCATTCTGATGAATAATCTCGTAGCATTTCTTCCCAATAACTTCATCATATTTCAAATCAAGTAATTTCAATCCGCTCTGATTAATATCCAAGATTTTATGCTCTGCAGAAATAATCATCAGGATATCATCGATAGCGTTAATTGCCGTAATCCAATCGCTCTTTAAAACACTATTATTTTCCACGACATCACCTCACAAAATAACTTGTTCAAAATCATTTAATTTCTTTTCATCTTTATTCGAAATTCCCGTTATTCTTTCCCTACTTAAAAAAATCTAATTCAAAATTATGTATTATTTATTAATTTTCATAAATATAATCAAATATATATTATTAAATATAAATTTCCAAATAGTAAATTAATAAAAAATAAGAAATAATTATTTTTTGTTCAATTAATGTATATAAAAAATCAAAAAAACACTCTTGGCACACATTTTGTGGCATTATCTTTCACTTGTTTTTCATTAATTAATCAGGAAAAAGTATGTCATTATCGAGCGCAATTGAATTTATCGAGAGAATGAAAAGCGACGATTCGCTGTGGTTTACTCACAAAGCCATACGCGACAAAAACGAACACAAGTCTTTAATAAAACAAGCGGGATATGACTTTACCGAAGAGGAACTTAAAACTGCCTTGGATGTGTTTATCAAAGATCTGCTCCGGTATAAGAATTCAAAATATCATACAAAGATTGGATAATATTATCCATTAATCTTCCTCAGGTGGAAAAAGAATATTTAAAGTGCTGCCATGAAGCATACCCGATTTTTCCATTTGTTTTATATTCTGTATAAGATTTTTCGTTAAGATGTTATCTTGCCGCACGATTAAAATACCATTTTTCGTGGCTACATTTTGGGCTACAATCATTCCAGGTTTTAAATTTTCAATTTTCACATCTTGTTCTACTGGTTTCTTAATTGTTTTTTTCTGAATTGTTATGTCTCCTTCGACTTGAGAAAGAGTTCCTTCTTCGTCATCATCATCATCGATCTTGGGAGCTTGAGGATTAGTCTTTATAGATATACTATTAATATCATTCAAAATAAGTGGAATATTTGCTGGGATAAGTGAAGGGCATGTTTTCTTTTTAATTAATTCGTGGAAAGCGCTTGCCACATCAACATTAAACCAGTTAGCCCTACGATAGAAGAATTTAACAGCTTCAGAATGACGCTGTCGGGTTTCTTCAACAGATTGTAATATGTGACCTTTTGATTGTAAAATGCTGAGCTTGTCGTAAGTAAGCCGATAAGTTTTATTATGATAAATATTTGCAAAAGTAATAATTTGTGATTCTAGTATTAGGTCCCAGCCGCTTTTACTATTAGGGTAACCGCTGCCGTCATTATGCTCCCAAATCTGAGAAAGAATCTTTGCTTGAGATTCGAACATTTTTATTTTTTCGATTATAGAAATGGCTTTCTCAAAATATTTAAAATATTCTTTTCTCTGTTTCTCCTCAAGATCGTAAGGGTCAGTTAGCTGGTATGGTATAGGCATTCCAACATTAACAACCCCATTTAGCAGACCGCAAAGCACGAGAATGTTTGTTCTTTCAGTCGATAAGCTCAACTCCTGAGCAATATGCTTTGCAATAATCGCAACATTCTGCGAATGATTTTGGAAATAATATACTTCTTGCAATCCCAACAAGCTAGCAAAGGCTTGAGTTGTTTGGGAAATCAATTGTTTATTTTCTGCAAGCAATTGATTAATTTTATTGTCTTGATGCTCATAATTGCTAATGGTTTGCTTTAGCTCAGTTATAATTTTTAAATTTTTTTGGATAGATTCATATCTTTCAAATCCGAGGCGAATTGCCTGAACAAGCTCGAGTTCTTCGCTTGGTTTGGTAAGATACATGAACGCCTGCCCTTTGTTTACGCAAGAAATAATATCTTTGGGCGCTGTATAACCAGTAAGAATAATCCTTGTAGCATCTGGTTTTAACTCAATGCTTTTCGCAAGAAATTCATCTCCAGTCATATTAGGCATTCTTTGATCCGTGAGGATAACACCAGGCGAAAAACCGCTTTTTATTATTTGAAGTGCCTCCTCTCCGCTCGATGCAGTAACAACATTAAAACGTTTTTGAAATATTCTTGCTAATAGCTTTAAAAATGATATTTCATCATCTACTATTAATAAATTGCGTGAACTAGTTGTATTTATGTCCATTTACAGTATGAGCCTAATTATAAAACTTATTTGAATATAAGATACTCTATTTAATTCTGCAAAATAATATATTTTTTTTAATTTTTCAATTAATTATTCGATATTTTTAGATACAATCATAATTTTCATTATATATATAGTAAATGAAAATACCAGACAAGCTTCACTCAATAAAACTTTTTATAAAGATTTATCGTAATATTTAAACGCTTTTTTATTGATATTATTATGAATTATTAGAAATTAACAAACAAATTGCTTGTAAATAAAGGAGAGATTATTCAATAAAAACAAGAACCGAACGGTTCATAAGACGAGTGGCAGGTAAATCGTTAGAGAAATAGTATTTTTTGGGCATCTTTATAATGATTTTATCAGACAAATCCCCAAATAACTTAATTGCTTCAGCAGCACGTTTTTTTAACAGTGTTAAGTTATATTCTTCTGTGCCAAAGTTGTCGTGCAAGGGTATCATCGTTACTTTCTTACCATCTTCAAGAGCTTTTCTAACAATTTTCAAAACTGATTGATTGGAAGATTTCAGAACTGATTCGTCGAAATTAAAATATCCAAGAATTAATGGTTTGTTTGGAGCAACATTTATTAAATATAAACTGTCAATATTCTTTAAAGAGGGAGTTAGTGTAAATGAAGCAATCTTTTTAATGACTTTTCCAGTTGCATCTTCTAATGTCCCAGTTATCTCTATTTCTGATGGTTTTTCGACATCAACAATTTCATTTTCGAGCTCGATTTTACATTGCCTTGTTTGATTTTGTTTGATTATTTTTCCATTTATCGAAATATCATACTTCATATCGAAAGGCTTTGCTTCAACAATAACAGCAGGAATAACGCCAATGACTTGATTAATCCTAATTACGCTCGAATCAGATTTCTTTGATATTGAAATTATTTCCCCAGTTTTATCAAAACTGAAAGAAACAACTCTATATTCATCTTTCAATTCTTCATAACGAAACTTAGAATTTCTCATATCAATTATTGAAATAATGATATTTTCATTAGATATAGTTTTTTTCGATAATTCATTTTTTACATTTTCCACCCTTTGTTTGGCAATGTCCTCATTTTCATCATCAAGTATATAAGAAGAAATTGTAACAGTTTCATTTGGAGTTTCAGCAAGGTAGCCCAGAATAGAGTTTATTGCATATTTTTGAGTATCTTCGTAGTTATCTGAAGTATATTTTTCTGTAAATTTAATCGTTGCATCATTTTTCTTGAAAAAGACTTTTGGACGAACGGAAAGGAGATTGAAATAATCAGTTTTAGAGTATTCAAAAGCGATAGTATCTCCTGATTTATGTTTAGTTGCTCCGTAAACTATACTAAAGGCAAGCGATAATTGTGCTTGCTCTGGCGGCTCAGGTAAAAGAGGTAATGGTGGAGATAAAGGTGGAGAAACTGGTGGTATCTGCTTTTCAGGTATGTTCCAAAGAAGTGCGAAACCTGCCGACAAGGTATGTGCCTTCCAATCAAGCGAACTTGCAACATCTGTAAATGAATGTGTATATTCGATTTGCGGTCTTAAAACGAAATCAGTAAACTTGAAAACTTCGTAGCTAATACCTATGTTGATTCCAAAATAATTGGAAGAAGCATTTGGAATCTCTCCGCTTCTAAAGGCACGTTCTTTCGTGCCATTTTCGAATACTGCCTCTTTTGGTTGAAGCAAAATCTCTTTCTGTTCATAACTTTGATTGAGATATAATCCATATTTTACTCCAGCTGAAATTACCAATGGCAAATTATTAACTGGATACAAGGAATAATATAAACCAGCCATAGCAGCAGTCACAGACGGATTAATCTGATACTCGACAATTTCTTTTTTAACAATATCTCCAGAGATGTAATTGCCAATAAATTTTTCTTCTATGAAATTAGCGGAAAGATTTGAATACGATATAACCAAGCCGACCCGACTTTCGTCGCCAAGCAACCCCTGAGTTAACTTATATTCAATTCCACCAAAGAAATTAGTCGCAATACCAAAAGCGTTTGTAAATTCAGTGCAACAATTCTCAACTCCTGTTAATTGTTTAAATTTTGATTGATATATATTTCCATTTAAAGAGGCCCCGCCGAATACGATAAAAGGAGTATATTTCTTTTGTATGTCTTGATCTTCGTTAGCAAAAGCGATTTCTATTGTACATAAAATAAAAAAAAACAGAGTAACAACAGCTAAACAAATTTTCATAAAGAGAACTTTCATATTCTATTAATTATCTAATAACAACAATCAATTGAGTATCAAAATCGGCGTCCATCTTAGCTAAAACCCTATAAGTCCCAGGCAAAAGATTGGAAACAGGAATACTCATTTTGTTAATTCCTTTGTGTGCTAAAATAGCAGAAGTTGATTGAATTTTATATCCTAGGTTATCGTACATTTCGATTACAACATAAGCATCTCGATTAATCTCTAATTCGACTTCATAAAAGTCATAAGCAGGATTAGGTTGCAAAGAAAGAATTTCGATATTGTTCTCCGGATGCAACACTCTTCTTTCACCGCATAGATTAATAAGCTGTAAACTTCCATTAGAAAATATATTACTTACAGCCGAACCCCAATATGTATTGTTATCGCGAAACGTTATCGGTGAAATATCTGTTTCAGCTAGTCCAGCAAGCCCATGAACCTCTGCAGCTGTCCCCTCTAAAGGAAAATTACCATTAATCTTAAAACCTATTATACGCAAACCATCAACAATCTCATTTCTGGTTAATTTAGCATCGCCATAAGGACTAACTATTTCTTGAGGATAAAACATACGTGGGTTAATAGTAAACTCGCCCTCAAGAAAACGAACACCTTGATAGCTCCTGTTTTCAGTGTTTTTAAAATTGATGGGTATAACGGCGCTTTCTCTTGGATCTGCCTCAACGGCAGGAATCGATATAGTTGAAGTGCCATTATAAAGTCCAAGAAATAAATCAGAAACTGAGGCGCAAGGCGATGCTTCGATTGTTACTTTACCTTCTTTAAATTCATTACTGAACCATTCTATCTTTAA
This sequence comes from uncultured Hyphomicrobiales bacterium, assembly GCA_964454445.1. Taxonomy (GTDB): domain Bacteria; phylum Bacteroidota; class Ignavibacteria; order Kapaibacteriales; family UBA2268; genus CAYVTD01. The sequence goes on from CAYVTD010000027.1 coordinate 22,028, forward strand.
ATCGACACTGTCATTTTTCTCGATATCCATTGGAAGTGGAGTAAGTAAACGAAATACATCATCGGGTTTTATAGTAACCCTTTCAAGAGTGATTTTATTTAGCGATTTATTCTCAATAGTAAATGTTCGTTGTCTGATTTCTGGAATAAACATTAATTGGGAGTGGCTAATACCAAGAAAAGTGCCAATACCAATACCTCTAAACTTTGTCTTAGGCATCAATTTTTCCTGACCGGAGTGTAAAACCCCAACATCTGCAATATTCTCCGCTAACTGTCTCGGGATAAACAGTGACTTTAAAGACACTATGCCTCCCGGCTCTACTATTTGATTATGAATTGGGTTAGTAATTTCAAAACTACTATAATTTTGTCCAAAAACGGCAATGGAATTTACCATCAATGGCACTGGATCTTCATTTTTAATGAATAAAAACTCTTTTACAGTAGTATCGTTCAAGCACTGTTCGCCAAAATCAAAAACACTACTGAAAAAACTGATATTTCGATTTTTGCTATAACCCCATAATTTAATATAATAGCTCCTACTGCAAGAAACTATGATTAATGAATCTGTTATCAAACCTGTATCCAAAGGATTAAAAGCAACTTTTACCGACAGGCATTGTCCGGGGAAAATTGTGTCTGGCAATGGGAAGTCTAACAATTTAAAATATTTGTTTTTTTTAAGATAAGCATTAAATACATAAATCGGTACTATACCCGAATTGCAAAAGCAAGTATCCTTTTGAAAATCTTTGCTCTCACCAATAAAAAGTTCGCCAACATTCAGAGAATCGAGCTTAGGTTCTGCTCCGACAACATGCACAAAGTCTTCTGTTTGATCGATTTCTTCGAAAACCATAGTTCTCATCTTAAGATTATCGTCAGAAGCAGAAGAAGTTGCAAGTGAATGACCATCAGGAGAAAAAGCAAAATCAGTAAGCTCGCCCGAGTTGCCACCGGAAGTCTCGACATAATCAGATTCGAGGTACCATTTAGAAATCTGGGGAACAGCACGTGCACCAATGACAAGAATAGATGATTCCGCATTGAACTCCAAGCCCAAAGGTTCGCTGGATATCCTGCCGTTGGTACGAACAATCATATCAATGCCAAGATCTACCACGTGAATCTGAGTACTCGAGCTAGTTACAGGTGTTGGTTGCGGCGCCATCATACCAAGTGCAAGATACTTACCATTTGGCGAAAGCGCAAGCTGCGAAATCACAGGTAGATAGGAAAAATCAAGCTGCTTCTCAATCGTAAAATCTGGCATCGATAGTATTTGAACTTTTCCATTCAATAGCGAAGCGACCATTTTGTCGGTTTTCTTGCTAAACGAAATTGAAGTAATGATATGTTCGAAATCGACTGTCTTTATAAATTGTCCATTCTCAGGATCGAGCAACAATAACTGACTGCCAAATGAGGGTTGAATAACAATAAATCGTCTGCGCGGTTCGACACACATATTTCCGATAAAATAATACTGACCGGCGGCAATTTTGAACTTTGGTTGTTCATATTCACCTATGTTGAAAAATGCGATTGAATCGCGTCTGTTTTGTTGGTTATTTGTGTTTTTATAATATGAGACTGCAAACATTCCATATTTTTCAATATAATCGAGGCCGGTAATGATAATAACATCAGCAGGATATTTATAATCAGAAATAAGGTAAGCAGGCGAATGTGATTTGTCTTCTACTGTCCATTCATAAATCATACCTGAAGCATTTGCGGCAAGCATTTTTTCACCATCATCGCGAAAGGCGATTCTCATAACTGGCGTTTTATCAATTATCAAATTGTGAAAGGCTGGCATAGTGTCCTTTTGTCTAACACGAAACAGCACATCGCCGAGCAAATCTTTCGGAATTCGCCAATGCAGAGTAGAATCGTCGCTTGCCCCGATTATATTCCAATTAACCCCCTCGTTCGACGAATATTCGACAATAGTTGGGAACTCTGCTGAATAGCCCGACCAGCGAATATCAATTTCATCGCAAGGTGTGAGCAATTCTCCACCTAATGGATACTCAAGTTTTAAAACACTATTGGTCTCTACATGATACTTATTGCCAATCAAATCAATTTCATCTTTTGCTCCACCTTCATAATAAACAGTTAATCTATCACGGTGATACATAGTATCATTAGGCATATAAATCCCACTGACATTATAAGCAAATGGCGAACGTATTTGTGTCGGAGGTTTTTGAGTGTTGAACATCGAGCCGTGCCAATACCAGGAAAACTCTTTTGTATGAGTCTTGACGGAATCAATCATCATCGGCATTTCCTCATATTTGCCTGCTACGGTATCTTTTTTCGCCATTGAAGCCAATAGAATAAACCGTTTATATTTTTTTTCGCCGGGTGGCAGTATGCCCCAATTAAGATTATCAATCACTTCGTAGCTATCATTCCTGAAACTAAGCAAGGGCATATCCTGTCTTGAATACAGTCCTGTAATTCCAGCATTTTCATTATTATAATTTACAAAAAAAGTAACATAATTAGGCAAAACAGGACCGGGCGCAGCAGTGTACCACTTCACTAAATTCCAATTATTTGCAACCTTAGTAACCTCAACTGGCTTTGTTGTCCGATTGTTTTCGAGAATTATAATGTTTTCTGGTGCTAAAGTGATATATTGGCTGTCATAAGCAACTCTGAGTTGTGCTGTTAGAAGCGGAATATTTTTAGCATCAACAGTTTCATAGCTGCCTTGCACGGGTTTTATTTCTATACTAATCTGAGAATGGAGCTTGGCTACACAAAAGGCCATCAATATTGATAAAACAAAAACTCTAATTTTCATTTTTAAAAATCTTTTTTAAAAAAATATACTATTGATATATGTTTAGACGCTTAGCAATAAAAAAAAGTTACATTACTAGAAAGAATTTTTGTAGCTAGCTGATTTGTATAATTTTTACTCACATTTTTACATTCTGTGCCTGTTTTTTTTATATTTGCATAGAAGAGTAATGGAAAATAATCTATCATTACCCAACAATAAAATTCATTAACTTGTTTGGCACGTAAACAACCTTGCGGATTTGCCTGTCTGCAATGTGCTTCTTTACCTTCTCATCAGAAAGAGCGAGCTGCTCGAGTTCTTCCCTTGGAGTATTCACAGCAACAGACAGCTTTGCACGAATTTTGCTTTGCACTTGGACAACAAATTCTATTGTTTGGTTGACGGTCTTAGCTTCATCATAAGCAGGAAATGTTTGAAGCACAACCGAACCAGTATTACCGAGCTTTTGCCAAAGCTCTTCTGCCAGATGAGGAGCAAAAGGTGAAAGACACAATACAAACTTTTCCAATGCTTCCTTTGGCTTAATGGGATATTTGTTAAATTCATTTACAAAAATCATCATCTGTGAAATAGCAGTATTAAAATGCAATGATTCTATGTCCTCCCCAACTTTTTTGATTGTGCTGTGTAATATATAATCTTGATCAGCAGTAAGTTGAACATCTTGCACATCATCGTCAAGATTTCCACTTTCATTTATCATCAGACGCCAAACCCTGTTTAAAAAACGGTTTACCCCTTCAATACCTTTATCAGCCCAAGGCTTTGCATCTTGCAAAGGACCAAGGAACATCTCGAAAACGCGAAGCGAGTCGGCTCCGTATTTTGCAACGACATCATCGGGATTTATCACATTGCCTCGGCTCTTGCTCATTTTGAAGGTACGGGCATTAATTCGAATCTTTTCGCTGCTTTTTAATACAAAATAGTCTTGTTTGCGCTCGCTATCCTTGATTTTTTCAACTTCGTTTTCATCAAGTCTCTTCGAAATCAGCTTATAGCCCTTATAAGAACCACTTCCCGAAACAAGCTCGCTCGAAACAGGATTGCCATTGTCATCGACATACATTATATATTCCATCTCCCCCATTATAAGCCCCTGATGGAAAAGCTTGCGAAAAGGTTCTCGTGTGCTTACATAGCCATAATCGTAAAGGACTTTATGCCAAAAACGTGCATAAAGTAAGTGCAAGACAGCATGTTCGGCACCACCGATATAAAGGTCAATGCCATCGGGCGACATCCAATATCGCTCTTTTTCTTTGTCGCAAAAAATTTCATCATTATGCGGATCGATAAAGCGAAGATAATACCAGCAGGAACCAGCCCATTGCGGCATTGTATTTGTTTCGAATCGTGCCTTCTTGCCAGTCTTTTTGTCGATAAAACTCACCCATGAATCAATAAGTGCTAAAGGTGATTCCAGAGAGCCTGATGGTTTAAACTCTTTGATCTCAGGTAATTTCAATGGAAGCTCGTCGAAATCGAGTGAGCGGCGGCTGCCATCTTCGAAAAACATAATCGGAATCGGTTCTCCCCAATATCTCTGTCTCGAAAACAACCAATCCCACAAACGAAATTCAACCTTTCCCTTGCCGATATTCTTGCTTTCAAGCCATTCTATTATCTGTTTTTTGGCTTCAGAGGTGTTTAAACCATTCAGAGATACTTCGTTGTTTTCAGAATTAATTCCGATGCCATCGCTTGTAAAGGCAGCTTTAGTAATGTCTATATCAGTGCCATCTTTCGGAGCAAGCACTTGGATTATTGGCAAATTGAAAACAGTTGCAAATTCGTGGTCGCGTTCGTCGTGGGCAGGAACTGCCATTATAGCGCCAGTGCCATAGTTTAAAAGCACATAATCGGCTATCCAAATAGGGATTTTCTTGTTGTTTGCCGGATTAATAGCGTAAGCCCCAGTGAAAACACCAGTTTTTTCCTTGCTTATCTCCATTCTTTCAACATCGCTGCGATATGAAGCATATTGCTGATATTTCTTGACTTCATCAATGTTAGCTTGTAAGGAAATCTTTTCAACAAGGGGATGCTCGGGTGCAAGCACTACATAAGCAGCTCCAAACACTGTATCTGGTCTTGTTGTATAAACCGGTATCTGCTCATTCGAATCAGAAACAGGAAATATAATTTCTGCGCCTTCGCTCCTGCCAATCCAATTCTTTTGCATTTCCTTTGTCGATTCTGGCCAATCGACCAACTCGAGGTCGTCGAGGAGGCGCTGGGCATATTCAGTAATCCTCAGCATCCATTGACGCATAGGCCGGCGTTCGACTTTATAGCCCTTTTCACGCCATTCGTCACATTCTTCGTTAGCAAGGACTGTCCCCAATTTCTCGCACCAGTTCACCGGTATCATATCAATATAAGCCAGACGTTTGCTATCAATGTAATCATCAATATCTTTCTGCTCGATTAAATCCTCAGGAATAGGCAATTCTGCTATCGGTCTTGCTGCTTTTTTATTATGGTCATACCAAGAATTGTAAATCAGCAGAAACATCCATTGAGTCCATTTATAATAAGAAGGATCGGTAGTGTTTACTTCACGGCTCCAATCGTAACCAAGTCCAATCATTTTCAACTGCTCGCGAAACACAGCAATATTTTGATTGGTCGCCACGACAGGGTGAATGCCTTTTTCCATGCAATAGCGCTCTGTCGGCAAGCCGAAAGCATCGAAGCCCATTGGATGCAAGACATTGTAGCCAGTCATTTTTTTGTAACGTGCAAGTATATCTGTTGCTGTATAGCCTTCCGGGTGACCAATATGCAAACCAGAGCCACTCGGATAGGGAAACATATCGAGAATATAAAATTTTGGTTTTTCAAAGTTATCTTCGACTTTATAAATCTGGCTTGCGTCCCAAAGTTTCTGCCATTTCTGTTCTATTTCTTTAAATGGATAATGCGCCATTATGATTTAATCATTTTTTGAACAAATACGAAACAACAAATTTACGAAATTTCTTTGGATTTGTGATTAATAAGTAATTTCAGATGACAAATAAACAAAACATTAAGATATAATTAATTGAGTTTTCTTAAATAATACTCCTAAATAATTTCAAAAAATTCAAATCTTTTCCCAATTAATAATAATTTTTTGTAAATTGGATATTTTTAATTACTCTTTTTGAAAATCTATTGAACAGATCATTTAATATCGAGTTCGACAAGAAACCTCAACAACATTCAGAGCAAGAACTGAGAGTCGTTGCCACAAATAATTATGTTGAAAGCATTGAAGTTCCCAGTAATAATGACAAACCATTAATCAGCTTAGTCATACCAGTGCTTAATGAAGAGATAATACTCGAAAAAACCTTAAACGTATATACCAAACTACTCAGGAAAACTTATAATATAGAATTGATTGTTAGCGACGGGGGCAGTAAAGATAAAACAGTAGAAATAGCTAAGAGATTTTCAGATAAATTAGTTGTTCACGACAGACCTTATCCGCAAACTATTGCAGAAGGACGAAATCGAGGCTCTGAGCTTGCCTCTGGCGACATTCTGGTCTTTATCAATGGAGATACCATACCCGAAGACCCAGACTATTTCTTTAGTTTTATTAATTTGTGGGCTTGTGGTATTACTGAATATAGTAATTGCGGGGCTATTGCTACCGCGGTAACAGCACCTAAAGACGAAATGCAATTCAAAGATAAAATGTTTTATTCTGCTCATAATTTTTACGTAAAAACCCTTAATAGCTTAGGAATTGGCATGGCAAGGGGCGAGTGTCATATCATTAAGTCCTCGTTTTTTAAGCAAGTCGGTGGATATACAAATAAAATAATTGCCGGCGAGGACTTCGACCTTTACCGGCGCCTTGCACATATCACAAAAATTGCATATATTAATAAATTGAGAGTTGTCGAGTCCCCGCGCCGTTTTAAAAAAGATGGTTACATTAAAACGCTTTTTCGCTGGGTTATCAACTCATTATCTGTAATGTTGTTCGGAAAATCGTATTCCGACAAATGGGAAGCAGTAAGATAAATCACTATGTTAATCTATTTGTCAAAAATAAATGCAAAAAAATACAGCAATTGGCGCCTGCTTGGGTGCATCAACCATAAGCTTCGTCAAGACATCAGGGACAAACGGCAAAATTGTAGTCGAAGATTTTCTCGTCTTAGCCCATAATGGAAATCCAAAAGATGTTTTTCTCGAGAATCTTAAAAGATTTAATCCTGAAATGCTACCTGTGGCGGTTACGGGCAGAAAATTTCGCAAGATTGTCAGTCTGCCTAATATTCCCGAACCTTATGCCGCAGAGTATGCTTATGAAGCGATAAATCAATCGATAACTGAAGAGAATAATCAAGAAAATTGCCACTTTGATGCCATTGCCTCGCTTGGTGGCGAGACTTTCTTAGTCTATACCCTCGACAGTAACGGTAAAATAGCAAATGTAATCTCAAAGAATCAATGTGCCTCTGGTACAGGCGAATTCTTCCTTCAGCAAATCAAGCGTATGGACGTTTCTGTCGATACTGTGATGGAAATCGCTGCCGATGCCGAGCCACACAAGGTCTCGGGCAGATGCTCTGTCTTTTGCAAATCTGATTGTACTCACGCACTCAACAAAGGAACACCAAAAGCTGAAGTAAGCTCCGGTCTTGCAAAAATGATGTCCGAAAAAATCGAAGAACTACTAAACAAGGCAAAGGCTCAAAAAGTCGTTCTCACCGGCGGAGTTACAAGAAACAATATCGTGATGAACTTTTTAAAAAAAGAGTTCCCCAAAGCGATAATTCCAAAAGAATCATACTATTTCGAAGCGCTCGGAGCCGCTGCTTATGCTCTCGACAAAGCTTTACCGCCAATGACTTCCTTCGACAATATATTCACTGAAGCAAAAAGCTCTTTTGCGTTTCTGGAACCACTTTCCAAACATACCAATAAAGTCGATTTTAAAACTATAGGCTTTGGTCAGGCAAAAAAAGGTGATAAATGTATTCTTGGACTCGATGTTGGCTCGACGACCACTAAAGCCGTGATTATCAGAGCATCTGACCAAAAAATCCTTGCTACCATCTATCTTTATACACACGGCGACCCCATCAAAGCTGCAAAAAAATGTTACAATGAATTACTCAAACAGATTACTGAAGAAATAAATCTTGTAGGTGTTGGCACTACCGGCTCGGGCAGGCACATTGCAGGACTACACGCCCTAACCGATGGTGTTTTCAACGAAATCATCGCCCACGCAACAGCAGCTGTTTATTTCGATCCTGAAGTTGATACTATTTTTGAAATAGGTGGTCAAGACGCAAAATATACTTATATTGTCAATAAAGTACCGGCTGATTATGCAATGAACGAGGCTTGCTCGGCAGGAACCGGTTCTTTTATCGAAGAAGCAGCTTTCGAAGCTCTTGGATTGAAGGTTTCTGATGTCGAGCCGATTGCCATGCAGGGCAAACGTCCACCAAATTTCAGTGACCAATGCTCCGCCTTTATTAATGCCGACATCAAAACAGCCACACAAGAAAGTATTTCTCGCGAAGATATTGTTGCCGGATTAACTTATTCCATTTGTATGAATTATGTTAATCGCGTGAAAGGCAATCGCCCAGTAGGAAAAAAAATATTCATGCAAGGTGGCGTTTGCTACAACAAAGCAATACCCATCGCTATGGCGGCACTTACAGACAAAGAGATAATTGTCCCTCCTGAACCTGGTTTGATGGGTGCTTTCGGTGTTGCCCTCGAAGTTCTCGACAAGATCAATCTTGGAATTTTCGAAGAAAAGAGCTTCTCATTGGAAGAGCTTGCAAAAAGAGAAGTTGAATATGCTAAACCATTTATCTGCCCGGGTGGCAGAGAAAAATGCGATTTGAAATGCCCGGTGAACATAATAAAAATTGAAGGGAAAAAATATCCATTCGGAGGTTCTTGCAATAAATATTACAATATAAACAAAACATCACAAGTCGATTATGATAAATATGATTTTGTCAAAATCAGACAAGAGCTTGTCTATCAAAAATATGCCTCAAAAACGATTCTACCAGCATCTGCAAAAACTGTCGGTATCAATAGATCTTTTCAAACACATACACTCTATCCGCTTTATTCACATTTTTTCACTAGTTTAGGTTTTCGAGTAGTCCTTTCTGATACTGTGGAAGGCGAAGGCATTGAACGCGAGCTTACTTCGCTTTGCTATCCCGGTCAGCTATCAATGGGGCTTTTCCAAGACTTGATAAATAAAAAAACTGATTTTATTTTTGTACCAAATATCTTGGAAATGCTTGTCGGCGAAAAAGAATATCAGCGAATGGATTTCAATACTTCTTGCATTTTTGTCAGCGGCGAGCCATATTATTTAAAACAAGCATATAGAGAATATGATATTGATGCAAAACTGATTGCCCCAATATTTAATTTTGCAAATGGTTACGACCAAGAAGAAACGAATTTCATTAAAATCGGCAAGCAATTAGGGATTGACGATGAAGAATTAATAAAAAAGGCTTATTATAATGCTGTCGATGTGCAAAACACTTTGACTGAAGAGCTTTTTACGATTGGAAGAGATTTCCTTAAAAAGCTCGAAGAAGATCCTGATATGTTTGCCATTATTCTTGTCGGCAGACCTTATAACACATTTGCCGAAGATGCTAACAAAGGCATACCACGGAAATTCGCTTCTCGTGGTATTTACGTTATTCCCTATGATATGCTCGATTTTCGAGAAGAAAAAATTGATGATGATATGTATTGGGAAAGTGGTAAAAAAATATTAAAGGTTACAAAATTAATTAAGCGACATTCACAGCTTTTCGCCACTTATGTATCAAACTTCTCCTGCGCACCCGATTCGATGATTATTACACATTTTCGCGAAATAATGGACACCAAGCCATCTTTGACTCTTGAACTCGACGGTCATACAGCCGATGCCGGCATAAACACAAGAATCGAAGCGGCCTTAGACATTATAGGCAATTACCGGCGAATACAAGACAGAGTGAAAGATACCGACTTAGGCGACTATCGTCAGGCATCAATAGAAATTGGCAAAGACGAAGGGTTTTTCCTCAGTTCAGAAGGCGGTAGCATTTCCTTGAACGATCCAAGAGTAAAAATCTTAATACCATCGATGGGAGTACTTGCCTCACGACTGTTTGCCGCAGGAATGAGAAGCCAGGGATTCGATGCCGAAGCAGTAAGAGAGCCAAATGCAGAAGTTTTAAAGATGGGCAGGGCTGTCGCCACAGGTAAAGAATGCCTCCCACTTTTGATAATGACAGGCTCCTTGCTCGATTACGCCGAGAATCATTGGAACGGCAAAGGATATCTTTGCTTTTTCATTGCTCAGGGGGCTGGGAACTGTCGTCTTGGGACTTATCCGGCATTTATGAGAAATGTTATTCGAAGAAAACGACTTAAAAATGTTGCAACACTCGAATTAATGCACGAAGACGGTTTTGCAGGTCTTGGACCGAATTTTGCTTCCAGAGGCATCGAAATGCTTATTGCAAGCGATGTGCTCGACGATGTCCGCTCAGGAATTCTTGCTCATTCAAAAGATCCTCAAGCCGGGCTTGATATATTTAATGAAGAATTTGATAGATTAATCGATGTTGTCGAAAATGATTACAGTAGTTTTTATAAATCATTGAAAACATTTGCAAAAAACATCAATACCCGCATACCCGCCGCCAAACACATCGACGAAGCTAAATATATTGCTCTCGTTGGCGAGATGTACGTTCGTCGTGATTCTTTTTCTCATAAGTGGTTAAACGAAGTTTTTGCAAAACAGGGTTTTATCGTCAAAGATGCTTACATTAGTGAATGGATTTTCTATGTGGATTATTTGCTAAAAAACGGGCTTTACGAACCACTCGTTTCTTTTAAAAATAAATATGAACGGCTCGTTAGAATCGTCTATATGCGTTATGCAGAACAAAGAATAAAACAAATTCTAACAAAAACAGGATATTATAAGTTTTTCAGAACTAAAATAGCCCCTCTTGTCAAACACGGGAAACACATTGTACCACTCGAATTCAAAGGCGAGCCATTGTTAATTGTAGGCACCGGCATAAACGATTCTATCGACAAATACTGCGGTATTATTAGCGTAGGACCTTTCGGCTGCATGCAAACCCGGTTCGCTGAATCGGTTACTGTGCCTGAAATGAATATCGAAAATAAATTGAAAATCAAGCAAATGTATGACCCCAAATATAAATTGCCCGAAGTTTTCAATGGTAAAATGAACATCCCATTCCTTCCAATAGAAACCGATGGCAACGTCTATCCCCAGATAATTGAAGCTCGTATTGAGACATTTGCTTTACAGGCATCGCGAATGGCTGAGCTTATGAAACAAAGTAGAAACGGGAATGGTAATAGCTACGAGAAAAATAATGGAAAAAAGCAATGAATGATGATAATAGAACAAAACAGGAACTTCTTGAAGAGATTTCTCGTTTGCAGGAAAATATTGCTCAAACTGAAGCCGAGACTAATGCAAGAATTCGTGCTTTTTTCGACTTTGCTTTGCTCGGTTGGCTAGTGTACAAACCAGGACAAGGTTTTACAAGAGCAAACAGAAAAGCCTGCGAAATGATTGGTTATACTGCTGAAGAGTTAGAAACAATGAATTGGCAAGACCTGATTCATCTTGACGATCTTGACAAATCTGCTAATATGATCGATGTACTTGAATCTGGCTCCATAGAAGAAGATACTTATGAACACAGAATTTTAAGAAAAGATGGTTCTACCATATATATCGAGATTACCTTTAAAGCCATTAAAGATAAATTAGACAAAGTATTCCAATATTTTGTGATAATTCAAGACATTAGCAGCAGAAAAGAGAAGGAAGCCCTCCAAGAAGAATGGCTCTCGTTTGTGAAGTTTAACCCAAACCCAATTCTTAAATACGATATGGAGGGGATTATACTTTTAGCAAATAAGGCTGCTCATAATCTATTTGATATAAAACAGTTGACAGGTTTACACATTACCGAGATATTTACAAGAATTGAAGAGAATGTATTCTTGTCTGCAATAAAAAACAACAAAGTTAACAAATTTGAATACGAATTTCATAAAGGCATCTTTTCCATTAATATTCAACCTCTTGAAAACAAACTCGAAGCCCATTTATATTTCCACGATATTACCTTGTTAAAGAGTATTGAATCGCAATTAAACGAGAATATGGAAAAAATAGAGAGTGCACGAGAAGAAATCTTCAGAGCAAAGCCAATTGCAGAAGAAACAAACAAGCTTAAAACTATTATTATAGAAAATATGGGACATGAATTACGAACTCCTCTTAATGGTATTTTTGGATATACAGAGCTTTTACAAAATAGCATTACTGACTCTACTCAACAAAGATACGTTCAGAATATAAAGATTTCTTCGCTACGACTTTATAAAACGCTCACTCTTTTAATGCAACTGTCAAAAATAGAAGCTGACCCGACCAAACTCGATATACAGGAAATCAATATTGTAGATTTTGTTCGGGAGCATATTGCTTATTACGGAGAAGCTATTAAAGAAAAATCTTTATTTCTCCATCTTATAATAAAAAATGAAATCTTGAATTCTTGTATTGATGAAAAACTATTTTCTGAGGTATTACGGCAATTGATGGACAATGCTATAAAATTCACCAAAGAAGGTGGTATAACAGTTGAATTGGACATCGTTGTTGAAGGCGAAAGAAAATGGAGCGAAATCAAGTTGATAGACACAGGTATTGGCTTCGAAGAAGATTATTATCACAGAATTTTTGAAGCATTCCGCCAAGGCAGCGAAGGCACAACCAGAAATTTTGAAGGCATCGGTTTGGGGCTACATTTCGTATTTAAGATAATCAATTTGCTTAATGGAAAAATCAATATTGAGAGTAAACAAGGGCTTGGAACTACTATAACACTAAAATTTCCAAACAATACTTCAGAATAACATAAATTTTAAGTTTTTATAACTATTAATAAATGATAAAAGGTTTTTGATAATGGGAAAAACATATAAAAATGCCGGCGTCGATATCGAGGCAGGCGAAAACATTGTTAAAAACATAAAACCCCTTGTCAGGGCAACTTTCAACGAAAAAGTTTTAACTGATATCGGCTTGTTTGGCGGTTTTTACGATGGCAAGTTTGCAGATATGGAGCATCCTGTTTTAGTCGCAAGCACTGACGGTGTCGGTACAAAACTTATCATTGCCTTTCTAACCGGTATAAACAATACCGTCGGCGAATGTCTGGTCAATCATTGTACCAACGATATACTATGTTGTGGTGCAAAGCCTCTTTTCTTTCTCGATTATTTCGCAACAGGGTCATTGAAACGAGGCGTTACAGAACAAGTAATCGAAGGTTTTGCCAGAGGTTGCAAAAATAATGGCTGTGCCCTCATTGGCGGCGAAATCGCCGAAATGCCTTCCATTTACAAGGATAACGAATACGATGTTTCTGGCACCATTGTCGGAGTAGTCGAAAAGAAACTAATCGTGGATGACAAAAGAATTTCCAAAGGTGATATTATGATTGGTTTGACATCCTCAGGCTTGCATACTAATGGTTATTCGCTCGCCCGGGCAGCTTTATTAGATGATTATTCTGTCGATACCTTCTTTGAGGAAACCGGCAAAACTCTCGGTGAAATGCTGCTTGCCGTACATAAATCCTATTTGAAAATCGTTCATCCCTTAGTGCTCGATGGCTTGCTCAATGGCATTTCTCATATAACTGGAGGAGGCATTGTCGGCAATACTTCGCGTGTTGTACCTGATGGATTGTCGATGAAAATTGATTGGAATAGTTGGGAAATACCTTTTATATTCGATTTAATTCAAAAAACAGGGGAAATATCGGCAGAAGAAATGCGGCGGGTTTTCAATTTAGGAATTGGAATGGTATTGATTATAAAGCCAGAAAATGTAAATGAAGTTATGGCAAAATGCTCCAGCGAAAATCCTATTATCATTGGAGAAATTACATAGTAAGTATTAACTTGTTTTTTTACAATCCCAACTCTTCTGCAGCTTCTCTCATCCCCATAATTGTCAAGTCAATAAGTTTATCAAGTTCAATATCAAGCATTTCTGCTCCTTTTTGAATGATTTCCCGATTAGCCCCAGCAGCAAATTGCTTGTTTCCCCATTTCTTTTTCACTGATTTTATCGTCAAATCACTTACGCTTTTCGATGGTCGAACAAGTGCGCAAGCAGTTATCAATCCAGTAAGTTCGTCTATTGCAAAGAGCGTTTTTTCGAGCTCGCTTACAGGTTCAATATCTGTAACCAATCCCCAACCATGAGACAAAATTGCCCGTATATATTCTTCATCCCAATCTTCTTCTCGCAAGATTTTTTCTGTCATTTTGCAATGTTGCTCTGGATACATTTCATAATCGAGATCGTGAACAAGGCCAATCACACCCCATTTGTTTTCATCTTCGTCCTTTTGCCGGGCGGCATAGCGCATCACCGCCTCTACTGATAATGCATGCTTTATCAACGACTCCGTCCTGGTATATTTTTTCAATAGCTCATAAGCTTCTTCTCGTGAAGGAATTTTTCCCATTTTTCAATCCATTTAAATTATTAAAAACTCAAAGTTAAGAAATTTCAAAATAAAAAAACATTAAATAATTAAGTATTTACTTATTTTACCTAGTTAGATTAGTATTTAAACCTTCCGAATGTTTAGAACCTTCGGAAGGTTGTTCACTGAACAGAATCATAAGCTTTTTGAAGGATATACCCACTTATTTATAAAAGGTGGTAGGAGGAATTTCCGATTTATTTCTAAACTCAAACATATCTTTCAAAAATAAATCAATTTTTTTTCAATATTTATTTGCATATATTAAATAAAAATGATAATTTAATAAAACTAAAACAAATAATAATTATGTAAATATTCACTTACAAAAAACGGAGGTTCAATGGCAGATTCATCATCTAAACACAATGTTGCTCTTAGCGACCAATTGCAACTTGTTAGCTTTCACATCGGTGACGAAGAATTCGCGGTCGATATATTAAACATTCAAGGCATTAACAGAATGGTAGAAGTTACTAAAGTGCCAAACGCTCCCGATTATGTTGAAGGCATCATCAATTTGCGAGGAAAAGTTATTCCCATCATCGACCTGCGCAAAAGATTGGGACTCCCCAAAAAAACTTACGACAAAGACACACGATTCATAGTCGTCGAAATTAACAACAAAGTCATCGGCTTCATCGTCGATAGCGTCAACGAAGTGCTACGCATCAATAGCAGCATCACCGAACCACCGCCCCCTGTCGTCTCCGGCATCGATTCCGAGTTTATTACTGCCGTCGGCAAACTCGAAGACCGTTTGCTCATCTTGCTCGATATCGAAAAAATTCTTTCTTCCGCCGAGAAAAAAGAATTATCTAAGTTCGCAGATGAAATATAGGTTACATTTTTTCTATCCATTGTTTTTTTATGTTAAATAACGATTTTTACTTTAATAATTGCGGGAAAGGCATTATGAATCTCAAATTTAATACATATAAAATAATTTTTTTTACTGTTTGCCTCTTTTTTCCTACCATCTTGGTTGCGCAAAACATCGGCATATCTTTCAATGGCTTCGTTAAAACAGATGTTATTTACGATACAAGGCAGAACCTTTCGCTTCGAGAGGGACATTTCCTTCTCTGGCCCCTTGCCGAAAGACTCGATAACAATGGCGATGACATTAATAATAAATATAACTTTAATATACTGAGCATCCAGACACGCCTACAATCAAATATCACCGGACCAGAGGTCTTTTCCGCTAAAACATCGGCGTATGTCGAAGCCGAATTCTTTGGAAGCGCCGACGCAAGCATTAATTCCCTCAGACTACGCCACGCTTACGTCGATATAGACTGGATTAGCACCAAAATACGCGCCGGACAGTTCTGGCACCCATTTTTTAACACAGATTGCTTCCCCGGCACCGTTTCCTTCAATACCGGCGTCCCATTCCAGCCATTCGGCAGATACCCGCAACTGAGAATTGTCCAAAAAATCGCCGACGTTTCGCTAACTGCCGCCGCCATCACGCAAAGAGACTTTGCCAGCTTCGGACCTGAGGGCAATTCCTCGATATATTTGCGAAATACAGGAATCCCTGAGTTGTTTTTGGGTTTGCAATACACTAATCCTGCTTTCTTAATCGGCGCCGGCGCAGAATATAAGATGCTCACTCCACGATTATTCACTGCCGGCACTGAAGGTAAGACTTACAAAACTGCCGAAAAAGTTGCCTCCATTGCAGCCAATGCATATACTAAGATTTCCACAGGCGATTTTACCGCTAAATTGTATGGCGTTTACGGACAAAACCTCGTCGATTTACTTTTACCGAGCGGATATGTCGTAAAAGAGTTCGACCCCGTAACAGGTGCAGAGACTTATTCGCCATTAAATAATCTGTCCGTCTGGACGGACCTGGCTTATGGAAAGAAAATAGAAGCCGGCGTTTACGCAGCTTATGGAAAATCGCTCGGAACAGATGAAAATACTATGACAAATACTGTTTATGGAAGAGGAACAGATATTAAATCTTTAATAAGAGTTTCGCCGAGATTAGTATTTAATGAAGGCAAGTTCAGAACAGCTCTCGAAGTCGAATATACTGCCGCCGAATTTGGTAAAATGAATAACAATGATAAAAATTTAATTGACGAGACAACAAAAGTAAATAATCTTAGAATACTTTTAGCATTTTATATGTTTTTCTAATGTATTTATTTTATGATAATAATAAACAAATATTTTTTATATTATATTAAATATTTTTTATAGAATGTCGATATATCAATATATTTTAATAATTTATCATGAGAAAAAGATAATTGCATAGTATTTCATACTTATTATAAATTAAATTAAATATTATATATGATAAATACTTAGATTGTTATAACCAAGTGAATAAATTAATTATTATATAAAAAATTTAAAATAATAAACTGAGGAAATGAGGCATTAAACTGAAATGATAAGGCAATAATATAAGGAAATATTATAATAAAGAAAGATTTTGGGATAATAATATGAGGAATATTTGTAATAAATCGAGAGTATATAATAATAAACTAAGTATTTATCTTAATATATGGAGGAAATAATGCAATAAATTGAGGAATATTTATAATAAATAACTTTAAAATAAATATTGCTCTATTAAATAAATACTATTTTGTTCTTTTAATTAAATTGATTTTGTTTAAATAATATTTAAATATTATCAATATTATATAAATTGTAAATTAAATAATTGTTTTTTTATTGTATATATAAGGAGATTGCATTATGAAAATCGGAATGCGCTTAATTATTGGATTTGCGCTACTTATCATCGCATTAATAGTAGTTGCTTTTGTCGGAATTTCTAAATTAGATACATTAAATGATGAGGTTACTAATTTGGCTGATGACAAATTCCCAAAAACAGTGGAAGCAAACAATATGATTGATTATGTCAACGAAGCATCAAGGGCAATTAGCAATATATTGCTTACTAATGACGCATCGATAGCTCAAACTGAAAAGGATAGATTAAAGGATGTGGCATCGAAGGTAAATAAATCTGAAAAATATCTCTTAGAAACGACAAAATCTGAAGAAGGTAAGGCATTGCTGAAGGCTATTGATGATATAAGAATGAAGGAATACTATCCATTGCGGGCAAAAGTGATAGAATTAAATGACGCTGGCAACAAAGAAGCGGCTATTGCCCTGTTGTTTGGTGATTTTAGGTCGGCGCAAAACAATTATATTGAATCTCTTCACAATCTTAATGAATTTCAGGCCAAGCTTGTAAACGAATCAAATCAAGATTGCGATGAAATCTATTCTTCTGCAACAACATTGATGTTTATTATTGCAGGCATAGCCATTATTATAGCAATAATAGTAGCATTTTGGTTGATAACCAGCATTACCAAGCCATTGGCAAAGGCAGTAACAGCAGCAAATAACATCGCCGACGGCAATCTGAAGGTTGATCTGGAATCGAACTCTAAAGATGAAACGGGAATATTGCTTAACGCAATGAAAACAATGGCAAATAGCATAGAGTCGCTCGTTAAGACAACGGTGATGCTGGGTAACGCCGCAACGGAAGGCAAACTCGATACAAGAGCAAATGCGAATGATTACAAAGGCGAGTACAAAAACGTGGTGAGCGGCATTAATGGGATGATGGATGCCATTATTGGTCCGTTGAACATTGCTGCTGAGTATATGGACAGGATTTCCAAGGGGGATATTCCGCCAAAGATAACAGATGTAATGCGCGGTGACTTCAATGAGATAAAGAATAATCTGAATACTTGCATAGATGCGATAGGAGCATTGGTAAATGATACGAAAATGCTAGTTAAAGCAACATTGGATGGCAAGCTTGACACAAGAGAAGATATTACCAAGCATCAGGGCGACTTTAGGGCGATAGTGCAAGGTATTAATGATACGCTGGATGCCGTTATTGGTCCGTTAAACATTGCTGCTGAGTATATGGACAGGATTTCCAAGGGGGATATTCCGCCAAAGATAACAGATGTAATGCGCGGTGACTTCAATGAGATAAAGAATAATCTGAATACTTGCATAGATGCTTTGAATAATTTGGTGCAATCGATGATAAACACGAGTAATGAGCAAAAGGCGGGGGATATTGAAGCATTTGCAGATGAGAATGCTTTTAGGGGTGTTTATAATCAGCTAATAAAAAGCTTTAACGATGGAATGAAGATATATATTAATGTTATTCTTAATATACTTGGTATATTAGAAGAATATGCAAAAGGAGATTTGAAAAAGGAAATGCCAGTTTTACCTGGTAAACAAATAATAGCAACTGAGAGGATGAACCTTGTTCGCCAGAATGTATTAAATCTTGTTACCGATACGAAAATGCTAGCGATGGAAGCGGCAGAAGGCAAACTCAATGTACGTGCAGACGCCTCAAAACACGGCGGAGATTTTGGCGTAATCATCAAAGGCATCAACCAAACCCTTGATAACATTGTAGAACCAATCAACGAGGCGGGCAGCGTCTTAAGCACACTCGCCAATGGCGACCTGACCGCCAAAATGACTGGCAACTACAAAGGCGATATCAACAAATTGAAAGAAGATATAAATACCGTCAGCGAATCGCTTGGTTCGGCAATGATACAAATACTTGATGCGGTCGAACAGGCAGCAAGCGCCGCATTGCAGATTTCATCCACCGCTGGCACAATGGCAGCCGGCGCCCAAGAGCAAAGCGCCCAAGCCGATGAAGTGGCAAGCGCCGTCGAGGAAATGTCCCGCACAATCACTGAAAACGCTATGAGCGCCAGCAAAACCTCTGAAGTTGCCGACCAAAACGGTCAAGTAGCAAAAGAAGGCGGTAGCGTCGTCAGGCAAACCGTTCAAAAGATGCGTGATATCGCTTCAGTTGTTAAAGCTTCCGCCGAAAACATCGAAAAACTTGGCGAGTCGAGCAAACAAATTGGTGAAATCATCTCCGTCATCGACGACATCGCTGACCAAACAAACCTTCTTGCTCTTAATGCAGCTATCGAAGCAGCCCGTGCTGGCGAGCAAGGACGCGGTTTCGCTGTCGTTGCCGACGAAGTCCGCAAACTTGCTGAACGAACAACAGAAGCCACTAAACAAATCGCTGTGATGATAAAAGGCATCCAAACAGAAACGCAGCAAGCTGTCGAAGCGATGAAACAAGGTAACCACGAAGTTAATAGCGGTATTTCCCTCGCCGATCAGGCAGGCAAATCGCTCGAAGAGATTGTTCACAGCTCGCAAGAAGTCCTCGATTCCATAAACCAAATTGCCGCTGCAAACGAAGAGCAGTCCTCCACAAGCGAGCAAATCGCTAAAAACGTTGGCGCTATTTCTCAAGTGAGCAACGAATCGGCAAAACGAGTGCAAGATGTTGCCCATGCTGCCGACGATCTCACAAAATTAACTGAGCACCTTCGCGACTTGGTCTCTCAATTTAAAGTTGACGGAGGCGGTTCGACAAAGGATAGCTATCGTTCTGTGGCAAGCATTGGGGCAACAAGCAAAAGACACTTGCCTCCAAAGAAATAAGATCCCTCCCCGACCCTCCCTTGCTTAGCAAGGGAGGGAGGTTTAATGTATTTATCCCTTGCTTAGCAAGGGAGGGAGGTTTAATGTACTTATCCCTTGCTTGCAAGGGAGGGAGGTTTAATGTACTTATCCCTTGCTTGCAAGGGAGGGAGGTTTTGATTCATTCTTGATGACAAATGTTTCAAGCATTTAGCAAAGACATATGAAAACATTGCTCGATAGAGAACAACTTGAGAATGACTTGTTCTATAAGATTTAAAAGCCACCCTTGCTTGCAAGGGAGGGAGGTTTTGATTCATTCTTGATGACAAATGTTTCAAGCATTTAGCAAAGACATATGAAAACATTGCTCGATAGAGAACAACTTGAGAATGACTTGTTCTATAAGATTTAAAAGCCACCCTTGCTTGCAAGGGAGGGAGGTTTTGATTCATTCTTGATGACAAATGTTTCAAGCATTTAGCAAAGACATATGAAAACATTGCTCGATAGAGAACAACTTGAGAATGACTTGTTCTATAAGATTTAAAAGCCCCCCTTGCTTGCAAGGGGGGTTGGGGGGATACCAAATAAAATGAAAATATAATTAATTCGTCGACAATATATTAAAGTAACAACAATTCATTATTTATCATAGTGCGATTATGGATCTCTCTGACATCAAATTCAACTACGATTATCTTTTCAACATTAATTCCCCTTATGATTTGCGGAAACTCGAGGTAAACGATTTGCCAGCAGTTTGCGACGAAGTTCGGGAGTTTATGATTGATGTTATAACCAAAACAGGCGGTCATTTCGGAGCTGGGCTTGGTGTTGTCGAGTTGACCGTTGCCCTGCACTATGTTTATAATACTCCTATTGACAAAATTGTTTTCGATACCGGTCATCAGGGTTATCCACATAAAATCCTGACTGGCAGACGGGATATGCTGCATACCATTCGTAAAAAAGATGGTTTGTCAGGTTTTTTAAAACCTGCTGAAAGCGAATACGATGCCTTCGGGGCTGGTCATGCAAGTACGAGTATTTCTGCAGCCTTGGGGCTTGCCACCGCAAGAGATTTTTTAAATAAAAAGCATAAAGTAATAGCAGTTATAGGCGATGGGGCTATGACCGGCGGAATGGCTTACGAGGCGATGAACAACATTGGATTTCAAAAAAGAGATGTTACTGTTGTGCTTAATGACAACGATTTTTCCATCGATCCTAATGTTTCAGCAATTTCTAAATATTTCAACGAAGTACTTACTTCGCAGACTATACAGAGGATTCGAAGTAATATTTGGGACATTACAGGGCGATTTGACCAAATCGGAGATCGTATTCGTAAAGTTGCCTCCAAAATTGAAGGCGGCTTGAAAGCTATTGTTACTCCAGGAATGCTCTTCGAGGCGCTCGGGTTTGAGTATTTCGGTCCTGTCGAAGGACACAACGTGAAAAAACTTGTTCGAATACTAAAAATCATACGCGAAATGAACCATCCTGTCCTTTTGCATACAATAACACAAAAAGGAAAAGGATATGCACCAGCCGAGTTAGATAGCCAGCATTACCACGCCATTGGCAAGATAGATAAAGAAACAGGTAAATCATTTCCCGTTGCCCAAGCACTGTCTAAAAAACCTACATATTCTGATGTTTTTGGCTCAGCAATGCTCAAACTGTGCAAATTGGAACCAAAGCTTACTGCCATAACAGCAGCAATGACCGAAGGAACAGGCTTGCATATTTTTGCAAAAGAAATGCCTGAACGATTGATAGATGTGGGTATCGCAGAGCCACATTCTGTAACTCTCGCCGCTGGCATGGCTATGGAAGGTATGATCCCTGTTTGCGCAATTTATTCATCATTCTTACAAAGAGCTTACGACCAAATAAATCACGACGTTGCTCTCCAGGGCTTACACGTCATTTTTGCTTTAGACAGGGCTGGCCTTGTCGGCTCAGACGGAGCTACACACCACGGCGTTCTCGATATGGTTTATTTGCGAAGCATACAAACTATGATTGCTATGGCTCCCAAAGATGAGCAAGAGCTTCGTAATATGCTCTATACAGCGGTATTTAATGTTAAAAACTGTCCAGTTTCTATTCGATTTCCACGAGGAACCGGCAATGGCGCTCCCGAAACTCCTTTTCGAGCTATTCCAATTGGAAAAGCTGAGACATTAAGAAATGGCAGTGATATAGCAATAATAGCCATTGGTAATATGGTAAACTATTCGCTCGAAGCCGCTGAAATCCTTGCTAACAAGGGTATCGAAGCAGAAGTCGTAAATGCAAGATTTGTCAAGCCACTCGACACAATGCTCCTTGACGACATTGCAAGACGTTTCGATAAAATCTTAACTGTCGAAGACGGGCAAGTGCAGGGCGGTTTTGGCTCAGCTGTCCTCGAATATATTGCTACAAACAAGCGTAGTAATGCAGATATCCGTCTCCATGGCATCCCTGATAGATTTATTGAACACGGCACACAACAGGAACTTCGAAGCGAACTGCTCCTCGACGCAAAAGGCATTGCCCAATTTGCAGAAGGTTTTATTTTTGAAAAAAATGGGGAAAAATTGCTCCCATACCATTTATATAAGTAATTATTTTTTCTTATTTTGCATCTATGGAAAAGCAAATAAGAAAAATTAGATTATTGTTGTCGGCGCCATTGTTTATAATTGTTTTTGCTGTATATTATACTACATTAGCTCCGGGCGTAACTTTTACAGATAGTGGCGAGCTTGCCGCAGTATGCTCGACACTCGGTGTAGCCCATCCCACTGGTTATCCCCTATTTACTTTGCTCGGTTATCTT
Organism: uncultured Hyphomicrobiales bacterium; assembly: GCA_964454445.1. Lineage (GTDB taxonomy): Bacteria > Bacteroidota > Ignavibacteria > Kapaibacteriales > UBA2268 > CAYVTD01. Next base: position 44,810 of record CAYVTD010000027.1, read on the forward strand.
TTGACTTGGTTGCCATTATCGGCTTCAACAATTTTCGAGCTTAACATATTTGCCGCTGTTCTAACAACTTTGTCATCTGTAGTCCTGGCAAACGCTATGCTTTCCCTTCTTTTGTTAATCAATGACAAGAATAAATCTATATCCATTATCAGAAAAGATTCATCAAGAAATAAGTATCTATCAAAGCATATAGAAAATGAAAAGCATCCTGTTATTATCAATTTCGACTTTAAAAATCCAGATTTTCTGACTTATTTCGGCATACCTTTTTTAACTTCTTTAACATATAGCTTTGCAATAACAGTTTGGGAACAAGGAACAGCAATAGAAGTATATTCACTTCATTTGTTACTAATGAATCTGGCTTTATGGGCGCTATTTTCATCTTCACTCATTAAAAGGAGTCAAGAAACAGCCTATTCTATGTCATCGCCGAGCGAGACGAACAGTAAACAAATTACTTCTCATTTCTTGAAAGATAACAAGCCGGATATCTTCTACCTTTCGCTTGCCGCCTTCCTTCTTGGATTGGGCTTTTCCAACCATTTAACGACAATGCTAATGCTTCCTGCTTTTCTATTCTTTTTTTTAAAACCGCCGGGCGCGAGATTTTCTTTCAATGCCAACAAAAGAAAGGACTTTTTACTTATCCTTGTTCTCTTTGTTATTGGCTTTAGCTTGTATCTTTACCTTCCTATTCGCTCCGCTTGCTTGCCTGTGCAGAACTGGGGCTGGACACATCGTGGATTAGAAAAGTTTTTTTATCATATTCAAGGGAAGCAATATCAAGTCTGGATGTTTTCCGGGTGGACTACATTTTTTAACAATTTTCTTATCTTTGTAAAGTTAGTGCCTTCTCAGCTTGGCTGGCTTGGTCTAATTCCAATGTTTGCAGGATTTTGGGCAGCTTTTAAACTGTCAAAAGAGATATTTTGGTTTCTTATTTTGTTTATATTCATAAGTCTTATTTACTCTCTCAACTATTCCATTCACGATATTGATTCATATTTTTTGCAAACTTTCACCGGATTAATCATTTTTTCTGGTTTATGTTTGTTTTATTTCAGAAAATATATTAAAATATTGATTATTGCGGCATTAATCATTCCCATTATCAATATTTCTTTAAATTACACAGAAGCAGACCGTTCAGATGATATAATGGTAGAGGAATATTCAAGAATAATGATGGATAATCTCGAACCAAACGCAATTATCATTTCTTCTCAATGGGATTATTGGTGCAGTGCCTTTTGGTATTACAAGACCGTTGAAAAACGTCGAACTGATGTAACCCTAATTGAATTAGAGCTACTTCACCGAACAAGCTATCCTTTTCAACTACAATTATGCGATAAAAAAACGTGTGAATCTTACAAATCTTATTTCGATGATTATAATCAAACTCT
>CAYVTD010000028.1:0-42803 GCA_964454445.1 uncultured Hyphomicrobiales bacterium
TGAAAACAAATGTATAATATAAAAATATCCTCAACGGGTTTGTATTTACCGGCAAAGATTCAAACTTCAGCCGAGCTTGCCCCGCTCATCGGTAGAAGCAAGGACTGGATAATATCAAGGACACAAGTTGCCGAGCGACGTATAGCAGAAGAGTCAATGGAAATCATTGCCGCTAAAGCAGCCCGCGACGCAATTCAAGATGGCAAACCACCTGATTGTATTATCAATGCTTCAACAACCCCTTTGCAGTTGATACCCGATAGCTCTGTTTTCATTCAAAGGGCTTTGGGATACGATGAAATCCCATCTTTTTCAGTTCATTCCACTTGTTTGTCATTCATTGTAGCTTTCCACACAGCAGCTGCAATGATACAAGGCGGTTCATATAAAAGGATATTAATTGTTTCGGCAGAGACAGGTACGCCCTGGCGCAATATGAAAGAACCCGAAAGTGCCTCACTTTTTGGCGATGCTGCTGCAGCAGTGATTGTCGAGAAATCAGCTGAAAATGAAACTAGCGCATTGATTGACTGGCAAATGAATACTTGGAATAAAGGCGCCGATCTAACAGAATTTCGCGGCGGAGGCACGAAACATCCTCCTGATAATGCAAAACTAACCAAACCAAACGACAATCTTTTTACTATGCAAGGGGTTAAAGTTTACCGTTTTGCTCTCGGCGCCGTCAAGAAAACTCTAGATATACTTTTTTCAAGAAATAATCTTACTGCTAACGATTTTGATTGGATTATTCCTCATCAAGCATCAGGTCATGCTGTCGATGCCGCTCAAAGATATGGTTTTAAACCTGAGCAAATAGTGAAAATCGTCGAAAAATATGGTAATTGCATTGCCGCATCAATACCTATGGCTCTGGCAATAGTACATAAGGAAGGAAAAGTTAAACGAGGAGATTTGTGTTTATTAGGAGGTACCGGTGCCGGACTCTCCGTCGGGTTTATGATTGTGCGTTTTTAATTTTACTGTGATTATTATGTTAAAAAATTTGATAAGAGCTTATTGGGTAATGGCTTGTGCTTTCAAAAATCCTTTTGCTTTGCTTCCAATGATACTCGGAATTCTTATTCTGTGGTTCATTGTTTCATTTGGATTGCTCCTCGATTTCATTTTCTTTCCGAAAATCAGAAAACAAAAAATCGAAAAACCCATTATTATTATTGGCAATCCTCGCAGCGGAACGACTTTTCTGCAAAGATTTCTCGTTGAGCAAAATGTAGGAGTTGGCACAGAATTGTGGAAGATGTTGTTTCCTTCATTAACACTTCAAAAATTAATAAAACCTATCTTGCCAATTATTGAAAAAATAAGTCCTGCACGCTATCACCAGTATGCTGCCCACAAAACTAATCTAACAGCTATTGAAACCGACGATCCTTCTCTATTATTCCGATTTTTCGACGGCTTTTTCGTCTATGGCTTTTTTCTTGCCTTTGCCAAGGAAGATTTAAAAAAGCAATTTGCTCCAGAGTATAAAGATACTTCTAAAAGAGATTTCAGTTGGCTGGAAAAAGTATGGAAGCGCAATCTTTTAAGCGAGAAAAGTAATCAATTGATTGCAAAAATGTTCTCTTTGAGTGTACGTGTCTCAAAGTATCTCGAATATTTCCCCGATGCAAAGATAATTTACACCATTAGAGACCCTATGGAAACTGTTCCATCAGGCTTAAGTCTTGTTACTGGAGTGCTTGACGGCAAATTTGGCTTTTGGACGCGCCTCGAAAACAAAAAAAGGAATGAATATATCGAAAGGCTATACAATGGATTGCTTGATTTGAGTATAAGATTTCATATTAGCTACGCAAATACCGAGTTTCCTCCAGAAAAAGTAAAAATAGTGCCTTACCAAAGAATGATGAACGATTTTGAGGCAATTATGAACGAAATATTTGAATTTATTGATATCAAGCCAACAAATGATACTCTAGAAAACATCAAGGTTACTGCCGAAAAACAAAAAAAATTCAAAAGTGAACACAAATATGATTTGCAAAAATTTGGCTTAAATGAAGAAAGAATTAAACAAGATTATGAATTGATATATAAAACTTTTTTTTAAGAGTATGATGTTTCATAAAAATTATTAGAGCTAAATAAAAATTGCTTATATTTGTTTATGTAATCTTTTAATATATCTTTAATGATTATTTCTGGAGAAGAATGAGTAGATTTGAAGACGAACCATTAGATCTAATCGATGATGATGAAGAAAATTCTGACATCGAGAATAAATATCTTGTTGTAGATATTGCAAATAGCTATTATGGGATGCCGATTATTCACGTGAAAGAAATTATTCCGATGCCAAATATTATTGCTTTGCCCGGCAAGGAAAACGATCTCCGGGGAATTATCAAGGTACGCAATGAAACTTATCCCTTAGTTGATTTGAGAACACTCTTTAGCCTCCCCAGTCTCGAAGATGAAGATGCTATTATGATAAAAATGCTCGCAGAAAGAGAAAAAGAACATACAAACTATATTGATGAACTTGTTGCATCAGTTCGCGATAAGAGGGCTTTTCTTCTTAATACCGATCCACATGAATGCAAGTTCGGACAATGGTATGATTCCTTTAAAACTGATAATCTCGACCTCTCAATATTCCTAAGCAACTTCGATTTGCCTCATAAAAGAATTCACGGAATAGCTGTTGAAGTTCAAGAAGTTGTGAAACGTAATGATTTTGCTGAAGCGGAGAGAATCATTGATACTGTAAAGCATAACGAGCTTAAGTTGCTTATTGAATTGTTCAAAGAAGCTCCCAAGCAAATAAGAAATTCACATAGGGAACTGTCGATTATCATTGAAAAAGAAGTAAACCAGTTCGCCGTTTCGGCAGATAAAGTAGTTGGAATTGCTGAATTTACCGAAGAACAAATCGAACAAAAGCGCGTAGCAGATAAAACTAAATACATAAAAGGCATTGCTAACGATAAGAATTATTCCTGCCTTATCATTGACATCGAAAAGCTTTACACAGCATAGAAAATGAACATAAAACTGATTCATTCTGTTTCAAAAAAATTTGCAAAATCCGATAAAAACAACAAGTTTATGAATTTTGCCCATTTGTTTGCACTAATTAGTGTTATGCTTGGTAGTATGTCGCTAATTATTGCCTTATCTGTTCTTGATGGCTTTGAAACAGTGATAAAAGCTGGTATTATGAAATTCCGTTCCCACCTTACTGTTACTTCTTTTAGTAGCGAATACCTTCCAAATAGAATAAAAACCATTGCGAAAATAAATTCATATAAAGGAGTTACTGCCGTAGAGCCAGTAATAGAAAACGAAGGGTTAATCCGCTCGAAGCATTATACAGAAGGAATTTTGATTAAGGGTATAACTCAAAATTATGTAAATAATCATATTAAAATAAATATCATTTCTGGTAATTTAGATTTCTCTGCTGGCAACAAAAACGAAATAATCATTGGCAAGCGGCTGGCTAATCGTCTTGGTGTGGCAATTGGTGATGAATTGGTTGTTTACGCTATGAAAAATTTAAGTTCTGGCAACTTCCAATTCCCTGAGATAGAAAAATTTACAGTTATAGCAATTTACGAAACAGGCTTTGCCAAATACGATGATGTATATGCGTATATTCAATTTGCTAAAGCTGCAGAATTATTTGATTTACCCGACAACACAGCCAGTTCTTACGAAGTAACATTAGCTGATTATACTAAGGCAAACAAGGCAAGTTTCGAATTATTCAATCTGCTCGGTTATCCATTCTACTGTTTTTCTGTTTTTGAACTACATCGCGACATTTTTGCCTGGATCGATCTTCAAAAAGCACCAATTCCTATTGTTTTAGCATTAATTAGTCTTGTAGCAGTGTTAAATATTATTACCATTCTCCTGATAGGCGTCATTGAAAAGACACATTCTACTGGTATATTGAAGGCATTGGGTATGAGTGGCAGAGATATAATGCTTGTATTTATTTACAAAGGCGTTATTATAGGTTTTATCGGCACTTTACTTGGTTGTGCTCTTGGCTACATTTTCGGAACTCTGCAAAACACTTATGGATTGATTAGTTTAAAAGCAGATATCTATTACTTAGATAAGTTGCCTATTGATATGAAATTGTGGCATTTTGAAATAGTTATATTTCTCACTGTTTTGCTCTCTTTTTTTGCTTCTATATTACCTTCTTGGCTTACTGTAAGAGTAAAACCCATCATTGCATTAAAATATAAGTAAGTCTTGTTTAATAAAAACTATTTTCTTATTATTGCTATATCAATTAATTTTTAAACAAAAAACAAATGTCATCAGAGCAACATATAACAGATATTTTATCGAAAAGCCAAATCTTTTCAACTCTCAACGAAGATGACATCTTCCAGCTAGCTGCTTATTTCCGGCGTCAAGAGTATAAGCCCGGCGAATACGTTTTCACTGCAAACGAAGATGGAAATTTTTTATATGTAGTCGAATCAGGCGAGCTTCTGCTAGAACTGTCCGGGAAACCCGAGAAGAATTACAAAAAAGGAGATATTTTCGGGGAAGTCGCTATGATTAATGAAAGCTTGCGCACCGGTAGCATCAAATCCCTGACCGATTCAACCCTGCTGAGCATAAAAAGCACTGATCTGCTCGATGAATATAAAATTCCTTGCTCCACTATTCTTAAAGTTGTAAAAAAACTTGCTAAGCTCGTTACTTCTTATCTCCGCAGCGCAAAAGAAACAACGACAAACGATTTGATTATGGAAGGGGAGAGCGATTTTGTTGAATTTAAGTCCTCAATCAGGTGGAACAATTTTTCAAATAAATTCGATAAAAATGTGGAAAACGGCTGCTTGAAAACGATAGCGGCTTTTTGCAATTCAGGTGGAGGCACTCTGATTATTGGTGTGCAAGACAACAGGAATGTTTGCGGTATAGAGCACGATTTGTTTGAAAGCGACGATAAATTGTTACTTCATTTTTCAAGCATAGTCCGCGAGCGGCTTGGCTACAATGTGATGAGCTTGCTCAATTTTAACATTGAAATGGTGAAAAAGCATAAGGTCTTCCGTATTGATTGCGAACATTCTCCGACACCGGTTTATTTCCATTTCAACAACGAAGAGTTCTTTTTCATCAGAACCGGACCAGGCACAAGTTCCCTGCCGATTAGCCAAATATACGACTATATAAGGTTTCATTTCTTTGAAATGTAGAAAAAAAAAAAGATTTGTTTAAAAACAGAAATTGTTGCATATTTGTAATTCGTAAAAAGGAGGATTCGCATAATGGTATTGCAGCGGTCTTGAAAACCGCCGGGCGCAAGCCTGTGGGGGTTCGAGTCCCTCATCCTCCGCAATCTTGTTTTACAACCCTTTTCACAGTGAGGATTTAGATATAAAGAGTGAGTTTAGTGTCCTAAATATGTCCTAAATTTGTAAACTTGGGCTTTCAAAAATCATCACCCTATGGACGACAAGCTGCATATCAATTTCGACAAATTCGGAGGCATATATTCTGTCAAACTATTTGATTTGCTTGGTAATCAAGTTTATTCCGAACAGATTGTAAACTACGGCAAACCTCATATAATTGATATATCAATACTTCCTGAAGGAGCTTATTATTTATCGGTGCAGACAATTAACTCAATTGATGGTAAAGTAGTAATAAAGAAAAAATAATGATGGGTTCTATAAATATCATTCTTCGCATTGTTTCGAATGATATTTATAGAACCTGCCTTTTGGTTTATGGGAGTTCTAAAAATTAAATATTTGTATAAATAAATATAAAACATTAATTTAGTAACAAGAAAAAAGTAAAAAATAATAGGGCAAAAAAGTTGAATAAAAGAAGATTCAAACCAACAGTAAAACGCGGTCTATTTGACGAACAACATATCAAGCAGCATCTGATAAATATCGGAAATCCCTTGGAAGCAATAAACAAAGTAATAAATTTTGGGATGTTTCGCCCGTGATTCAGACATTGATAAATATGTGAAAATGTCTTTTTTTTTATATATATTCGGAGATTTTTACGAAAAAGATTTTTGTTTATTTTAGTTTTATCGTCTTATTAACAGTTGTTTCAAAATCTCAATTCCAAGATGATTGGGAGCAGACCAACGGACCTTTCGGAGGTATTATATTATTTTTAGCAATAAGTGGGAATAATATATTTGCCGGAACAGGTGGAGGTGGAGTATTTATCAGACAATTATCTGCATCTCTAAACCCTCCTGCATTGGCTAATCCAGCTAATAATTCTACAAATATATCAATTAATCCAAACTTGTCTTGGAATACATCAGCAAACGCAACAAGCTACACATTGCAGATCTCTACAAGTAATGCTTTTTCTTCCTGTGTTGTTAATCAAACCGATATATCTGGCACAGCTTTCCAAGTTACAGGATTAGATTACAACACTCAATACTTCTGGAGAGTTCAGGCAGTTAATGCAACGGATATATCAGAATGGTCTGAAGTTTGGCAATTTACAACCGAAGATGCAACTTCAGTTCAGGAAAACAATGAACAGCTTACTGTAAACATCTCTCCCAACCCCGCTAACAATATTATCAACATAGTGTTAAACGGTTCTTTGGGCAATGCAGAAATTGCAATTTATAACATATACGGACAAAAAATTTTAGTCTCGCAAATCTTTGGAAATGATTTGCAGGTTGATGTGTCCGGATTATCTCCGGGTGTTTATTTTATTAAAGCAGGCAACTATAAACAAATGTTTATAAAGCAGTAAATCTCTACCACTCCTCCCCGTAAAAAACAGCGGGGAGGAGTGGGGAAAATGTATTTTTTTAAAGTATTTTTTTAAAATTTTTTAAGGAGGTTTTATTAAAGGTCATATTAATAATGATTTATGATTTAAATAATTTCATAGCAAAAGAAAAAATAACGCGCAACAAGCTTCTATTATATGCCTATTCCGGTGATGCCAGTCATTATAAGTATATACCTCAAGCTGTTGTGTTTCCAGAAAATCTCGTGGACATCAAGCAGATTCTCAAGTATTGCAATACGCATAATGCTCATCTGACTTTCCGCGCAGCAGGTACTAGTTTGTCGGGTCAAGCCCAAACTGACGGATTGCTTGTTTCTCTTGCAAAAGCTTGGAGTAATTTTGAAGTACTTGAAGAAGGCAAATTTATTAAAACACAGCCAGGGGTTATTGCTGGCAAACTTAACTCTGTATTATTAAAATATAACAGAAAAATAGGTCCCGATCCTGCGTCTATCCATTCTTGTATGGCAGGCGGTATTGCTGCTAACAATTCGAGCGGTATGTCCTCAGGTATAGCACTAAATCCTTATTATACTATAAAAAGTATGTCTTACCTCTTGCCAGACGGAACTTTTATCGATTCCTCAAAAGAAAATGCTGATTATGTTTTAAAAAATAGCTCTCCCGGAGTTTATTCAGGATTGCTCCAATTAAGGGAATTAATAATTAATAACCCGATTTTGAAGAAAAGAATCATTGATAAGTATCGCATTAAAAACACAACGGGATACTCACTTAATGCTTTTCTCGATTTCGATAATCCTGTGGATATCCTTACACATTTGTTAATTGGCTCTGAAGGCACATTAGGTTTCATTTCTGAAATTGTATTCGAGACTTTCCCTTTAAAAGCTAACCAGTTGACTGGATTGCTTTTTTTCGAGGATTTATTTTCAGCTTGCCAAGCTTTGCAGTTCCTTAAGTCAATGAACGCATCTGCTTTGGAAATAATGGATTACAATAGCTTGCTATCTATTAGTAACAAAACAGATATACCTTCAATAATCAAAGAAATACCTGTTAATGCCTCAGCAATATTATTTGAATATGAATCAGACGAAAAAGATGATTTATTGAAGATTTCCAGCAAGCTGAATGAAAAACAAGCAGATATGAAGCTCTTATTTCCTCCTTATTTCTCGAAAAATGATAGTGAAAGAGAGGTAATTTGGAATGTTAGAAGAGGTTTGCTAACATCTTTGGCAGCAAAAAGGTATCCAGCAACATCTGTAATAATTGAAGATATAGCTTTTGCTATCGATGACCTTGGCAGCGCATTAAATGATTTACAGTACCTATTAAAACGGAGCAGGTATAATAAGGCAGGGATATATGGACATGGTTTGGACGGTAATGTGCATTTCATCATTTCCCAATCTTTTATATGTGAAAATGGTATTAAGGTTTACGAGCAATTTATGAATGAATTAGCTCAGTTGGTAATCGAAAAATATAGTGCTTCTATGAAGGCAGAGCATGGCACAGGACGAAATATTGCTCCATATCTTAAACAAGAATGGGGCAGCGAAGCTGTGGAAATTATGAGAAAAGTAAAACATTTAATCGATCCGAACAACATTTTAAATCCTGATGTGATTATTTCTGATGATGACAAAATTCATCTGAAAAATATTAAGAAAATGCCTCTTGTACATTATACTATTGATAAATGTATTGAATGTGGCTTCTGTGAATCTGTTTGCCCCAGCCGTGATTATACTCTTACTCCTAGAATGAGAATCGCAATTAGCAGGATTTTAAATGACACAAGTATCGATAAGGAAATAAAAAAACAAATAAAAAAAGATTATGCATTCTTTTCAATAGATACTTGCGCCCTTGATGGTCTTTGTGAACTGAAATGTCCGGTTAGCATCAATACAGGAGATTTTATAAAAACTGAACGGGAAACAGCTAATACTCGCTCACATGGATTTTCTTATATTGTATCGAAAAATTTAAAATTAGCTGAATCTGTTATTACTTATTTGAACCAAACCGCTCATTTAGCAACAAAAATTATTGGCTCGAAAGGTATAAATACTTTAATCAATATCACTAAGAGCATTACTTCCAAAAAATTACCGAATTGGAATAAAAACATACCATATCCATCAAAACCCTTGCAATCATTTCCAAATAAAGCTGAGTTCGTTTATTTTCCTTGCTGCAGTTCAAGAATAATGGGAAATGAAAGAGTAGATGCTAATAGAAATAATAGCATAATAGATTGTTTTAAATTCATTTCAGATAAGGCTGGTATTAAATTATTAATTCCAAGTGAAATAAAAGGAGTATGCTGTGGAATGGCTTTCTCATCGAAAGGATATAAAAAACAATCTTATTGTATTCTTTTAGATACATTAGAGAAATTGTATGATTGGTCGGAAGGAGGAAGAATCCCAATTATTTTTGATTCAAGTAGTTGCTTATTTTATATTAGAGATAGTATTAAAACAACTTTTGTAAGTGCATTGGAAAAATATAACAAGCTTAAGTTTCTTGATAGTATTGAATACTTTGAACTAATAGCAGATAAATTCAATATTATCAATAAAAAAGATATAATCGTCTTACATCAAAACTGTTCTTTAATCAAAATGAATTTAGCTCAAAATATGAAAGCTCTAGCTGAGCGATTCAGCAAGCAGGTCATAGTTCCTGAGAATAATGGGTGCTGCGGTTTTGCAGGAGATAGAGGACTTATTTTCCCGAATCTTACAAAATCAGCAACGAAATCTGAAGCGTTGGAGGTAAAAACCATCAAGGCAGATGGTTATTATTCAACAAATATTCCTTGCAATATTGGTATGACTACTGCAACTGAAAGAAAATACTTGCACATAGCTCACTTAATTAAAGATTGTTTGTAGTTTTTATGATATGGTAAATAGAGAAAACTAGCAGCTATTAAGCATTTCTAACGAGGCGGGCTGCAAAAGCACCATCAATACCGTGAATGTGCGGATATGTGCGCATAAATCCATCTTTGCAAACGCTTTCCGGCAAGTGGTTCTGTGCCGGATCTAATTGAAATTCAGGAAATTTGTCGAGAAACCAAGCAATGTTTTCTTCGTTCTCTTCTGGCTCGATGGTGCAAGTCGAATAAACCAGAACTCCGCCTGGTTTAATATGTTTCGCACCATTGAGCAAAATCATCCTTTGTTTCTTTGCAAGGTTAAATACATCTTCAACCTCGCGCTTCCATTTGATATCAGGTTTTTTAGATAAAGTGCCTAAACCAGAGCAAGGTACGTCAAGAAAAACCAAATCAAACTGTTCTTGATAATCGACTGTCAGGGCATCGTCTTGACGAACCTCAATCGATTTCAAATTCAGACGTTGAGCGCCTTCTATAATGTTATTTAGTTTGATTAAATAAGTATCGACGGCAACAACTTTACCTTCGTCTTTCATAAGTTCAGCAAGATAGAAAGCTTTGCCTCCTGGTGCGCTGCACAAATCGAGAACTTTATCGCCCGGTTTTGGTGAAGCTAATCGAACAGCAAGCGAAGCGCTTGGGTCTTGGACAGTAACCCAACCATTTTTGAACATTTCTGTTTGAGTTATATTGGTCCTCGGGTTGAGCAACATTAGAGAATTATCGTGATAATTGCTGAATTGATATCTAAGGACATCTTCTTCAAGATATTTAACTAATTTGTCCAAAGAAATATTCAGCAAATTTACGCGTAGCGATACATAAGGTCGTTTATTGTTTTCTATCAGCAATTTCTCTGTATCTTCTTCGGAGAAAAATCTAAGCCACCTTTTGACCATCCATTTGGGGTGAGAATAAATTACGGAATAATAATAAGCAAGCTCTCCATCTTTGTTTGGATATCGTATTGCATCCATGTTTCTCAGTATATTTCTAAGCACTCCATTGACGATGCTCGCAATTTTTTCGCCTTGAATTCTTTTTACAAGTTCCACAGATTCGTTGATGGCAACTGGCGGCGGGATCCTGTCTAAAAACATAATCTGGTACAAGCCAACTCGCATTGCATTTTTGACAACATTGAGACATTTTAAAAAATCACCAATATAGAAACCGACCAATGCCCAATCAAGCTTTAATTTCCATCTTACTACACCATTAACGAGTTCAGTAAGCAAGGCTTTGTCCATCTGATTCAAGTTGTTGTATTTCAATTCCTTATCTAGAAGTTTATCAATATATGAATCACTTCTTTCAAATCTGCTAAGGATTCTTACAGCTTTGGCTCGCGCCGAATTAAAAACAGATCGATTCTCTAAATTATCAGTTTTTTCTATTGCTTCTTCCATTTTTGTAACTTTTTCTTGTTTTGAGTGTATAAAAAATAAAATGATTTCTAAATGAAAGCGTATATATGTAAATATTATTTGAAAAATTTTAATATAACTTAAAAAAAACTTTTTTTAAAACTAACAATATTACCAATTAATTAATACGAATAAACCAATGAACTTATTGTTAAAAAAAATTCCAATTATTCTGATCTTGATAATTGTGCTTAACAATTCTGCATTTTCTCAAAAAAGACATACAAAAGATGCTAACCCACTAATGCCAGGTTCCGTTTCCCTGGAAATGGATTATGGATTCTTTCTAGGCTTGCAAGGAAATTCTCAATCAGGTAAATATTTCACTCAGTGCGACTGCGAATTTACAAACGGATATGGCTCCGGATTTATCGCAGGTGCATTATTTGAAAGGGAATTATTCTATGGTTTTAAATATGGTTCTGCTTTATATATTAGTAGCAAAGCTTTAAAAGCAAATTTTTTCGAAAAAGAGGATGTAAAAGTTACAAGCGAAACATCTGGAAAATCTGAGTTTATTCCTATTAACTTTGAAAATGTTTCCGAATCCTTTTTCCTTGCTTTTGGTGTAATGCCCTATTTAAAGTTTACTCCTTTCAGATGGATGTTTGCAAGAGCTGGCTTGTCAATCGATTTTCCTCTATCATCGAAAGTTACTCATACTAAAGAATTAACTCAAAGAACGGTTCTCCTTGGTTCAGGTGAAATTGGTATTATCAATCTTGAAGACCCGCGATGCGAATCTGGTAAATGCAAGCTTGAAGACCGTGATTTTCCTGATTTAGTTTCCCCCTGTCTTTCAATTACTCCAGCCATTGGATTTAATATCCCTTTCTCTGCTGAAGTCAATTTTAGCCCACTTTTTCAATATTTCATTCCGTTAAGCAATATCTCTGAGCATGGCGAACAATTCCGCATTAGCTCCTGGTCAATTATGCTAGAGTTGAGAATAGCTTTAGATGATAGATAAATAGTTAATAGTAACAATAAAAGCTAGAAAAATGCTGAAAACTGTATGAAAAGAATTAATATCGCTATAGATGGTCCCGCCGGGTCAGGAAAAACAAGCACAGCCAAACAATTAGCCAAATTACTAGGTTATACATATATAGATACTGGAGCAATGTACAGGGCAGTCGCCCTCTCTTGGAAAAGGACAGGGAAAGAACTTAATGATGAGATTCTTGCAAGTTTAATGGATAGTATCAACATTAAATTAATTTACAAAGGCGATGAATTAATGATTTTTTTAAATGGGGAAGATGTCAGCGAACAAATAAGAACCCCTGATATTTCCAAATTATCATCAGATATTAGCGCTTTTTCTTGCGTTAGAGAAAAGCTGGTCGAGCAACAAAGAGAGCTGGCAAAAAACCGTGGAACTGTTTTGGAAGGCAGGGATATAGGGACCATCGTTTTACCAGATGCTGAGCTTAAAGTTTTTTTAACAGCAAGTATCGATGAACGTGCCAAAAGGCGACAAAAAGAACTGCTTGCAAAAAAAATCATTATTCCTTACGAAGAATTAAGAAAACAAATTGAAGAACGCGATTACAACGATAGCCATCGCTCGCACAGCCCGTTAAAACGAGCCGAAGATGCTATCGAGATTGACACCTCTGCATTGTCTTTAGAATCACAGATTGCTCTTATTGCTCAATTAGCTCAAGACAGGATTTGACTAAATTTTTTGCCATAACAATCGTTAGTTCAGGTTAAGAGTAAAGAATAAATAATGAATATATGAACAAATTCCTTTCGGCAATGCCAGGCGAATACGACGGACCAAACTTGATTACAATTTCTGGTTCGCTCGAAGATTATTACAGCATCGGCGATACAAAGGCAGATTATTATAATGGAATGATATTTATGCAATCTTCAGCTATAGTAATACACGAAGAAGTTTTGATTAGAACGGCTTATTATCTTTACGATTTCATCAGTGAACATCGTCTTGGCAGATTGTTCGGACCGCGTTTAATGGTTATTTTCGAAAACGATATGCGCTTTATGCCCGATCTGTTTTTTGTTTCTAAAGGGAATAGCGGCAGATTTACAAAAAATGAATTTATTGGTACGCCCGATGCTATTGTTGAGATAATAACCGATGTAACAAGGAGTTACGACTTATCAGTGAAAAAAGATTGTTATGAAAACAAAAAAGTACCTGAAATAATTCTAGCTGATATTGGCGAAAAAAATTTCATCATGAATAAGCTGGAAAATGACGAGTATATATCAACAAGTATAAATAACAAAGTCGTCCCAAGTATGGCTATCAAGGGCTATCGTTGGAAACCAGACATATTTTTAATTTAAGCTGATTTATTCAAAAATTTTTCATAGTAGCAATAAACAATGGCAGAAGCTGTTTAAACTAGTGCTATGCCAAGAGCCTCTGAGAGATGCTTGACCGGCAGAATTTTCAATCCTTCCTTAATTTGCTCTTTTATATCTTCGATATCCCGGCTGTTTTCAAAAGGAATTATAACAGTTTTAATTCCGGCTCGTCTCGCAGCAAGCAGTTTTTCCTTTAATCCGCCAATAGGAAGAATGTTGCCGCGTAGTGTTATTTCTCCAGTCATTGCAACATCGCCTCTAATAGCTTTGCCTGAAGCCGCCGAAATAAGTGCCATAGCCATAGTAATTCCAGCCGAAGGACCATCTTTTGGTATAGCTCCTTCTGGCACGTGGATATGAATCTCTTTCTTTTTATTGAAATTGCCAGGAACACCAAGTTCTTTCGAGCGAGCGCGAATGAGGCTCAATGCCGCCATAGCTGATTCTTTCATCACATCGCCGAGTTTGCCAGTAAGAGTTAGTTTTTCCGTACCAGGCATTATTGTTGCTTCAATCTGCATAGTGTCGCCTCCAACACTCGTCCAAGCCAAACCGGTTGCAACACCAACCTTGTCATCAGTTTCTTCCTTTTTTTCTTTGAAACGGGGTGCTTTCAAAAAGTTTTCCACCATTTGTTCATCTACAACAAAAGTACGTCCTTTGATAGAGCGCTTGAAATTTGCATTCTCCCTTAGTGCTTTGCGATTAGCTGATTTACGTTCTTTTTTTCTCTTTTTGTCGTAATCGTGAATTATTTCCTTTGCAAGTTTTCTTAATACCGATGCTATTTCTCTTTCGAGATTGCGCACTCCAGCCTCGCGGGTATATTCTGTTATAATTTTTAAAATTGCTCTATCGTCGAACTTAATATTCATTTTTTCCAAGCCATATTCGGTTAATAATCTTGGAATGATATGTCGTTTAGCAATTTCAATTTTCTCAGGTTCGAGATAGCTGCTAAGCTCAATTATTTCCATTCTATCTTGCAAGGGCAATGGTATATCATACCGAACATTGGCTGTAGTGATAAATAGCACATTAGAGAGGTCGTAATCTACTTCGATATAATGGTCGTTGAACGAAAAATTCTGTTCAGGGTCGAGCACTTCTAACAAGGCACTCGAAGGATCACCACGAAAATCCATCGACATTTTATCGACCTCATCGAGTAAGATAACCGGATTGATTGTGCCTGCTTTTTTCATTGATTGTATAATTTTCCCGGGCATTGCACCAATATAGGTTCGTCTATGCCCTCTAATCTCAGCTTCGTCTCTGATACCACCAAGAGAAAACCTAATAAATTTTCTTCCGAGAGCCCTTGCAAAGGAGCGACCTAGCGATGTCTTTCCGACACCTGGGGGCCCAACGAAACAAAGAATCTGCCTTTTCAGCGAACCTGCCATGTTTAAAATCGCGATAAACTCAAGGATCCTGTCCTTTGGCTTTTCCAAATCGTAATGGTCTTCGTCGAGAATCGCTTTCACATGTTCGATGTCCAAATTGTCTTCCGTCCTTTTTTTCCAAGGCAATTGCGCAAGCAGTTCAAGATAAGTTCTATTAACCGAGAACTCGGGGGACATAGTAAGAGTTTTTTTGAGCCTTTCGAATTCTTCCATTGCCTTTTCATAAACTTCTTTAGGCATTTCAGCCTTGTCGAGCATTTCTTTCAAGGCGACAAGCTCTGGCGAGCCTTCGTCATCACTCCCAAGCTCATTTTGCAATGCTCGAATCTGCTCTTGAATGAAATATTTTTTTTGAGTGCGCTGGATACTATCTTGCACCTTAACGTCAATTTCTTCTTCTAATTTCAATAGCTCAATTTCTGAGCTAAGCAATCCTGCCAGTTCAAATAGTTGCGTTCTTAGATTTGTTTGGCTTAGAATTTTTTGCTTTGCAGGAACTTTTTGTTCGATATTAGCAGCAGCAAAATATAGTTTTCTATATGGATCGTCTATATTTTCAAAAGCGCCTACGAGGTCAGAAGGGATCCTTGGATTTTCTCTGACATATTGTATGAATAGTTCGCTTGCCCGGCGAAGAAGCGCCTGGAGCTTGTTGTCCATTCTTGGTACAACAGGAGGCTTGAACTTAATTCTCGCCTCAAGATATTCCTTATTCTCGATGACTTTGACAATTTTTCCTTGAAACAGCCCTTCGACTAACACCTTGAGCAAGTTGTTCGGCAATCGGACAATTTGAATTATTTTTGCGATAGTGCCATGAGAATATATATCTTTGAAGCCCGGCTCGTCGAGATTTGGATCTTTCTGAGAAGCAACAAATAGATATTTATCGCGTTCCACAGCTTCGGCAACTGATTTTAAAGAACTTGTCCTGCCAATTAAAATCGGGAAAATCATATTTGGATATATCACTATATCCCTTAATGGCAAAACTGTCATTTTCTCTGGTATGGAAGTAACTCGATTTACAGCTTCTTTAAAATTGCTAAATATATCTTCAGTATTTTTCATAATTATCTAATTCTCTAATAAATAATCTTATCTTGACTTTTATCAATTGGCTGGTCTGATAGGGGATACTACTTTGTAATTAATTAATAGCAATAATTTATCTTCATCAGAAATACTATTTATTATCATTATTCTCTCCGTTTTCGATGGCAATTAGGCGTTCTAGGTCGAGCAATATCAACAGACGGTCTTTGAGTTTGGCTATACTTGTTATATATTGTGAATCGATACCGGAAACCATTGAAGGGGGTGGTTCCGTGGTCCTCCTGTCGATTCTTATTACTTCATTGACGCTATCGACAATGAATCCAATTACTTTATCTTGAAATTCAATTACAATAATTCTTGTAAATGAATCATAATCGCGAGAGGCAATTCCCAGACGATTTCTCAAATTAATTATGGGTATGACTTTGCCGCGAAGGTTAATTACACCTACAACAAAATGTTCAGCATTTGGCACTCTGGTTATGCCGACCATTCTAATTATCTCTTGAACCAGAAGAATATCTATTCCAAATTCCTCTTGTTCGATGTGGAAACTAACAAGTTGAAGCAGATCCTCTGACGAATATCCCTGTTTTGCTGAAGATATCTCCTTATTTGCTTTCTCTAAATTGATTTCTGTGTTGCTTTGCATCTTTTTTTATTCAATATTGTTTTTTAATCGTTAACTATTAAACGTAAGTTACAAAAAGTAATGATAAATAAAAAACAATTTCTCATCATCAAGAATAATACCAAAGCACTATTTCCTTTTAGAATAAGAAATTAAACTTAAATAATCAGCAATATCAAAACTACACTTTTCCCTGATTCACAAGTCGAGCAAAGTGTTCGAAAGAACGATTGTATGTTCTTTCGGCTGCTTCCGAGAAAAAACAAGCTGGCATTTCACGCGATCGAAGATGATAAGCTATACATTCACAACACATTCCTTTGCGTGGACATGGCTCGTAAGTACAGTTGCATCGGCTAAGATTTTTTTCTTTGTTGCATTCCATAATTCTAATTTTTTTAATATAATTCTTTAATATTCTTGAAAAATCATTAATGCAAAATTAAGAAAAAATTTTTTATGATAGTAAGAGGAAATTACAACAAAATTGCTAATAGTATTGAATTGTTAATTGTTATATGTATGTAAAATTCTTTGTAGTAATAAGAGCTACAAACATTTCGTAGGATTTCTACAAGTATATCACAGAAACACACAGTAACTTATTTATGTTAAATGTGTTATTTAAATTATAAAGAGATTGCAAATATTAGAAATCTCGATATTATTTACCTTTCGTACTTTGAGTTGGTAAAATAATAAAATTTAAAAAATATAGAATGGTGACCTATATGAATATTTTTAAAACCATAATTTGCTTGTTTCAAGAAAGAAATATTATACGGGGAACTTACATATTTTAAAAATTATTAATTTAAAATGAAAATTTTATGAAATATCGTAATTAAAATTTAATATGAGGAAAACAATGATAAGAATTTATATAATCATATTGACAATTTTTTTATTTATACTGTTTTCTGCTCGTGCTGACCAATTGATGGATCCTCCCACTGTTACATTTCTTGACAATCCTTCACCAGGATATGTCTTGTTTGATTGGAAAAAAGATACTCCTTTTTCGTTGATGGACAATTATGGAGAGTTTGTCCATCCCAGCAACTCAAGCGCCCCCAATAGATTGTTTAAACTGCTAAACAACGGAAAATATGCCCAGTTATCAATCAATAAGTATTTGATATATAATCAAGATCTAATCCTTGTGGACAGTGTGCTTAACCCAACGGATATGTCAATTGATTTTCATGATTTTATTTCGCTATCCAATGGGCATTATCTGCTTTTGTGTAATTATGAAAAAGAGATGGATTTGAGTGCTATTGTAGAGGGAGGTAAAAAAGACGCTCGCATGCTCAATTGTACTCTCGTAGAAACTGATGGCCATGGCACAATTTTTTGGCAATGGAGCATCTTAGATCATTGTGATGTCAGAGAAGCTTGCCCAGATGTTGACCTAACACAACAAGTTATTGATTTTGCCCATGTAAATTCAATGAGTGAAGATCCTGATGGTAATATACTAATCTCTATAAGAAATTTCGACTTAATTGCATTAATTAACAAAAAAACAGGAGATTTTCTTTGGAAAATGGGTGGTCGTGAAAGCAAAGACAATCAGTTTACATTTTTAAATGACAATGTTGATGGTTTTATTGGCTTTTCTCATCAACATTGCGTCAATTTCCTTCCTAATGGCAATATTTTAATGTTCGACAATGGTAATCTCAAAGTACCGGAATACTCCAGAGCCGTGGAATATACAATAGACACTACCGCTAAAACAGTCTCTAAAGTTTGGGAATATCGTTGTAATCCAGATTTATTCAGCAGCTCAATGGGAAGCGCTTATCGCCTTGAAAATGGGAACACTTTGATAGCTTTTACTACATTTAAGATATTAGAAGTTAGACCCGATGGCACTCCAACATTGGAAATAACTTTTTCCGATGGATATACCTTCTACAGGGCTCAAAAAATTACTTCACAAATGGATTATAAGTCTCTTAACATCAGTTCAGCAGATACTTTTGATTTTAATGATGCTCAAAACATAACTGGTGTGCAAATAATTGTTGATAAGTATAACGGTCCACCAGCCCTTGTACACTTGCAAAAGCATTATTATCCCCCTCATTCCAGCGATTTTGTTGACACCACCTTTAATGAGATTTTCCCTTACAGATGGGTCTTGTCTCCAGACATTGACGTTGATGAAATAGAAGGTAAAATCTCAATTGATGCTAGCACATTGCAAAATATAGGAGATCCAAAAAAGATTGTAATATACAAAAGAGACAAAGAGACAATTGGGGACTTTCGAGCATTAAAAACCAGATATTTTTCGACTACAGGCGATATTGCCGCCAGTTTTAGCGGTTTCGGTGAATTTGTTATCGGATCATCATTTCTTTTCGAACCAGTCCTATTTCGACCTTATAATGCATCGTTTGCAGATGTTAGCGGTGTTCTAATATGGAGAACAGTCAAAAATGCCAAAAATTATCGTGTCCAAATGGCTAAAGATGGTCATTTTGATGAAATTATTTTCGATACCTTGCTAGCTGTAACAAATAGATTAGAATACTCAGATCTTGGTTTCAATCAAAGATACCATTGGAGAGTGCAAGCATTAAACGAAACAGATACAAGCGATTGGTCAGAGCCATTCTACTTCGTTACTCATCTATCGGCTCCAGTGCTGTTATTGCCATTAAAAAACTTTATTGGACACCGGATTGGCGATATTATGAAATGGTCGCAAGTCGATGGTGCAGAAAGCTATCAGGTTCAATTATCTCTTTCTGAAGATTTTGATAGTATTGTTGTGGACACCAATATCATCAAGGACAATTATGTTTATTGCAACAGCATGCTCTATAACACATTATATTTTTGGAGAGTAAGAGCTTTCAAAGACAGTGATTCAAGTTCTTGGTCTCAGGTTGATAACTTTGTCACAAACATTGCAACACCGGAGCCAATAGAACCTCGGGATAACTCTGTTAAATCAAAAGATTCAATAATCTTATTCTGGGCTAAAGTTTCAGGTGCCGAGACGTATAGAATCGAAATTTCTGACAATATATCATACAAGGACCCAGTAATATTTACATTCAAACAAAAGGATACATCCTTGTTTTTATCAGGCTTAGATTACGAAACACATTATTATTGGCATGTGAAATCCATCAGATTAACTGATTCGAGCGATTGGTCGCCAGACTGGAGTTTTACTACAAAGGAATATGAAGAAACAATAGTTCTTGATACTCCTAAAATAATATACCCAGACAATTCTGCTATTGCTGTGCCTATAGAAGGGGTTATTAAGTGGGATCCAGTCGAAAATGCGACAAGCTACATAATTGCATTTTATAAGAATGAATCCAAAGATACTATGTTTATTGATAATATTACATTAACGAGCTTTGCTTATCAAGATCTCGAGTATGGTGCCATCTATTATTTTAAAATATTAGCTTCAAATGAAAACGTAGAAAGCGAGTGGTCTTCTCCTGTTAGTTTTATTACCGAACTAGAGCCACCTGTTATTATCTATCCAGAAGATTTTTCAAAGGATGTTCCTGTGAAAGGTGAAATATTATGGGATATAAAAAACAATACAAATTTCTATCATATCCAAATAGCAAGAGATAGTGAGTTTTCCGATGTTATTGATGAAAAATCTAATTATTCAGATTTAGCTTATTCTTATAGTTTATTTGACAAAGCAACATACTTTTGCAGGGTAAAATCGCATAATGATACCAATTATAGCGTTTGGAGTCCTATCGTTGAGTTCACAACTGAAGATTTATCAGGTATTGTTGACAGTAAAAATGATTTTGACTTTTTCATCTATCCCAATCCTGCTAATGATTTTGTTTATATTGAAATAAATGATAATAGTTTAGATAAATCAATAGAAATAATTGATTTATTGGGAAGAAGGCAAAAAGAATATATATTAAACAGTAATCTTTTTAGAATTAAAATCGACGATTTGCAATCAGGTGTTTATTTCGTAAAAATTAATAATATGAGATGTAAGATCTTTTTAAAAGAGTGAGTTTATTATTATAGTTAGTTTAAAGTAATAAAAGTAGATGCTAAGGAAAATCGAAATATTGTTGTTTTCATTGCTTTTCAGCTTTTGCGCTTTGCATAAGGCACAATCTGATAATGACCCAATTATTACAACATTAAACAATCCATCACCTGGTTATCTGCTTTATGATTGGCCCATAGATTTCGATTTTAAATTACTGGACAATTACGGTGAATTCATATATGGAGGTTCACTTTTACCCGGCAATGGCATTGTAAAGCTATTAAAAAATGGATTTTTTGCACAACAACAAGACAACAAATTTTATTTATACAATCAGAATTATACCCTAGTTGATAGTATAATCAATCCGACAAAATACGAAATCGATTTCCACGACATTATCTCACTTTCCAATGGGAGATATCTTCTAATGTGTATTGATTTCCCTTTCAAAGATATGAGTAAAATTGTCGAAGGTGGTAAAAAAGATGCCATTATTTACAATTATATAATCATAGAAACAGATGGCAAGGGAAAAATCTTTTGGACTTGGAACAGCTTGGAACATCTCGATATCGCTAAAATGGCTGTTCCTGAAATGCTGACATTGGAAGTAATCGATTTCGCACACCTCAATTCTGTTTTTGAAGATACTAATGGAAATATATTAGTCTCAATAAGAAATTATGATGTAATTGCATTGATAAGCAGAGCAACCGGCGAATTATTATGGCAAGCAGGGGGGAGTGCTTGTAAAACGAATCAGTTTACTTTTATAAACGACAATATCGATGGTTTTTCCGGTTTTTCTCATCAACACTCTGTTTCTATTCTGCCAAATGGTAACATACTAATGTTCGATAACGGCAATTTAAAACCCGTTCCATATTCCCGGGCAGTTGAGTATTCGATAGATACCACAACCAAACGGATAACAAAAGTATGGGAATATCGCAACAAGCCCGATATTTTTTCAAATTTTATGGGTAGCACCGAGCGACTTGCTAATGGTAACACTTTGATAGGCTGGTCCCCACAGAAAATAATTGAAGTAATGCCAGACAAAACCATCGCTTTAGAAGTCTCTTTCCCAGATGAATTTATTTTCTTCAGGGTTCAAAAAGTAAAGTCAGGATTAAAATATGCAACTCTGAATATGAATGATAAAATTGAGTATAGTTTTAATAATTCTGACAACAACACTGGTGTTTATATAAAGCTTGATTCTATATCCGGTTTTGGAGGAATGGTTAATTTGCAGAAACACTTCTATCCTCCGCATCGTGGCGAATTTCAAGATTCAACATTTTCAACAATATATCCTTATCGCTGGGTATTAACTCCAGATGCAAATATTGAAACAATCTCAGGAAAATTAGAAATTGACCCAGGCAGTATTCCTCAAATATCCGATCCTTCGATGGTAAGTATCTATAAAAGAGACAAAGAAGCTGAAGGGTTATTCAAGGAGTTGGAAACTGATTATGACAGCACAACAAATAAAATCTTTGCCTTTTTCAACGGATTTGGCGAGTTTGTCATTGGCAACATCAGGTTGTTTCCTCCAGAGTTGCTTTCACCTCCCGATGGCGGTTTCGCTGGTATCAATGGTAAATTGGTTTGGGAAAAAGCTAAGAAAGCAAAGGAATATCAATTGCAAATATCTGAAAACTCTCTTTTCAATCAATTAGTTATTGATACCACTTTTGAGAATGTTGGCAGCTTTGACTACAAAGCATTATTATTTAATCAATCATATTATTGGCGTCTCCGCTCTATTAATGAACTAGATAGCTCTCAATGGTCAGAACCATTTAGATTTACAACCCATCTGACAACTCCAATTTTAATATTCCCAATTGATAATACAGTTGGATTTATGTTAAGCGACAAGCTGCGTTGGAACAAAGTTGATGGAGCATTGTCATATAAAATCCAAATATCATCATCAGACAACTTCGAAGAAATACTCTTTGTCGATACAACTGATGTAAAAGACAACTATTTCTTGGCTTCTTCTCTTGAAAACAATCGCTTGTATTTTTGGCGTGTTATGGCAGTTAATGGAGCAAATTCAAGCCATTGGTCTTCAGTTTTTAGTTTTAAAACAAGAATTGCCATACCATCGTTAATTTTACCTGAAAATGAGGCAATAGAAAAGGCTGATTCGCTAACATTTATCTGGTCAAAAGTCTCGGGAGCTGATTATTATCGCTTTGAACTTGCCGATAATGCTTCATTTATTCCTCCTGAATACAATAGTTTAGAAGTAAATGATACTTCAGTTACATTAGGCGGACTCCAAAAAGATAAAGAATACTATTGGCACGTAAAATCTGTCAGAACAACTGATTCGAGCGACTGGTCCCTTACAAAGAAATTTTCAACAATAAGCATTCAAGATACAACACATCTTGAAATCCCTAGAATAATATCTCCAATCGAAGCATCTGTAGCAGTGTCTATTAACGGTTCTTTTATATGGCAGAAAGTAAAATATGCTGAAAAGTATAAACTAGCTCTATGGCTCGACGGCTCATCAGATACACTTGTCTTCGAAAATATAACTACAAATACCTTTGAGTACAATAATCTTGATTATGGGAAAGATTATTTCATAAAGCTACAGGCTGATGGTTCAGGAAAGAAAAGCGAATGGAGCAGTGCTGTCCGATTTCTTACTGAATTAGCACCTACAATTATTACTTATCCTGAAAACAATGCTGAAGACATACCTTTAAATGGCGATATAAAATGGGATGCTGTCGAAGAAGCAAGCTTCTTTCATATTCAAATTGCAGAGGACATTAACTTCGATACAATCGTTGTTCAAGAGAAGAATATAAAAGAACTTGTATATATTTTTAATTTAAAAGAGAAAACACATTATTATTGCAGAATAAAATCTTATAACGACTCAAACTATAGCAGTTGGAGCGAAATAATTACCTTTAAAACTACTGAATTAACTAGTTTAATTGAATATTTTAATATATGTGATTTCTCTATTTACCCCAATCCTGCCGAAAACCTTATATCTATTAACACAGTTGGAAATATTAGTTTTTATAACATAACAATAACTGATTTGCTTGCGAGAACTGTCTTAACCCTCGATGGAGATAGAAGCACAACTATAATAAATATCAATGAATTAAATACAGGAATTTATTTAATAAAGATTGCAAATAAAGTAAAGTTTTTTATAAAAAAATAATCTCCTGATATTGTCAGGAAAAAGAAAGAAAAACAATGAAAAAGCTTATTACTGTTCTATCCTTACTTTCTTTAAGTTTTTTATCTCAATTTGAGAGTTCATATTCTCAATTTGACCCGGTTGTTACTTTGGTGGACAACCCCTCACCAGGCTATCTGCTATTTGACTGGCCTAATTATGCTCCATTCAAATTGCTTGATAATTATGGAGATTTCATTCAAAAGAATGATTTATATAAGGTTAGCAATTTCTTCTATCCGCTGGCAAACGGGAAATTTGCAATTCTTGATGAAAACAAGGCTATTATTTTTAATGAAGACATAGTAAAAGTTGATACTGTGCCTGTTCCTTCTAACTTAATTATAGATTTTCACGATTTTATATCTCTGGCTAACGGAAGATATTTGTTCTTATGTAACGAACAAATACAAGTTGATATGAGTGGAATAGCCGAAGGTGGACAAAAAGACGCCATTATTTTTAATAATGTATTATTAGAAACTGACCGCAGTGGAACGATTTATTGGATTTGGAGTGCCTTTAATCACCTTAATATTCTCGATGCAACTTCAGCAGTGGATTTAACTCAGAAAACAATTGATTTCTGCCATATTAACTCTTTGTTTGAGACACCCGATGGTGATATATTGGTCTCCATAAGACATTTTGATGAAGTTGCCTTAATTGATAAATCAACTGGCAATTTTAAATGGCGACTCGGGGGTAGCAAAAGTAAGAGGAACGAATTTAGTTTTGCCAATGACAGTATTGATGGTTTTACAGGCTTTTCACACCAACATACAGCAACAATGTTATCTAATGGAAACATCTTGCTTTTCGATAATGGTAACCTTAAACCAAACCAGTTTTGCAGGGCTGTCGAGTATTCGTTGAACACTGTTAGCAAGATTGCTACCAAAGTGTGGGAATACTATCCAAAACCTAACCTGGTTATTCCTTCAGAGGGAAGCGCCTACCGTTTGCCAAATGGAAATACTCTAATTGGCTTTTCACAGAAATATATTTGTGAGGTAAGACCTGATAATAATATGGCATTAAAAGTAGAATTACAAGATTGGTTCCCTTTTTACAGGGCATACAAAGTGTATAATCACTTGGATTACGTCTCTTTAAATATAAATTCAACATCTGAATATAATTTCAATAACACTACTTTCCAGACTGGAATTAGAATTAACGTAAAACATCTTGATGGCACTGTCGGTTTAACACATCTTCAAAAACATCAATATTCACCTCGAACTGGAAATTTTAAAGACACAACGTTTTCCACACTATTTAACTATCGTTGGATCTTCACTCAAGATTATCATTTCGGAGCAATTTCCGGCGAGTTTATTCTTGATCCAAAAAGTATTCCTGAGATAAAAAATCCACAAGCTGTTATAGTTTATAAAAGAGATAAAGAAGCTGAAGGTGATTTCGAAGAATTACCAACAGTCTATGATTCCGTTAATCATCACATTGTCGCAACATTTGAAGATTTCGGCGAGTTCGTTATAGGCGAAGCCACATTGCCTGCTCCGCAACTTTTTTATCCTGCTAATGGCTCTTATGCCTCAATCAATGGCAAATTAAGGTGGCAAAAAGCCCAAGGTGCCAAAAAATATCAGGTTCAAATCGCAACAAATGGCTTTTTTAACCAGCCAATTACCAACGTAATTATTAACGACGTAGATTTTCTTGACTATAATAATTTGAATTATAATCAGATTTACTATTGGAGATTACGATCGATCTCTAGAAAAGATACATCAGAGTGGTCGGATGTTTTTGTGTTTAAAACTCATGTAAACTCACCAGCTTTACTGTATCCTGAGAATAATTTTGTTGGAATGAGATTGAACGACAGTTTAAAATGGAGCTCTGTAGAAGGTGCCAATCGATATCAACTCCAAGTCGCTTCTAATAATGACTTGGATTCCTTGTTTCTTGATGTAAACGATTTGAATGTTACTTATTTTTCCATTTCTAATTTTGATAATAATAATGAATATATTTGGCGTGTTAGAGCTTTCCAAGAGAATGACTCAAGTGCTTGGTCCAATTATCGCAAATTTGTTACGGTACTAGCTAACACTACACTTGTGTTCCCTGCAAATGATTCTAAAAATCTCGGTGATACGATTAAATTTACTTGGAAATCTTGCTCTGGAGCTGTAAATTATGCCCTCGAAATTGCAACTGAACCAAGTTTTGTAAACACATTGACAAAAAATGTTTTAGTAGTTGATACATCTATTATCCTCACCAATTTTGAACATAATACAAAGTATTATTGGCGGATAAAAGCACAACGTTACACGGATTCAAGCGATTGGTCTGCTGTGTTTAATTTCACAACTAAAAAGGAAGATACAACACCAGAAATTATTGAAACCCCAATAATAACTAATCCTAAGAATAATTCAATTGCTGTGCCTGTTAACGGCGTTTTTGTATGGAATAATGTTGAAAATGCAATTATTTATCGCCTTTTACTTAAAAATAATATTAATTCCGACTCTTTATTGTTAGTGCAAACCGATACTAATAAACATAGCATTGATTATAACAATATTCATTACAATACTTTGTATTTTCTCAGTATTTCTGCTGCTAATAAAGACACTGTAAGCGAGATTTCAACGCCAATACGCTTTATTACTGAGTTAGAACCGCCTGTTATAACCTATCCCGTCAACGGATTAGAAGGTGTACCTAAAGATACTTTATTAACTTGGGTATTATCTGACAAGCAAAAGTATGAAGTTCAGATTGCCAGAGATGCCGAGTTTACTGATATTATCGATCATAGGTTAAGTATTTCTGATTTATCCCTCCAATTTCATTTATTTCCTAATTCTGTCTATTATTGTCGTGTAAAGTCATATAACGATAGCAATTACAGCCAATGGAGCGAAATTGTTAGATTCAAGACTCAAGATGTTTCTTCAATTACTAGCCATAAAGATTCTCAATTAATTACTATTTATCCTAATCCAGCTAAAAATATTTTAAATTGTAGAACTAACGACCATCTTAAAATAATGGAAATTACTGTTTATGACATTTTAGGTGCTATTCGAATTAAAACCCAAATCCATGGTAATCAACATTCACTTGATATTAGTTCACTACAACCAGGGGTTTATTGTATTATTATCAACAAAGAAACTAAGGTGTTTATTAAGGAGTAAGTATTTTGAGCATAATCTGCGGAAGTTAACCACTAATAAACTTAAAAAGCCCGTAAATAACAAATTTACGGGCTTTTACTTATTGTAATAATGGCTGCCCCGAGAGGGCTCGAACCTCTACTCTTCTGATCCAGAGTCAGACGTGTTGCCAGTTACACCACAGGGCAGTATTAAATCTTTTTCAAAACCTATCAAGAACAAACACTCAAAATTACGAAATTCTTTTCAAAAAAAGAAGTATTATTTTTAATATTTAAAAAAAAAGAACATTTTTTTAAACTGTGGACCCGATGAGATTCGAACTCACGGCCTCAGCAATGCGAATGCTGCGCTCTCCCAACTGAGCTACGGGCCCTCAAAGAAACTTCAAAATTAAGCATTTTAAGCAAAAAAACAAAATCATTTTATAATTCTAACAAAGCTTGCCTGTTACATAATTTTTTTTAGCCTCTTCGATTATTATCTTAACCGGCTTACAATCGTTGTTTCCAAATGATTCTGCTTGCACTCTCAGATAATTTTCAGTCCGACCATGCCATTGCTTATTATTGAAATTATATTTTTCAGGTATGGCTATCTTGATTTTGCCTATTTGTGAAAAGTAAAACTCTGTTTTTTTTCTATCCGAAAGTTCCCGTAACAGCTTGGTTCTTCGTTTTCTTTCTACAATCGAAACTGTTCCTTGCAAATTATTTGCCTCAGTTTCCTTTCGTTCCGAATATGTAAAAACATGCAAATAACTTATTGGAAGTGAAAGGATAAGATCGTAAGTCTCTTGAAAACATTCTATGGTTTCTCCAGGAAATCCGCAAATAACATCTACGCCAATACAGCAATCAGGCATATAAGATTTTATCTTCTCTATTCTGTCAATAAATATCCTCACCAAATAGCGGCGTTTCATCAATTTTAGTATATTATCCGATCCGCTTTGCAATGGAATATGAAAATGAGGGCAGATTTTTTGGCTGTTTGCAACTAATTCGATAATTTCATCGGTCAATAAATTTGGTTCAATTGAAGAGATTCGAAAACGCATTTCGCCGGTTTCAATGTCCTCAATCATTTTCAATACATTAATAAATCTTTTATTATCAATTTTCCAATCACCAAGGTTAATACCTGTGAGTATGAGTTCAAAAAAATTAGATGCCATCGCTTCCTTAATGCGCATCCTTATTTCATCTAAAGGCACAGATCTGCTCGGACCGCGAGCAAAAGCAACAGAGCAATATGTGCATTTATAATCACATCCATCTTGTATTTTCAAAACAGCTCTCGTCCTGCTATCCTCATCAACGGAAATTGCTGAATGGGCTTGCCAACTTGATGAATCAGAAATAAATATATTGGAATGTTCTTTTTTATCAAATTTATTGATTATTTCAAGCAATTGAAACTTTTCTTCGTTGCCGATGATGGCATCAACGCCTTCTATCGAGCTAATATCGATTGAGTGAAGCTGCGCATAACAACCTGTTACGACAACAAAGGCTTCCGGATTGTCTCTAATTGCACGGCGAATGACCTTTCGACTGTCAGAATCGGCTTTTAAGGTTACTGTGCAAGTATTGATTATTACTATATCACATTCATTTCCAAATTTTACTATTTCATAGCCATTAGCATTAAATTGTTTTTGTAAATGAATGGTTTCGGCATAGTTAACCTTACATCCAATATTATATAAAGCAATTCTCAAATTTATGTAAATATTAATTTTTGCAATATGTTATTATAAATCTTTTCATTCAATTATTTTCTGATTTCTTGAAGCATTTTAAACAATTCTTTCTCTCTATCATTTAATTTTGTTGGCAATTTCACTTGGAGCTTAATATATAAATCACCTTTTTGTTCAGGATTATTATAATTAGGCAATCCTTGTCCATTCAATTTCAATGTTTTCCCTGGTTGCGACTCAGGCGGAATTTCAATCTTTAGCTTGCCACCAAAACTTGTAATGGTAGCGCTTCCTCCCAATATAGCTTTATATAAATCAATAGTAACTTCAACATAAAGGTCATCATTTTTCCTTTTAATTCGAGGGTTTTCAGTTATTTTTACTTTGATTAACAAATCGCCTTTTGTGCCACCATGCTTTCCTTGTGTTCCTTTGTCCGGGATTTTCAGGATTTGCCCATCATTTATTCCAGGTTTAAACTTCACTTCAATTTTATCTTCATTCACTTGCATCAGCTTTGTAACTCCGGTATAGCTCTCTTTTATGCTTAACTCGACCTCAATTTCTACATTATCACCTCTTTTTGGCGGATAATTAAAGCCCGTTTTTTGCGAAAAGCCTGACGAGACGCCGCCAAAGATGTTTTTAAAGAAATCAGAAAGATCGCCGGAATCAAATATTTCGCCAAAAGACTTTTTTTTACCTTGTCTTCTCGTTCCTCCTTGTTTAGAAAACCAATCCTGCCAATTAAAGTCTGTTCCTGAGCCGCCAGTATTTCGAAAATTATTGTAAGACGAGCCAAGACGATCATATTTCGCGCGTTTTTCCGGGGATCTTAACACTTCATAAGCTTCGCTTATTTCTTTGAAGCGTTCCTCTGCATTTGCTTCTTTCGAGGTATCCGGATGATATTTCTTTGCGAGATCTCGATAAGCCGATTTTATTTTTTCAATATCATCTTTTTTATCTACACCAAGTGTTTTGTAGTAATCTTTGAACTCCATCTTTATTTTTCCATTAAAAATGTTTTGATTAATTATTATTAACTATAAAAAAAATTCTTATATAATAACTTATATAATAATTTGTATAATAAAAAATAAACGGTAAAATAAAAAAAAAATTTTAAATCTTTTTTTATATCACTTTTATTAGATTCATTATGTTAGCAAGGATAAGAGCAAAAATCGAATTAAAAATATGAGTTTCACAAATTATAGTAAATTGGAGGGAGATATTTGAAAAAAATGTATTTTTCAAATTTCTTCTGAAATGTTCAGTACGAAGATTTCATTTCTTTCTTTTTTTTGTAATTTTGTTGCTAATAATGGTCAAATAAATTATTATTAAAAATTCTTTAAAGATATGGCATTAAAAGAAGAATTTGAAAGACAAGGCACATGGCTTTTCCGATATAGAGGAAGTTTGCCATTGATAATACTATTAATAGGTTTTTTTCTTATTGTTGAAAAGCAATATTATCCAGAAAAAATATTTAATATTAATTTAAATTACACATATATTTATGAAATATGTTGTTTTTTAATTAGCGTATTTGGACTGTTTATTCGATTTATTACTGTTGGATATACGCCCAAGAATACCTCTGGTAGAAATGTAAAAAAACAAGTTGCAGATACTCTCAATTCAAAAGGTATATATTCCATTGTAAGGCATCCCCTGTATATAGGCAATTTTTTTTTGTGGCTAGGACCAGTGTTAATTATCGGGCATATATGGTTTGTTATTGCATTTTGCTTAATGTATTGGATATATTACGAAAGAATAATGTTTGCAGAAGAACAATTTCTCTCTCGAAAATTTGGCGAAAGTTACGATGTCTGGGCAAAAAATGTTCCTGCATTCATTCCAAATTTTAAGCTATATGAAAGACCTGAGACAACTTTTAGTTACAAAAAAGTATTGAAAAAGGAAAAGAATGGAATTACTGCTTTATTCATAATTTTTAGCTTTATTAACATATCAAATAATCTATTAACAAATAACAATGATTATAACATAGCGCTTATTGTATTAACTGTTATTTCAATAATAATATATTTTATTTTAAGATATTTAAAAAGGCACACAAAATTGCTCGATGAAGCAAACAAATAATTAAGTAATATTGTTAACTTCTGTAAAAAAAGGTACTAACATAAGCCCCCCTTGCTTGCAAGGGGGGTGGGAGGGATACCCAAAAGAATTTTTATGTTTACTTCATCGCACCTTTGATTTTCTCTGCGTCTGATACTTTGTAATAATTACAGTTGCATTTCACAGCCGAAGGTTCGATGCCAAGCTCTGCAATTGCTTTTTTTACTTTTGTCGGGGTTGCTCCGATTAATGCTGCTAATTTGGTGGCAGAAAGCAATTCTTCAGTTTCTTCTTTCATAATTTTATCTCCATTTGATTTTAGCAATTAAATTCGTTGATAAAAAAATCAACTACAATTAAAATTTTTTTTTCTCAATAGCTTTCGCTATCGTCAGGAAACTTGACGTTACGCACATCATCGGAATAACGCAAAATTGCATCTTTTACAACATCGCCGAGCATTGCATAGCGTCGAACGAAGCGAGGGCTAAAGTCTATGGTCAATCCAAGCATATCAGTATAAACTAAAATTTGGCCATCGCAATGAGGACCGGCACCAATTCCTATTGTGGGAATGTTGAGAGCGTCAGTAATTCTTTTACCTAATGTTGCAGGTATTTTTTCGAGAACAATCGCAAAAGCTCCAGCTTCTTGCAATAAAAGAGCGTCATCAAAGATTTGATCTGCCTCGGCTGGGTTTGTTCCTCTTGCCCGATAAGATCCAAATTTGTTAATACTCTGTGGAGTAAGCCCAAGATGACCCAACACAGGGATACCTGCCTCGACCATCCTTGTTATAGCGTCGATTACTGGTTTGCCACCTTCGAGCTTGACTGCATTGGCATTCGTTTCCTTCATTATCCTGCCTGCATTGCGAAAAGCGTCATTACTGGAAACTTGATAACTCATAAATGGCATATCAGCAACTATTAAAGCTCTTTCGGCTCCGTTTACTACGGCTTTAGTGTGATAAATCACTTCTTCAAGTGTTACTGGCAAAGTCGTTTCGTGTCCTTGCACAATATTGCCCAGAGAATCACCGACGAGAATCATATCTATGCCTGCTTCATCTAAAATTCTTGCTATTAGAGCATCATAAGCAGTTAAAGAGACAATTTTACGTCCGGCTTTCTTCATTGCTTGAAGACTGAGCGTAGTAATCTTTTTTGGAGCAATGTTCGATGTTCGGGTGAAACTCATTTTTTCTTAATTATATTTAAATATTTCAAAAATAATCATTAAATTAGATTTCTTTTATGAGATTTATGCCATGAGAGTAAAAAAAGTATTATTTATTGTATTATTTATTGTATTTTTTCTTGTTTTATCAAGCCAAAGTGGAATAGCTGGCAAGGATCTTTTGTTTAAATCATTATCAGGGAATGTTTTCGAGCCGCGAATTGGTTCGTTCTACCAAATGGAAGAAAAAAAATTGCGACTCGACATTGGTGCTTCTTTCGATATATTTTCTTTCTTAGAAAACGAAAAGGAAGAATATCGTCTTGGTGTCGATTTCTTTACATTTACTCGCTTGAGAACAGAAAGCAATTTCAAATTTCCTGTCGAAACATCAGATTATTTCTTTGGAATTAACCATTCGGCAAAAACAACAATTTTCGGTGAAGAGTTTTTCTATCGTTTACGTTTAGCGCATATTTCATCTCATCTTGTCGATGGCTATTCAAAAAACGACATTTTTAAAAAGCCAACTTTTGTTTATAGCCGTGAGTTCGCTACTCTCACTATTGCCAAGTATTTTCTTGATGGTTTAAGGGGATATATTACGCTCGATTATGTGTTTTCGATGCAACCTGACGATGCTGAGCCGATGATCGCTGCTATTGGTTTCGATTATGAAAAGCAATTTAATGAGTTTCTCTCACTTATTGCAGGCTATGAGTTCAAAATGATTGGCTTTGATGGGACATATTTCGGTAATATGTCAGGGCAAATTGGTTTATTAGCTAAATCTTTCGATTTTGCAGGACTATTCCTTGGTTTTTATAGTTATAACGGAAAGAGTATGCATGGGATGTTTTATTATGAACATGACCAATACTTGGGCTTTGGTTTTCAAATCTATTTCTTTTAGTTGAACGTAAATGACATAAATATATTAGTTAACTAATTATAAACTTTTTGGAATTTGAAAATGGCAAGAGGCGTAAACAAAGTGATTTTGATTGGCAATTTAGGAGCTGATCCAGAAATCAACCATACTCCGAATGGGACAAAAGTAGCGAGAATTCGTATCGCCACCACCGAGTCATACAAAGATAAAAATGGCGAATGGAAAGAAGAAACCGAATGGCACAATGTTGTTTTATGGCAATACCTTGCTGATAATACCGAAAAACACCTTAAAAAGGGTAGCAAGGTATATATCGAAGGAAAACTAAAAAATAGATCTTATGAGAAAGATGGCTCAAAAAAATTTTTTACAGAAGTTTTAGCTCTTAGTATGATATTGCTGGACCAAAAATCTTCCGAAATGACTATTGAAAGCAGCTCTTATAGTCAAGAAAAAAAGGAAGATTATCCAATTACAAGTAATGAATCCTTTTCGCACGATAATAGTTCAAACAATGACGACGATATTCCATTTTAATAAAATATGAAATATCTTCTTCTTTTCGACATCGATGGCACGATTCTTTTAATGAAAAAAAGAATTTCACGCCTTGTTTTCTCTCAAATGCTAAAATTAATGTTTGGCAAAGACGTGCCCGTTAGTGCCATGCCTAATTTCGCAGGTATGACCGACCTTCAAATTCTAAGGAAAATAGCAGAAAACACAAATATTGATTTTATTGACATCAATAATTCTCTTGAAGATATTTGGTTGTCGCTTGCTGATGTTTTTGCTCCGTATTGCACACCGCAATATATCGATCTGATGCCCGGCATCATTGAATTGATTGAAAGAATCTCTCTTATGCCAGAGATTCAACTTGGTCTTCTAACAGGAAACTTCAAGAAACACGCATATTTAAAATTGAAATCCTATAATATCGACCATTTTTTTCCAGTGGGTGCTTTTGGTTGCGATCACGAGAACCGTAATATATTACCGCCTCTGGCGATTAATAGGGCTAATGAACATGCCGGTCAGGAAATATATAACATTTCAAACACCCTTATAATTGGCGACACTCCAAGAGATATTGAATGTGCAAAAATAAATAATATCCCAGTTCTTGCTGTTGCAACCGGACCATTTTCCAAAATTGATCTCTCTAATTATGCTCCTGAGATAATCTTGGACGATTTGTCCGATTTGGATAAATCCTTGGATAGTATTTTTCGGTTATTAAAGTTACCTTGAAAGAACAATAGTTCTTAGACTAAGATTATTATGTTTGAATTATTTAATGTTTAATTTCAGACAACTTGATGTCTCTGCCTGTTTGCAATAAATATATAAATAAAAAAGGCAGGCAAAAAAGAAAATAGGAAATGTCAATTACTGAACTGTGGATATAAGTATCCAGGCCAAATGAGAATATTTGAATTATAAAATATATAGCTGTTATTAGAAATAAAGTTATCCCGATAAAGAAAAATCGGTCATTTTTGTTTTTAGAAATTAATGAAAATATCAAACTAAGCAATATATATACATATACTAAGATATCAGAATTTAATAGTGAAGATTGTGTTATAAATGGGTTATCTTTCCAAAAAGAGTTGCCATACAGTAAAATAAAAGGAAGAAATGTTAAAAGAAAGATTATCGCGGAAATAGCAAAATACAAAATAATTGATTTTAATTTTGCCTTTCCTTCTATTACTAAAGATATGTAATAAATTAAGTAAACTAGCGCAAAAACAATGCGTGTCGAAAGCAATAGTCCAGTTAAAACAGCCGATAAAATAAATCTTTTGTCATATCTGTTTTTATCTATCGAATCAAAATAAATCAATATTGCAGTAATAAGTATTGAAAAAGTAAAGATATTACTACGAACTGCAATTTCCCAATATGTAAATAAAGAAGTTAGGGTTAATAATAATATAATAAACGAATAATTTACATTATTACTATTGTCTTTTATCGAAATAAACAACAACACAAAACCAGAGGCACTCAATATGGCTTGCTCACCAGTTAGATAAAATGGCAAAGAAATCAAAAAATAAACAGGCATTGGGCCCGGTAAATTATCCATATTTGATCGTGCTGCATAAGGATAATCACCACTAAAAACAGCTTGCCAAAATGATTCTATAACGCTCCATCTATCAACATTTATCGAATTTACATCAATTAAGAAATGAATGATTATTGTAAAAATTACCATTAATAGGATAGAATAAAGCACTATTATATTAAATCTTTTTTCTATAAATTGTCTTAATGATAATGATTTGAATAATATAATTATTGCTGTGATCTGAATAAACAATAGAATTATCGAGAGCAATAGCCCATAACTTGTGAATTTAGAAAGATATTTATATGAAAATAAAAAACTTATAAGAAAAATAATTACAATCGATATAGTTACTTTGAATGATTCATCAGTGTGAGGTTTACAAAATATCATATTATTACTTTTAAAAAAAGGTATCTATTTTCGAATAACCGCAATCTTGCCAGCGCCACTTGCCGACCGAGTTTGCGATGTGGCAGAAATAATATAAACACCTGTATTCACCAAATCGCCTCTGTCGTTTCTGCCGTCCCAAGTTGCTTTGCGTCCGCGAGATTTGATGGTTTTTACAAATTCGCCATCAATCGTCAAAATTTTGATGTCAGAGAACTCTGCCAAGCCCTCTATTACGAGTTGCTCGTCCTTTTCTGGATAGAATGGCTGTGGATAGCAAGAAATGTTGTAGGAAGCCAATGCCATTGCTGACATACTGCTAACTTCATAAAGAGCTGAACGGGTGCCTATATATATAGTTCCAGTTTGCTTGTTTGTAGCAAGTGATTTAACGTCATTAGTTATCAAAGGGCTGTTTGAGGTGTTCAAGGAGGCAATCACAATGTCTTCATCAGGGTCGATTATCCAAACTCCGGTAGTTGTTGCAACCCATATATAATTCAAAGCATCAATCATAACATCATTAACTGGCTGGACACCAATTGATCTGATTTCACGAACAACAGGAGTATTGCCCGATAGAACAGCAGAAGGATTAAGCAAAACACAAAGTCCGTCGGGTGTGCCTGCCCATAATCTTCCTTGTCTGTCCACTTCCAAGGAATTTTGTGTATTATTAATTAAGCCTGAGTTGCCCGAGGTCAGCGTACCATAAATATCATCACTTTTATTATCAATTGTGCCGTTGTCATTAAAAAAATATAGCCCGTCATTGCTTGCCGATCCAGCCCATTTTGTATTCCAGTTATCAATGGCAAGTTCCTTGCACCAACGACTATTGCTTTTTGGATATTTTTCCATTCCAATCATACTGTTGTCAGGTTTTCGAATTAGAAAGAATGTGCCTGGGCTTGCCCCACCGTAGTTAAGCGTCCATACATTTCCATTGGCATCTTCCTCGCTTTCAGTTGTAATAACCCAGTCTGGATCTTCTGTTACACCATCAAGCGGAGAATTGGTATTAGTATATTGTACAAATGAATAAGTCCCTCCTGAATCGTTTGCTACGAGCAAACCTGCACCCCATGTGCCAAGATAAATGCCTTTACCTGGTATTGCATTGGCACAAATGATGTTATTAGTTGGTAAATCTTTGAAATTATATTGATTAATATTAGTCCAATCCCCATTTTTCAATACCATAGCGCCCATTCCAGGCTCAAAGCCTGTTGAAACCCACAAGTTGCCATTATCGCTCACATTAAGGTTTAAAAATAAGTTTGAAGATGGAGTATTTGGAATAATGTGTTCTAAAAGTTTGCTGTTTTTCACGCTGCCAAAACCACGATCAGTAAACATAGTAATTAACTCACCATTTTTTCCAACGACAAACCCATTAATCAAGCTGGGAGCGTCGAATAAAACTGGAATATCGGGGTAAATTTTCAACCCAAAACGAGTTGCAAAATACAGTGTATCATTATTCTCTTCCAAACCACAGATCCATTCGCCATTTTGATTATAAGTAGCTGCTACGACAAAGCTATCTTCTTGAAATTTATATAAATGTTCGAGATCATAAGCAAAAAGAGTGTCCCGAAACTTAGCCAATCCAAGAATCTCATTATTCAACAAACCAGAGCTTTTATTGTATGTTTTCCAAGAATCCGGCGGATAAGAGTGTTTCGAATTAAGGTATGTCCAAGCAATTCCTTCGGCAGTAGCTACCCAAAGCCTGTCATTGTCAAAAAATAATTTTTTTACCGGAGTGTTTTGCTGAAATGAGCCCAACCTTAATGCCTGAGCAATAAATATCTTTTGATTGATATCAAACACAGCAATCCCAAAATCACCGGCTATATAGACCACATCATTTTGAAAAGCAAAATCATTAATAGCAGATTTTGGGAAACCAAAACTCCTAATCTCTGTGAAATGTTGCCATTTGTTGTCTTCACTAACTATACTTACGACACCATCGTAACTACCAATGAAAATGAGTTTTTTCTCGCGATAACACTTTATTTTTGATATTTCAAGGCTTAGCAAGGCATTGATATTACGATACTCGCTAATTTGTTTGGTATTAATATCATACATTAAAGCACCACCATAACCACCCGCCCAAATCCGACCCTTTGAATCATAATCAATAGTGTGTAAGTCGGTCATTGAGCTATGAACTTTCCAATTTTCAAGATTGAATTGAGCTTGCGCATCGTAAAAACTGAATAATAGAGTAAGACCAACAAGATAATGAAAAAATTTCAACTTGCTTTTCCCAAAATAATTGTACTGTGTAATCTTGTTAAAAAACTTATCAATCAACCCTTTAGATTATCGAATAAAGATACCATTTCGATGGCAGACATAGCGGCTTCGAAACCTTTGTTGCCAGCTTTACTGCCAGCTCGTTCGATTGCCTGCTCAATGGAATCAGTAGTTAAAATACCGAGAATGCAAGGAACGCCTGTGTCGAGCGAAGTATGGGCAATGCCTTTTGTTGATTCAGCAGCAATGTAATCGAAATGGGGAGTCGAACCGCGAATTACAGCTCCAAGGGCTATCACTGCATCATATTTTTTGCTTTCAGCAAGCTTTTTCACTACTAATGGCGTCTCAAAAGCTCCTGGACAATAAGCAATATGAACCTTGTCGTCTTCAGCGGCATGCCGTTTCAAAGCGTCCAAAGCTCCATCGACTAGCTTGCTGACAACAAATTGATTCCAGCGAGAAACTACTATGGCAAAGCTTTTTCCTTTGGCATCGAGATTTCCTTCAAAGATTTTTGGCATTTCTTACCTCAAGATTTGTTATTTTTGCAACAACTTATTTGCAAAACATAAAAAAGTACTTCTATCATTAACAAAAATAACGCAATTTTGTAAAATGATTAATGAATTTGTTTTATTTTGACGCTCTTTGTAAGAAATTGTTTTTTTTAATATTTTATCAATTATACAGAATCGGAGTTTTTTATGAGAAAAACAGGTATGTGTTTAAAGACAGCTGTTTTAATGTTATCCATCATTATCATTTCTACTGTTTCTATGTTTGCACAGAAAAAAATCAATCTTAAGACAAAGATTGACTCAATTTCTTATAGTATAGGCATCAACATAGGCAAGAATCTTATGCAAGGAGATATAAAAATCGATCCGGAGATAATGAAAATCGGTTTTACTGATGCTTTCAGCGGTGCTCAGCAAATAACAGACGATGAAATAATGAACGCTATGGTATCTCTTAACCAACAAATGCAGGAAAATATGGAAGTTAAAGCCAAGAAAAAAGGAAGCGAGTTTTTAGAAGTAAATAAGAAAAAACCCAACGTAAAAGTTACTCCAAGCGGACTGCAGTATGAGGTTGTTAATAAAGGAAGCGGAGAGAAACCAAGAGCTATTGACACCGTTAAAGTTCATTACACAGGCAAGCTTCTTGATGGAAAAGTATTCGATAGCTCTGTCGAGCGTGACGAACCCGTCGAGTTTCCTTTGAACAGAGTAATACCAGGCTGGACTGAAGGCTTGCAACTGATGAGCAAGGGTGCAAAATACATTTTATATTTACCTTATGATTTGGCTTATGGCGAACATGGAGCTCCTCCTGATATAGGTCCTTACGAAACCCTTATCTTTGAAGTCGAGTTGATTGATATAAAAAAGGCGACTGAATCAAGCACTACTGGTGAATAGATTGAAGAAAAAAAGGGCAATTTTTTTCGATAGAGATGGCGTCATCAATTACCGCCTCGTTAATGAATATGTAAAACATCCAGATGAGTTCAGATTTATTCCCGATTTTTTCAGTTTTTTTCGATGGGTTAAAGAGAAGAATTTTCTTGCCATTGTTGTTACCAACCAGCAGGGATTGAGCAAAGGATTTATGACTGAAGATGATTTCCGGGAAATCACAGATAAAATGCAAACAATGGTGAAAGAGAAAACCGACTTTACATTCGACGATGTTTACTACTGCAAAGACAAGCAAGAAACTCAAAGTTGGCGGCGCAAGCCAAATCCAGGTATGCTCTTAGAAGCAAAAGAAAAATGGAATGTCGATATGCAAAATTCCTGGATGATTGGAGATAGAAAGTCAGATGCACAGGCAGGTAAAGCTGCCGGGGTGAACACTATTTTACTTGGTTTGCACAATAAGAAAGAAGAAAACCCAGCCGCGGATTTCATTGTAAACGGTTTAAATGATGCAAAAAGGATTATTGAGACAACATTGTAATTTCAGATTTTTTAATTTTTTATTAATATTTCTTTATTATTTTTTAAAAATTAGTTATTTCATTTTATGTCTTTTGGTAATTTTCACGTGTAACTTTTTCGAGTCTCTTTTGTTGTTTACAATAGTGAGATAAACAGCTATTGAAAATAAATGGATCTGTTTCAATACAGTATTTTTTAACAAATTGTAGTTTTTTTCCAAAAAAATTTTTTTTCTGAAAAATTATTCACTATATTTAAATAATTTGTTTTAACAATATTGTAGTAGAAATTTAGTTTGTTTGTAATCAAAATTACTACAAAATTATATATTAATGATAGGAGAACAAATGAAACATTTACTTTACTGTCTTTTTGCCTTGTTTTTAGTTTCTTTCCTTGTTTCAGGGGATTTAATAGCTAAAAA
Source organism: uncultured Hyphomicrobiales bacterium (assembly GCA_964454445.1). Classification (GTDB taxonomy): domain Bacteria; phylum Bacteroidota; class Ignavibacteria; order Kapaibacteriales; family UBA2268; genus CAYVTD01. The sequence continues at coordinate 39,938 of CAYVTD010000028.1, forward strand.
GCCAAAACTAACTCCAGAGCAAATGCTGTTCAATAGCGCACAAGGACGCGAATTTTGGATAGCAATTCCATCAAACGAACAGCCGAATTTCACTACTCATTCTTTGGAGATATACATAACATCAGCCAAAGCTACTAATGTTCGTCTTGAATTGCCCAGTGGCCAAATCATAAACAAACAAGTCAAACCTTTTCAAATAACAACAATTTCCACAGAGACTGGAGATATTGGCTGGGACTTGGAAATTTGGGAAAGTGAGCGCATTACCGAACAAGGCATTCATATCACCGCCGACCAACCTTTGTCAGTTTATGTCTTAAATGCAAAGCTAACAACTTCTGATGGTTACCTTGCACTTCCCGTTAATGCACTTGGTACAGAATATATTCACAATTCCTATTATGATTTCAATGAAGTCTATCCTTGGGCAACTGGCTTTGTCATTGTTGCTGCCAACGATTTCACAAGGGTTAGAATTGAGCTTCGCGGTAAAGGAAAAGGTTTTGCAAAGACTTGGGGTGGCAGAGATATAGGCGATGTCATTCAAATAGACAATATGATGGCAGGCCAAACATACTACGTTCGTGGCGATGCCAAGACTGCTGGTATGTGGGATATATCTGGTTCAAGAATTACATCGAACAAACCAATCGGACTTATTTCTACACATCAAAGAGCCAGAATCCCTACTTTTGATCTCTGGAATGGACGTGACCATCTTTCAGAGATGATGCCTCCTGTTACTGCCTGGGGTAAAAAGTATTATACCGTGAGTTTTGTTCGTGAATCTGGCATGGGCGATTATTTTAGAATTATTGCCGCAGAGGATAAAACAACCTGGAGCGTCAAATGGTACGACAAAGTTTCGAAAGAACTTATCGGGCAGACTGGCGGTCAACTTAATGCCGGTGGTTTTGCAGAGTACTTAAATATTACAGCTTTGCCTGGACAGCCCCACGAACCATCGATAGTAGGTACTTCAATCTGGGAAGCCAACAAGCCAGTGCTTGTTATGCAATATGCCTACTCTTGCGATTGGGATGGTGATGCTGTTTTCGATCCCCTTATGGTTCTCGTTGTTCCTGTCGAACAATACATACCAAAAACCGTTTTTCAGACACCAGCAAATACTGAATTTCAAAATAATTATTTTAATATAATAGCAATCGGCGATACAACTGATCCTTCAAGAGAACTTCTGAAATCAGTGAAATTCGATGATCAGCCCATTTACGTCAAAGATCCCAAGTTTCTGTACAACCAAATTCCAGGAACCGATCTCTTCTGGTCGCAAATGATGGTTGTCCCCGGCGCACACAGAGTTGAAGGCGATACAAAATTTGGAGGATATATCTATGGCTTCAGTAATGCTGACTCTTATGGCTGGCCCGCCGCTATGGCTATTAATAAAATTGATGAGACCGATACTGTTCCGCCAACAATCGATAAAACAGGAGAGTGTGGCAATTATAAAATACATTCGACTGAAGTGGTTTTTGGTGCTGAAGGAGACGACCCCCGACAAATGGATCAAGGAATCAGCGAAATAGAGCTGCTACCAGGTAGCTTTAATTATGAACTATACTTCCCCAATACTCTGGTGCCATGGCCCGCTCTTCGCCAGTTCGACTATGAGCTGCACGTTACTGACAACAGAAAAGATGGTTTCGCCAAATTTTATTGTATGGATAGATATGGCAATGCCAACATTGACAGCGTTTATTATTTTGCCGATAAACTCGAGCTTAAACCGAAAGAAATCAAATTTGGTGATGTAAGACTTAAAAAATCAAAACAACTAGATGCTATGCTCACCAATGTCGGAGGAGACTCTGTCCTGATTAAAAGCATTGAACTTGCAAGAGGAGAAGTATTTAGAATAATAAATGGAGGCACACCACCTGAATTCCTTATAGCTAGTAATGAAGACCATAGAATTACTATTGAATATACCCCAAAGAACGAAGGGCTTACTGATATGAACAGAGATCGCGATTCTATCATTATCAAAACAGAATGCGCTCGTTACTCATGGCCCATCGACGGAAGAGGTGTCGTTCCCAGAATTACTGTCGAAGATTGGAACGCTGGTGCTGTTGTAGTAAATGGCAAAGTGTGTTTCGAACAGCAAAACGGAAGAGGTCTCGAGATCCGTAGCTTGGGAACAATGCCTGTTGTCATCACAGACATTGTTAACACTGCTGACGGTTCTGCAGATTTCAAAGAGTTTTCTTTGACAAATGTTAAGTTTACCGTTGATGGAATAGATAAGATGCTGCCTTTGACATTGAAGCCAAATGAAAAGGCATTTCTGACATCTTTGTGCTTCAGCCCGCCCGGCATAGACGATTATGAAGTACATGCCCGATTTGTTTGCGATGCCGATGGTATCAAAGACACTTCTATCTGGCGCGGTAGCGGTATTATCCCCGGTCCAAGACTAACAAGTAAAGATTGGTTTGAAAGAAGAGTGAAAACACTGAACGATAGCGTTGTGGTTCTTACCAATGAAGGGAACACAAGCACTTGGGTAACCGGATTTGTATTGAGCGATCCTTCAAATCCAAATTTTCAGATTGTAAGCACTAATCCTCCTGTTTCAAAAGCAGCCCCTGTTAATCTTGTGCCTAAAAGCCAATCATCAGGGGTAAAAGAGATTCTTGTCAATGTCAGATTTACCCCACAAGCAGAATTTCAGCATGATGTTATAGTGATCGCCGAGTTTAACGACCAAAACATCGAACCCGGTTCAATTATTGGCGAATTGCGTGGTTTTGGCATCTTGCCAAAAATCGAAGTTACTGGTTATGAATTTGTAAATCCAATATTAGTTGGCTCCTCTTATGACGACACACAGAACTATCCT
>CAYVTD010000029.1:0-40734 GCA_964454445.1 uncultured Hyphomicrobiales bacterium
TCAACTGCTTTTTTAAATAAAGAAAGCCCGGACTGCATAAGCGCCGGGCTTTTTTTGTTTTGAGAAACCGTTCATAGTAGAATAATAGCCATTTATTTAAATCTTTTTTTATCAAAATTAAATTTTCTTTATAATTTAAATAAGAAAATCGTTACTATTCCGTTTTAATAGTAATTAAATTATACTTGCATTTTTTTTATAAAATTTTTTCGTCGTCTGCAAGTTTAAGGCATTATTATTAAGCTATGAGAAAAAAACTATTTAAAAACAATATTGTTACTCTCTTGCTCTTTGTGTGCATTCTTGCTACCGTAATTACAATGCAGTTGTATGCACAGAATTATTACGACGACGTGATTTGTGTACCTACATCGAAACAACCTTACTATTTTGTTAACCAATACTACTACCCCTATACCATATCAAATGGCACAATAATTGATAGACCAAGTCTAAAAGTAGGCAAAACTGAGAAAAAAAACACAGCGGAAAGCGATTCTGCAGAAAGCAAGAACAAAATCGAGGTAAAGCAGGAAGCCACAAGTTATTATTGTACGGTTGAACTGAAGGATTACAACCAAACAATACAAATATCGGCTTACAACTTGCTGGGCAAACGGGTGATTGACATTTACCGTGGTACTGCCCGAAAGGACTTCCGGTATGACATCGATGTTTCTTCCCTGCCAAATGGGCTTTACATCTGCGTTGTTCAGGGCGCCAACCTTAGGATGACTGAAAAGTTTATTGTGTCGAGGTAAATAATGCAAAAATGCGGTGTCGATGGAATGCCCGCAAAAAACTTCAGGATATTATCTATTGTAATATGGATAAGTGTTTTGTATGTTTTTTCTTTGGCTAATCCGTTCATGGCTAAATCACAACCCGAAGGCGGTGGATATGCCGAATCATATCTGCTTCGTAACATTGGAGCTCGCCCAATCGGCCTTGGCGGAGCTTTTTCGGCAATTTCCAACGACGCAAATACGATATTTTATAATCCCGCCGGGCTTAGCGGTTTGTCTGAAGAGCCTATGTTTTCGACGATGCACTCCTTTTTGGAATGGGGTAGAACTCAAACCACTCTCGCTTGGGGACAAAATTTTATGGATAATTGGGGTTTTGGTGCTGGTATCAATAATTTTACGACTGGCTCTTTTGTAGCAAGAGACGTCAAAGGCAATGCGCTGGGAAACTATACCGATTGGCAGTTTGCGTTGTTTATGGGTGGCTCTTACAAGATGGAATTCTCGAGTATGGGAGCGGCGATCAAATATCTATCGCATAATCTTGCTAATTCCGAAACGAGAGCAGATGGTTTTGCTTTCGACCTTGGAACAAAATTTAATGTTATGGATATGTTCAATTTTGCCGTTAGTATTCAAAATATCTCAGCAATGACTTTTTGGAATTCTCATTCCGGTGAAGACGATTTGCTCCCATATACTATCCGCACAGGCGTTGCAATGGAATATGGAATGAATGAAGACGAATATCAGACCAGAAATACGGTAACAGGTGAACTTGAAACAGTTTATGTACCATCTACCAAATATATTCTTGTAGGCATTGATGCCGTATTAACACAATTTGAAAATTCTCCCCGGCTAATTTTAGGCATCGAGGGAGTTCCACACGAATTAATTGCTTTCCGCGGCGGAATTGCTATATTTGGCGACAATAAAGGTGTTTATCGCTTCCTGCCCATGACCGATTGGGGACTCGGTGTTTCTCTTAGACCCAGTTCAGAACACTTAAATCTACCCTTTAAAATGCACATCGACTATTCAGTTTCTAACGATTATCTTTCCACTAGTGGCATAGCCCACCATCTTTCCATCGAAATCGAATTATTAGGAAACTAATCCTGATAATCTACGATTTGAGGCAGATATTTTTTGAGTTTTAATTTCCGGGAAAGCTCTTTTTGAAAATCATTGTCTATATGAAATGTGTGGATTTTCAGTTTATTATTAATTATTGATGTCTTTGTTTTAATATCTGCAGTTTTGGAAATATAAGGAGATGATTTTGAAATTTGTTTTAAAATAAAAGACTTGCGAATATTATCAATGGTAACAATTCCACAATTTCCAGTATAAGCTAATATTATTGTATCGTCAAGCGAAGCAATATACTTCTCCAAAGCAATGTCTTTTTGAGGATATTGGCGGGGCATTCTATCAGATATGACAATCGCTGTTTTATTATTTTGTGGTGGAAGCATAATGACCACCGTTTTTTCCCTAGGCAATACCAAGATTCTATGATCGGGATCGCTAAAAATAAAAAAGAAAAGTAATCCAATGGAAATCGATGAAACAATTCTAAAATAAGCTTGTCTTTTTGTTTTTGAGTAAAATATATAAATTGAAGCTATTGAAAAAAGAATAGCAGTAACGAAAGCCATTCTGCCAGAAAAATAACTACCGGATATTGATATGCCATACTCATTTATAGAAAATATAATTTTAATTAAAACATCTGCTCGTGCAAAAATTTCAGCAATTGGCGTAAAAATAAAAGATAAAATAACACTAACAAGCGAATAGATTAAAGCCAAACTAATGGCAGGGACAGCAAATAAATTAATAAAGGGAGAAATTAACGAAAAGATGTTGAAATAGTAGGCGACAAGTGCTGTTACGGTAATAGATGCCGCCAATGTAACAGATATTGAACTTAATATATAAAGAATCAGTGGATTTTCACTTTTGAAAAATCGTTTGAAAAAGGTCAATATCAAATTGTTGAAAAGAACAATCCCGGCAAATGATAGATAAGATAATTGAAAACCAATCGAAAAAAGCCAATTCGATTGGAAAATAAGCATTAATAATGCCGCTAATGCCAATAAATTGATTAGCTCGTATTTTCGTTGGATATACCATGCAAACACAATAGCAAAGCAAATAATACCTGCCCTGACTGCTGAAGCTGGAGCGCCTATAAATATAATAAAAGAAAGCATAAGCACTCCAAACAATATCATTCGAAGTCCTCTGCTACGGAAATAGCTTGTAAAAAGAAAGATTATTCCTCCTATCACTCCTGTATGCAGACCACTTACTGATAGAATGTGGGCGATGCCTGTCATGCTAAATTGCTGTTTAATTTCGCTAGATATTGATGATTGGTCTCCTGTTAGTATGGCAGAAACAATTGGGGCAGTATCTTCTGAAAAAAGTATTTTTATCTTGTTAGCTATGCAAGTTCTAATAACTTCTAATAATTCACGTAAAAAATCATTTCTTGCTTTGATAGAAACATTTTGCAAATTAGCTCTTGCCGTCCAGTTTGCTCCTAATGACTGCAAATATTGCTCTTCAAAAAAATCATCTAATAACTGCTTCTTTTTTGGTGGGCGGATATATAACTTACCAGATAAAGAATACCCAGCAAAAATATCAGGTATTTTTGAATTTTTTGAATATATTGAAACTAGCAAAGTTGTGTTCATTTCGGGCAGATATTTGGAACTAATTTTTCCATTTGCGAGACATCGGAGATTAGATGAATCTTTTTTCAATACACTGGTTATATTCCCGTCGAATAATGCAGGTATTTCGTTAATTACTTTATCAGGATAAGCAAACTGTTGATAATTGATGTTAAACGAGATTAGTAAGCCAATAGAAAATGAAAAGATTGCAAATGTGGAAGAATAATTTGATTTTAAAAACAAATATGTGTTCAATGCTAAAATTATAATAATTAGGAAAATAAGTAGTGGATAGCTCCAATTTATCAATAAACCAATGGTAATGCCAAACAATGCGAATATTAAAATGCGAACTGCTGGATATTTATGTACTTTTAGCATTTATTAAAGGTTCTTCTTGTAAAAATTTATTATTTTTGTCTTTTAGAATTTAATACAAAATTAAATAAAATACTCTATTAAGGAAGAAATATGTGTGGAATAGTTGGATATATAGGCAATCAAAAAGCATCGTCGATATTAATAACCGGTTTAAAGTGCTTAGAATACCGTGGATATGATTCTGCAGGAATAGCTCTTATCGAAGACGAACAAATAAAAATATTGAAGCGCAAGGGAAAAGTAGGTAATCTTGAAAATATTGTGAACCACGAAGAGTTAAATTCCACAATAGGTATTGCTCATACTCGCTGGGCAACTCACGGCGAACCAAACGACATTAACGCCCATCCACATACTGATAATTCCGGGAAAATATCAATTATTCATAATGGTATTATCGAAAATTTTGTTGTTCTGAAAAAGGCACTTTTAGCAAAAGGGCACACATTTCAATCAGATACCGATACGGAGGTGCTTGCTGTTTTCATTGGAGTGCTTTACGATGAGGTAAAGAACTTGGAACTAGCCGTCAGGATGGCTCTCTCCGAAGTTGATGGAACGTTTGGGCTTGTAGTCCTTTCTACGTATGAACCAGATAAATTAATCGTCGCTCGCAGGGGGAGTCCGATGGTTCTTGGCATCGGCAAAAACGAATATATTGTTGCCTCTGATGCACCTGCTATTATCAATCACACACGGCAAGTTGTGTATATTTCCGAAAATGAAATGGCTATCATCACGAGAAGCGGTTTCATTACGAAAACAATTTCCAACAAAACAACAAAAAGCAAAATAGAAAGAATCGATTACGATATCAAGCAAATCGAAAAAGGTCTTTTTCCTCATTTTATGTTAAAAGAGATCCACGAGCAAGCCTTAACCTTCCAAGATGCTTTTCGAGGGCGTTTGCTCGATAAACTTGGGAATGTCCGTCTAGGCGGGCTTATTCAAGTGGAAGACAAATTGCGGGATGCACGACGAATTATCATAACTGGATGTGGAACTTCCTGGCATGCCGCTCTCGTTGGCGAGTATATGATTGAGAATCTTGCTCAAATCCCTGTCGAAGTCGAGTATGCCTCTGAATTTCGCTATCGAAACACAGTGATATATCCTGACGATGTTGTCATAGCTATTTCTCAAAGTGGCGAAACTGCTGATACTCATGCTGCTGTGAAAGAAGCGAAGCAAAAAGGAGCTACTGTCATCGGAATTGTTAATAATGTTGGAAGCGCTATTGCTCGCGAAACCGAGGCAGGAGTTTATATCCACGCCGGTCCTGAGATTGGAGTTGCTTCTACAAAGGCGTTTACTTCTCAAGTTGCTGTTTTGGCTCTACTTGCTATATGGCTCGGCAGAAAGAAGAGGCTTTCGCAGCAAGATGGAAAATTGATAACAAAAGAAATGGCTCTTATTCCTGAAAAAATTATAAGAATTTTCGAGCAAACTGACAAAATTAAAGCTATAGCAAAAGAGTATTGTCTCGCTCGCAATTTTCTTTATCTTGGCAGAGGTTTCAATTTTCCTGCAGCACTCGAAGGAGCGCTCAAATTAAAAGAAATCTCTTATATTCATGCAGAAGGCTATCCCGCCGCCGAAATGAAGCACGGTCCTATTGCACTGATTGACGAGAATATGCCCGTTGTTTTCATCGCAACAAAAGACGAAATTTACAATAAAATTAAATCGAATATTGAAGAAGTGCTTAGCAGAAAGGGGAGCATCATTGCCATAGCAACTGAAGGCGACAAAGACATAATGAGTAATTCCGACCCAAGAAAGAATCCTAATCACGTTATTTATGTTCCTCCTACTTTGCCTATGTTTACTCCTGTACTTACGGTTATTCCTTTGCAGCTTCTCGCTTATTATATTGCTGTCGAATTGGGAAGGGAAATTGACCAGCCACGAAATTTAGCTAAATGTGTTACTGTTGAGTAACTCAATAAGTGAAGATTTGAAAAATAAAGCGCATTATAAAAATTTTTAATAATTATAACTCCCTGTTTCGATTAAACTTTTCTTTTTCGTATATTGCTTTCTTAAAATAAGTCCAAATAAACTATTTATAAAAATGCAAGAAGAAATCACAGAGGCATCAAAGACAGAAACGCAATCATTTGATAGTGTGAAAATAATTATTTTACTTTTCAGGAAAAAATTTTTAATAATTGGAATTACTCTTATTGGTATTATAATATCAATTATCGTTTCTTTATTATTGCCAAATTGGTATAAATCCACGGCTAGCCTGGTGCCGCCCAAAAGCACTGAATCATTGATGGAGGGCGCTCTCGGCAACATATCCTCTGCCCTGAAAAACTTTGGACTTACAAAACTTGGAAAAAGCGGCACCGAAAGTGGTTATAGTTATATGGTAATCCTCGATAGCAGGACTTTAAAAGACTCGCTAATCGACAAATTCGAGCTTGCGAAAGAGTATGATATACCCGACACTCTACGCTCAAAGATATATGAAGAACTCGAGAATCGTCTGGCTATCTCTTCCGAAGCTGACGGTAATTTTGTTGTTTCAATTATGTCAAAAGAACGAAAAAAAGCAAGGGATATGGCAGTATATTTCGTCGAAAAAGCGAATGAATTGACATTGAATTTATACTATGACGAGGCAAAAGTCAATTTAGATTATGCCGAGAAACGCCTTGCCACGACAGATTCAATGCTTGCTTCAATTTCATCTGAATTGCAGGCATTTTCTAATAAAAATAAATTATTTTCGCCACTCGATCAGGCAAGTGCCGTTGCAAAAGCACTTAGCGAACTGAAAGCTGAAGCCCTCCGCCAGGAACTTGTTTACGAAATGGTCGCCAATCGTTTCGGTGAAAACGACCCATATACGCAATCACAAAAGAGAATTGTGGAAAGTGTTAAGAAAAAACTTGATGATGCTGAGCAAAAACCGGGATTTGCAGGTAACTTTACTCTTAGTGAGGCGCCCGAAATTGGGATTAAATATATAAGGCTTTTTGCCATGTTCGAAGCATATACCCAATTAAAAGCATTTCTGATGCCGATTGTCGAAGAAAATAGACTCGCCGAGCAACGCCGCACAAAATCATTTTATTATGTGGATTATCCGCAGATACCCGATAAAAAAGCAGAACCCAAGCGTTCTTTGATTGTTGCTGGTTCGGCTGTGGGTTCGTTTGTGATTGCAGTGCTTTTCATACTTCTGCTCGATGGTATGAGTAATTTACGAAGAAGATATAGAGAGCAACTAATCGAACAAGGTGGCAATGAACGCTGAGTTATCAGAAAATATTGCTGCGATTCCAACAATTAACTCAATTATTAAACCTTCTTTGATATGGGTTTATTTATGCATAGTTTTTTCTGTAGTCTATATGGGATCCACAGGTGAAGGTATTTCTGTGGAAGAAATTATTGCGGCTGTTCTTTATGATATAGGAATAATGGTTTGGTTTGTCCACAAAATATTTATTGTTCGGGAAAAAATAGTAGAGTCCATAGCCGATTGGTTAATTTTGTTTTTTTTCTTTGGAGTAACGATTAATTCCGTTATTGCAGCTTTTAATGGAGTTAATATGTTAAAATGGCTAAATGAGTATCTTTCTCTTTTGCCAATTTTGCTCTATTTTCCAATAAAACATCATATTAAGACAAAGCGAGAGCTTTCAATATTAATGATTTTGCTTGCTTTTGTGGCTCTTGTTGTCTCAGGTATGAAATTTTATGCTTATTACAAGGACACAATCAGGGAAGCTATGTATGCATTCCAGCTGGCATCGTCTGCCAGAATAAATCTAGCATTATTTGTCACCGGTGGCTTGGGCGGGATTTTGTTTGCGGTAACCGAAAAGAAAGCAGGGCAAGCTATGCTCTTTCTTGCTGTCGGAATGATTTCCACCGGGGCGTCTATTGTGTCTTTTGCACGCACTTATTGGGTTGCTTTTGCTGTTGGCTTACTTATTATGTTTATTGCTTTGCCGCGCAGAAACAGATTAAAAATTTTATTTGCGACAATAATAATCACTATTCTAACAGCATTAATATTAAACTTCTTCTTCAAAGAACGAACGATGTTCTTTTATAAAATAGCTGAAGAACGTCTTTCTTCTTCGACCAAAGGAATGAAAGATGTCTCGCTTTTAGACAGAATCAGTGAGGCAAAGTCCTTTAGGCAGAAAATTGCTCAAAATCCAATTGCAGGCAATGGACTGGCTGCAGAATTCACTTACAACAGCCCGGTTTATCATCATAGTGTAACTACGAGTTTTATGCATAATGGCTATTTTTATATTATTTATCGTCTTGGGTTTCCTTTAGCATCGATATTCTTTTTCTGGATAATATATTATTTTTATCGAAGTGCTGTTAATTTACATAGATTTAGAGATATCTACTCGCTAAGGATGAATTTGGCTGCATTTCTTTCCCTGTTTGTTCTTTTTGCTTCAAACATATTGACAGCTCAGTTTACAATGAGAGATGGAATAATTCTTCTAGCCATTGCACCGGCAATAATAGTCATAACAGAGAGAATAAACAGTAACAAATACAACACTTGTCCGTAATATCAATAATGGTTGTTTTTTTTAATATTTAAGGAGCTATATTAATGGAAGAAAACAATTACCCAACTGAAAATGAAGAAAAGAACAAGCCCATCGAGAATTATGATTTTGCAGAAGAACTCGAAAAATCAGAAGAGCCTGAAGAAACCGAAGAAATAGGAATAGTCGATAAAGTTATTGGCGTTTTTTCTTCTCCAGGTAAAACATTTGATTCTATATCTTTGCACAAGCCTAGACAAAGCGATTGGTTGTTTCCTGTTGTTTTGTTAATTATTGTGCAAATTGTTTCGAGCTTTCTATTAATGGGCAATCCGAAAATTCTAGCTGAAGCATCAGCAATGCAAATGAAGATGGCAGAGCAGTCGCTGAATGAAGCAGTCGAAAGCGGAAAAATGACAAAAGAGCAAGCTGCTACCCAATATTCCATAATGAATGACAACATCGAAAAACAAAAGGATTCGACGAAAATTTTTCAATGGATTGGCATTGCTATTTTTGGATTTCTTAGCTTTTTCTTTTTCACAACGATATATTTTTTGTTAGCCCGCTATGCTTTGCGTGGCATTGGTGGATACCAGCAAGCTATGAGTGCCTGTGGCTTGACACTTTACATAATTGCTCTTCAATCCATCGTGGCTATCATTATCTCATTAGGTAGTGAATCGCTTATGAACACAAATTTGGCTTCGATTACTGGCGCAGATCTAATGAGTTTTAATGGCTTTTTGTTTGCGAAACTCGATCCTTTTAAGATATGGTATTATGTAGTTCTCAGTATTGCTTTAGCCAATATGTTCCAAGCCCGCAATACAGTAAAGTATATAATAGCAATATTTGTTCTATGGCTTGGTTCATCGTTTGCATTTTATTATCTTGGTCAGGCTGTGCCTGCATTGCGCTGGCTTTCGATGGGTTAATCTATTTCCACATAAGCTCTAAATAGTCGGAAAAATCGTAAATTCCTTTTTTCGCAAAAATCCATTTTGCTGCTTGCAGGGCGCCAGTGGCAAACCCGTATCTGTTTTTTGCATTATGTTTCAATTCGATGGTATCAGCAAGAGAGTCGATGTAAATACTATGCTTGCCGAAAATCTCACCACCACGAGTTGAAGTAAGGTGAAGCATTTCTTTACCAATTTGTGAGCGGGCTGTATCGTCGAGTATGGTGGTTTTTGTATCAACTTCTTCTAAAATGATATTAGCAAGTGTTTTTGCGGAGCCACTAGGGCTGTCTTTTTTTCGATGGTGGTGCATCTCGTTAAGCATAATATCGTAACCGTCTGTTTTATTCATTAATGCTGCTGCATTTCTGACAATCCTGAAAAACATCTGCATACCGATAGAAAAATTAGTGCTATATACAAGCCCGATTCCTGCCTCACTGACAATTTTTCTTACCTCGTCGAGCTTGTCGAGCCAGCCTGTTGTGCCTACGACAATGTTCTTATGTAGTTTAGCAATACTCTTTATATTTTCAATTACCTGGTCGGGTGCAGTAAACTCGATGGCAACATCGAAATCGTAGTTCTCAGCGGAATTTAGCTTGCTATCAATGTCAAATATATTTGAAATGACGAAGGCTTGTTCTTTGGCAAGAGTTTCTATTGCTCTGCCCATAGCACCATAGCCAACAATAGCTAATTTTGGTAGATTTTCCATTTAGTTGATTAACAAATTATCAATTACTCAATTGTTTTGCCAAATTTTTCTGGAAATGGTGGCATAGGTAGAGAATAAGGAATACCCATCAAAGGAAATTCTTTGCGAAGAGGGTATAAAGGGTCGCCCGTTTCGGGGTCCTTAAAGTCTTCGGGCATATAAAAGCGGCGTAGATTGGGATGTCCTTCGAACTTTATTCCGTACATATCGTAAGTTTCACGTTCATACCAATTAGCAGACTCCCAAATTGATGTTATTGATGGACAAACGGGAAAATCGCCCTCGAGGGCACATTTCAGGCGGATTCGCGATTTATATTTGTTCGAATAGAGCATATAAACTGTCTCGAAGCGTTCTTTGCTCCTATTCCAATCGATAGCTGTTATATCAATCAGCATATCGAAACTTGTAGCTTCGTTTTGCTTTAGCTCCAAGCATAAATCTTTTAATTTATCAACAGGAATCTTTAAAGTTAATTGATTTCGATGCTCTAACGCTTCCAATTCAGGAACTTTTTGCTTTGCAACTGCAATAATAGTGTCTTTTTCTAATGCCATTTTTCTACCAAAGAATTTGCCAAATAACAAATATTAAATTTAATAAAAAGATAGACAGATAGCAATAAAATATTAAAAAAAAGTGAAATATTTTTACTTCTATATAAAAAAACGTATTTTTGGGAAGTAAAACTAATAGTATTATTGTTTATTAATCAGGTTGATTTATGAAAATTCCTCGAAACATCTTGATATTCTATAAACCGTTTGTAATAATAGTTTTCTGCTTGATTAGCTTCGGGTTATTTTTGATGGCGAAAAGCGAAAATGATGCAATCATACAATCTCGTTTGGGAACAGTAGATCAAATTCAAAATCATCAATCTCAGAAGTTTCAGAAAGTAAAATATCAATCTGACATTGCGGCTAACAAATCGGATGTAGTTGATTTAGATGATCATACTTTGAAACAGTATGTAAAATCCAATCCTTCTGCATTAAGTGGTTTTGAAAAGCAATTGCCGCTTTTTGCGAGAGAACAATTATTTGGAATGAAAATCTGGAAATATACAGCACTTATTGTTTATCTAATAGCATCATTTATCCTTTACAGGTTTTTTGCCTGGATTTTTGAAATTATTTTGAAAAAAGTAATTTCAAGGACTCGGTTAAAAAAAATTACTACTCAAATGATGAAACCAATATCCAAGCCAATAAGCATGCTTTCAATTACTATTTTGCTTTTAAACTACCTGCCGATTCTTGACATTCCTGCTCATTTGAATAAAATTTTTATGTCAGTCTTAATTGCCTTGATCCCTTTTTTCATTACTTACATTGTATATAAATCAATAAATTTATTTGGTGATATTATTAACAAAATTGCGGAAATAACAGGAACAAAGTTAGATAATAGTTTAATTCCTTTGGGTCGCAAGATAGTCAAGATATTTGTGGTTCTTATTGGTGCCATATATATTCTGAAATCTCTCAATGTAGATATCACCCCATTAATTGCGGGAGTTTCCATAGGTGGCTTGGCGATAGCTCTTGCTGCACAGGATACGGTGAAAAATCTTTTTGGCTCTGTTACGATATTTATTGATAAACCATTTGAGGTTGGCGATTGGATTGTGTTTGCCGATGGCGAAGGCGCTGTCGAGGAGGTTGGTGTCCGTTCCACGCGGATCAGGACAGCAAACAATTCTTTGATCTCAGTACCAAATGGCAAACTCGCTGATTCAACCATCGACAATATGGGAAGACGCAAATATAGGAGATATACAACTAATATTTCGATAACTTACGATACAGATCCCAAATTAATCGATGAATTTGTTGATGGTTTAAGGCAAATTGTGGAACAGCATCCAAAGACAAGGAAAGATACATATCAAGTTCATCTTAATTCGTTTGGCGAATCTTCTTTAAACATACTCTTTAATATCTTTTTTGAAGTTCCCGATCAGACTACCGAACTTAAAGCACGGCACGAAGTTATTAATAATATTATACAGTTAGCACAAAATTTGGGAGTGCATTTTGCACTCCCAACCAGAACGATCTTTGTTGAAAATAACCCCGGAAAAGAAAATGAAAATGAAACAAAGTAGCTGTATTATTTATTTAAAATCTGGCTCGACTGTATATTCCATATAATCCATTTCAAGAATTGGCATTGGAATGCCGTTGTATTTTGCCCGGAATAATATCGTTTTCATATCTTTTCCTATATCGATAGTTTGCAGATTAAGCATACCACTGGCAAAGCTGCTAAAGTCGAACAATTCTGGCTCGGGATAAGACGAGAAAGCGCAATCATCATCTTTTTTGATGCCTGCCGCTTCCTTTGCTAGTTCTATTGCTGTCCATAAGCTGCCGATTTTATCGACAAGTCCTATCTTGCTGCCGGCAATACCTGTCCAGACCCTGCCTTGGGCAATTTCACGAACTTTATCCACGTCCATTTTCCTGCCTGAGGCAACTTTAGAAACAAAATCATCATACATATCAGAAATTGCTGATTTTACCTGTTTTAGCTCTTCCGCTGTATAATTTCTTGAGGGCAAACCCAGACCGATTAGGGGCAATTGCCAAGTCTGTCCGAGATCGGAATGCTCACCTTTTTTCACGAGAGAAGTTGTAATGCCAAGATCTTCAGCCAAGCCCTTGTCGTAAATCATTCCAGAAATAACTCCGATTGAGCCGGTTATTGTCATCGGAGCAGCTACGATTTTATCTCCGTCCATGCTAAGCCAATATCCTCCCGAAGCGGCAAGCATCCCTTGTGAGATAATGATTGGCTTTTTTCCTTTGTATTTTCTTAAAATATCGGCGATATAGTCCGATGCCATTGCGTCTCCGCCGGGAGAATCAATGCGTAAT
Organism: uncultured Hyphomicrobiales bacterium; assembly: GCA_964454445.1. GTDB lineage: Bacteria > Bacteroidota > Ignavibacteria > Kapaibacteriales > UBA2268 > CAYVTD01. The sequence continues at coordinate 12,921 of CAYVTD010000029.1, forward strand.
ACGACAGCAGCTATAGAATTGTCTTTCATCACAGCTTCTAGGTCTTTTGAAAGCTGTCGGGCTTTTATGCCGCTTTCCATAGCACATTCACCGATGGCATAGACTATTGCAATCTGATTTTGTGGTTTGCTCCAACGGTCGTCGAAAGGTTTCGGTTTGGTTTCATAGCTATCAAAACTTTTTAAGCTAACTTTGCTTCCTTCGATGTCTTTCATTATGTCTTTTAAATTAGTCCATCTGCCCTGCCTATCGACCAAATTGTTTTCTTTTGCATTTTTGTAAGTATAAATTATGTTGTTATTAACAAGATTGTCAAAAGTTTCGGAATTAAAACCGCGCGAAGTCATTATTTCGTTTTTGCTAATGTCATACCAGCCATCGACCAATGCCTGGCGCTGCTCGCGATCGCCTTCGCTCATTTCTTCTCTTGAAAAGCTTTCTGCTGCAGATTTATATTTGAATAAACGTATTTCTTCGAAACCGACATTGATTTTGTCGAACATTTTTTTGTAGTAGCTTCTTGCCATACTGTATCCCTCAATCGAAATCGTTCCAAATTCATCTAAAACGATCTCATCGGCGACACTTGCGAAATGATATTGGCTTATTTGCATATTGTCAGCAAAAATAATTATTTTCTTGCCGGCTTGCTTAAGCTCTGTCAACTTTTCGCGTATTTCCCAAAGCATTTCCATATTGATGTTCATTCCTGAAATATTGATTACAAGCCCTTCGACATTGTCATCTTTTTTAATTCTATCGAGCTTTTGCAACAAGCCGAAGAGTGTTCTGCCATCGTCGAACCATTGATATCTTTGATATTTGAGATCTCCTTTCAAATCTAACGTCAGAAATTGCTTTGTTGGCACAAGATTGTCGAATATTGTCCTGTCGATGGCGCCAGCTCGATAAGAAATCATATTAAAATCATTCTTTTGATCTGTATCGAATTGTGAATTAGAGCTTAAACCATAAGTGCCAAAACTTATATCTAAACCGGCAGAAAAACGTTTATCTTCATAATATCTGCCGTTTACACGAATGCCATCGAGTAATTCGAGAGAAGCGCCAACGCTCCAGCGGGCATTTTTTAGATTTTGGTCATCAAAGATAGCCATATCAGCAAAAAGAGAAATTGGTAGAGTACCGATTGGCCTTACAGCGATTTCTGCAACGGTTTCGCCGTCGTTGTTGTCAATTGCCCATGTCTGAGTTAGCCCCAGAGACAACTGAGGTATTGGTCTGTATAAAGCACCTATAATAATGATGTTGCTCCTATCAAATGCTGATTTGTCACCTTCGGTAAAGCCATACCCCACGCCTAAGCTAAAAACTCTGCTGCCCATTGCAAATGATAAGCGGTAATCTGTTACACTTTTGCCGTCTCTTGTGTCGTGAATCAATCCAAAACCGCTATTTTGCGAACCTGTAAAAATGCCCCAACGGTCAAAATTACCAAAGCTATTTCCATTGTCCGATAAGGAAAGCAATACATCGGCATCGTGGAGATATGATGTTATTGCAGGATTTTGATAGCCGTAAAGCCCAAATTTAAAGGCTCCTGGCGATGCCTGATAGAAGTCGCGCATCTCGTAATAGCTCATAAAACTTTTTTGTTGGGCTAATGAACAAGATACTATCGCCAAAAAAAGTATTAAAGACAGTTTAATTTTTCTCATATTTTCTCCATTTTTTTTGAATATTATTTGCAAACTATTGAATTCCTGTTGATTGTTACGCATAAAATGCTAAAAAAGTTTCACAATAGGGCAATCTTTATTTTTTCATAGCATTTTGTTTTAATTCCTTTGGCATTTTTTCTATGGCGTATCTAAGTGCAGTTCTTGGCATTATTTTTTTATTGCTCACAACAAAATCAAAAATTTCTTTTTGATATGGCTTGCTTGCTTCTTTGAGCATCCAGCCATAGCCTTTTTGCACCATATCATCTTTATCAAGGAGCAAAATATCTGCAATCTCGAAAATTTCTTTTAAATATCGTCCTTCCCTCGCTGGAATAATCAAACTAACTGCTGCCGTACGCCGAACCCATCGATTGTTCGATTTAGCAAAGTCTTTTAATTTTTCGATATATTCAGGGTATTTGTCGATGAAACTACCCATTGTGTGGTTACAAAAGGTATCGCACGATGCCCAGTTATTTATATATGTTTTTATCCATCTTTCGAATGTTTCAAAATCATTCACAGTGAAATCTTTATGTAATGAATAAGTCCAATCGCAAGCAATAAATGTCTCTTCTAAAATGCCAGATTTCCATAATTCTTCAGATAAAGCAAATATCTCTTCTTTCGGTTTCTCTTTTATTTCCTTGAAATACTTTTTGCTTATTTTCCTTACATCTGAAGATTTTAAACCATACACTTTTATTGTTTCTTTAAAAAAACGCTGGCTACTTTGACGCGTTTTCTCGTCTGAATTTTCTTTTAATTCATTTCGTAAAGTCAAAATAAAATCTTCCATATTCACTTATCCTCTTATTAATATATTTAACCAATTCTCTACAAAGATACTAAAAAAAGTAAATTAAAAACAACTCTTGATATAAAAAAAGGGATTCAAGCTTTGAGGTGGAGCCCATCTCATAATCTTTAAAGAGGATCCCATTTATTCTCATCATTTAAAATTTAATTTTTTAATCGACGTTAATTTTTTTATTAGATAGTATTGATTTAATTACTATTCATAAATAATATTTTTGTTTTATTAATTTGGAGGAGTAAATATATGTACGATACAATAAGAAAAATTAAGAGAATTGTGGCGGGAAAGCCTGCAATAGATGGAGCTGGAGTAAAGCTCATTAGAATATTTGGCTATAATGATACAAAAGATTTCGATCCATTTTTGCTATTTGATGCTTTTGGTTCGACAAATCCAGCAGATTATATCAAAGGTTTCCCATGGCATCCTCACAGGGGAATAGAAACAGTTACTTATTTAATTGATGGGAACATCGAGCATAGCGACAGTATGGGAAATAAAGATAATATTCTAGCAGGTGATTGCCAATGGATGACTGCCGGCTCTGGCATTATTCATCAAGAAATGCCTTTAGCTACTGATGGATTACTTGGTGCACAACTTTGGATAAATCTGCCTGCAAAGCATAAAATGGTTTTGCCCGCTTATGGTCCAATTTCCAGGGAGGATATACCAATCATTAATGAACAAAATGCAAATGTGCGTATTATTGCTGGCAATTATAAAGGATTCCGTGGCGCTTTCGAAGGTAAATATGTTAATGCTTTGTATTTAGATGTTGAATTGAACAGTTCGAGCGAATGGACATTAGAAACTGAGGCAGAAAACACATTGTTTATATACGTTGTGCAAGGTGAAGCGTTTGTTGCTAAGGATTACGAGCATAAAATTTCAGTAAAAAATGTTATTTTATTTGATAAAGGAGAACAATTTCATATAAAAACATTAGATTTGCCAACAAGGTTTTTAGCAATCTCAGGAAAACCATTAAATGAACCGATTTCCTGGGGCGGTCCGATAGTAATGAACACGCGACAGGAGCTTGATAAGGCATTCCTGGAGCTAGAAGATGGAACATTTATTAAATAATGAAGTTAGAAATCATTAAATACTCTTTTTTACTTGCTTATGTTTTATTGGCAGGATGTGCGAATACATTGCCCCCTTCGGGGGGCCCGCCTAGCACTTTGGCTCCCAGAGTATTACAAAGCGAACCGGCAAACCGGACAGTGAATTTCTCCGTCGATGAGATTTCGCTTCAATTTAATAAATATATGGATAAAAGTTCAGTTGTGGACAATGTCTTTATTTCGCCGAGTGCCGATCTTGCATACAACTGGAGTGGCAAGGAACTAACTATCAAGTTTTTATCAGAGTTAAGCGAAAATACCACATATTCTCTAACTATTGGAACAGATTGCAACGATTATTTCGATAAAAACAAGCCGGAGGAGGCATATAACCTAATATTTTCCACAGGAAGTACCATTGATAGCGGCTCTGTAGAAGGCATTCTATATGATGAAAAGCCTCAAGGAATATATGTTTTCGCTTATTACCTCGATGGTATTGACCGCGATACGCTTAATCCATCGAAGACCAAAGCGCCCTACATAACACAGGCAGGCACAAATGGAAAATTTTGCTTTAATGCCCTGAAAGACGGTTGGTATCGTGTTATTGCAGTTCGCGATCAATTTAAAGATGGTGTTTATGACGAGGGTATTGACGGATATGGCACTTGCCTTTCAGATGTTTTTGTGAAATATGATAGCATACCTAAGATTAAACTAAAAATTCGTGATGCTTTGGACAAGTCATCACCGATGCTTTTTGAGGCAGATGCCAAATCAGGCAATGTAATTTCAGGTATTTTTAGTAAAAACTTGGATACCTTCTCCATTCGGAGTTCGAGTTTTCTGCTTGAAGATTCTGCCTCCAGAAAAGCAGTTGATATTGCTTCTTGCTATCTAAAACCAGGCACAAAGACAAATGTGGAAATAATATCGTCAGAATTGTTAGATACTTCAAGGACTTATCGGCTTACTGCCTTGGCTAAAGATGGTCTAGCGATTTTGGACAGTAGTGGCAACGAAGTGCCGGATACAGCAAATACCGCATATTTTAAACCGGACAGTGGGAAAAAAGAGATCCAACCATATTTACTTGGAGTCCCATTAAAAGATTCTACAAAGCAGGTGCATCTCGACAAGGAATTTGCTTTTCAATTTAATACAGGCATTAAAAGCGATTTAAAAAATAATCTCCGGCTTTATAATTTGGCAGATTCTACTGCGAAAGAGTTCGAAATTATTAAAAAAGCGGATAATTATTTTATATTAAAGCCTGTTGCCCGCCTTCTTTCAGACTCTTGGTTCGCCATCGAATTATCAACAAAAGGCTTGGAGAGTTATACTGGGGGACAAGCAAAAGACACTACATATAATTTTCATTTCAAGACAATGGACATTCGCGATTTCGGCTCTGCAGCCGGCATTCTGATTGATTCAGCAAATTGCGGAGGAGATTACTATGTAGTTTTTATCTCAAAACTTAAAAAAATTGAATTTACTACAAAGGTGGATAGTGCAGGCAATTGGAACTTCGATGAATTGCCCGAAGGCGACTATTCTGTTGAGATTTTCTGCGATACGAATAGAAACAGTTTATATGATTTCGGAAATGTGTTTCCTTATGAACCTTCGGAAAATTTTACTAAAATCGACAAAGAAGTATCTATCAAGCCAAGATGGAAAGTCGAAGATATTAAAATTGTTTTGAGATGAGCTATGGCTGAAAAAAGAAGATTTGTTGTCGGTGATGTCCACGGATGTAATAAAACACTCGATAAACTGTTGTTCGAAAAACTAAAAATTGGTTTTGATGACATCATTTATTTTGTTGGCGACTTAATAGACCGTGGACCAGACAGCAAGGGAGTTATTGATAGAATAATTGATCTCAAGGTTGATGGCTACAATATTCAATCAGTAATGGGAAATCACGAATATATGCTAATGCGGTCGTTTAAATCTGAAAAAAAGTATAAAGCTTGGCAAAAGAATGGAGCTAAAAGCACTTTGCGGAGTTTTAACATTTCACACATTAACGAATTAGACGACAAATATGTTGATTTCTTTTTATCAATGCCTCTTGCACTGGTTTTAGACGAATATATTATTGTGCATGCCGGTCTCAACTGCGAGGTAGAAAACCCTCTGAATGACAAAGATTCGATTCTTTGGACACGCAGCGAAGAAATAAACCTGCAGAAAACTGATGGAAAGCGAGTGATAGCAGGTCATACTCCACAAATTCTTAGCACAATTATAAGCAAATTAAATAATAATCACATTCCTGTTGATGGCGGCTGTGTTTATCATGGTCAGTACTATTATCCCGGCTATTTGTGTGCCTTTGAAATGAACAGCAAGACCCTACATTATGTAATCAATTCAGAAAGTTTACCTGCCAAAAGTTAGTAATTATCAGAGTTCTAAAGGATTGCTACAGACTAGCTTCCGGAGTTTAAAAAAATATCTCAATTCGGCATAAAATCTAAAGAAATAATTTTAAATATCAATCGTCAAATCAATTTCCAAATTTCAGATTATTATAGTAAACTAATGACATATTTACTAATTACAAACAGAATTACGAATGAAAACCATAGCGTTTCAAAGAGTAAAACAGTGGTCAGCAAAAAATGTTTGGTTGCTAGCCATAGTCTTCGTTGGGTTAGTTTTGCGTTTAATATGGTATAGTTACGTAGATACCTTCCCTTATGCCGATTTCGAAGAGTATCGGCTACTTGCTGAGAATCTACTAAAGCATTTTCAATTTGGCTATCCGGAACATACTGCTTATCGTCTCCCATTATATCCCGTTTTTCTTGCTATTGCTATGCTTTTTAGTGGTTCTATTGCCTGGCTGAGCTTTTTAAGCGTTGTTTTATCATCTTTGACCGCTTTTCTGGTTGGAATTCTTGCCTATCGCTTGAGCTATTCGAAGCTAATATCAATTTTAGCCGCGCTGTTTACATCGTTTCATCCTGTTTTTATTATGTATTCGACAGTACTCGCTTCGGAGCATCTTTTTTTACTTTTGCTATTATGTGCTTTAATTTTAATATATGAAAAAAATTTTAGTCAATCTGTTTTCAAGCAATTTCTTGCCGGAATTGTTTATGGATTGACAATGCTTACTCGCGGCGAAGGTATGTTTTATCTTCCTGTATTTTTGCTGCTAATTCTTATAAATGGCGGTGATAAGAAAAAAATCTTATCGAGGCTTGTTGTTGTTGTACTTGCAATGATTATAACTGTTGGTCCATGGTATATCCGTAATCAAATTGTTGTAGGAGCCGGTTCCGGTCTGTCAACAACAACCGGTTTGAACTTTTATTATGCCCATAATAGCCATCAGTACGGTTGGCATGAAAGAAATTCCAGAAGTGAATTCCTTGGTATCAATAACATGGCTGTAAATAAAAATGGATTAAAAGCCGGAATGGATTACATTAAGAAGGCAAGCATTAATAAATTATTAAGCGATGTTCGCAATGCTACATATTTGCTTTATTTGTGGCCCGGAGATTATAGTTTAAGATGTAGTACACTGGCAAATAAAGCAAGTCAAATTGTATCAGATGACAGCCTTATGAGCTTGTTGATGAAATCTGTCAGGTTTTATTATTTACTACTTGTTTTTTCAGCAGCTGCGTTGTTGTTTCTTATTCGTTATCCCTTAAAGACAACTGTTTTACTGCTTGGCATTATTTTTATGAATTGGCTCGGCTATGCTGTTATCTTCTGGGGAATGGCGAGATATAGATATACAGCTGAACTTTTATTTTGCTTGCTTTCGGCGATATTCATCAGTGAAATCATTTTTCTTGCCCAGAAAGTATATATAAAAATCAATCAAACAAAGTATTTTTCTTTAGTTCAAATATCACAAAACAAATCAAATCAGTTTTTACCTGACAAATCCTTCTTAATTACTAATAAAGGAAATAAGTATTAATAATTATAATATTTATTAGTTTTTATAGAAAAACATTATTTAGTTTAACTAATTGTATTTATTTTTCTTGGTTATACTTAAAAATTAAATTTTTTTGTAACTTTTCAGTCTTACTTGTGTTATTGCTTTGAAACTATGTAACATTACTATAATAATTTATTAAAAAACGTACTAAAATAAGTAGTTTTAATCTTTAATTCATTATTTAATCACTTAATATGAGGGTTTTATGTATTCCAAAAAATCTCTACTCGTTTTGCTTGCAGCAGCAATAATGCTTGGCCTTAGCTATGCTCCGGCAAAGTCGCAGGCGCTTCCTTTGTTGGAAATGACCTACAAGTCGTTTCAAGGCACCTACGAGCCTCTAGGCAGCTACAACTATTATTGGTCTGGAAGCAGCTATTATCAGTATCCGCAGATTGATTTGCCTTTTGTCTTCTATTTCGATGGGCAGCCAAACAAATATGTGTTCTTTGCTGATGCTGGATATCTTGGTCTTGCACCATATACAAATTATTCGCAGTATTACTATTCACGCGCACATGACAAGCGCAATCAAATAACAGCTTTCCAATGGTATTACACCGGACCTTATCCTGGTACCAAAAAATATGGCGTTATTGGAAGTTCTCCCAATCGCGTGGCTGTTTTTGATTGGGATGGCGTCTATGTGTATTTTGGTAATTATGGTAAACCATTTAGATTCCAAATCCGCTTGTACGAAACTTCTAACATTGCAGAAATCGTTTACGGTAGTGACATTGATGTTTCTGGATGGTTCATAGTAACAGACGAATATTATAAGCAATATTACTATTATAGGGGGCTTAACTGCTTCGGTGGTAACGGTTACGATGATAATAACATGGCAAACAACAGGTTTATCAATATCATACCCAAGGCAGATTATCAGCATCAAGGTTGTTTTTCCAATAATAAAGAAGATGTTCAAGCGTTAAGAGACCATAACGGTACTTACTCAAACGATACTCCGACTTGGGGAACACTTTACAAAAACGAACATGCAAATCTTTATAAACCAAACTTAACACTGCAAATAACTGCCTACCCCAGCGTAACTGCTTTGAACCCAAGATCAGGAGCTATTCTCGAAAGAGGTAACGTTTACGACGGCAAAACCCCACATAAACCAGGGTTCTTGACTGAAAACTATCAAGGTGGAGATGGCGTTTTTATGACTTATCAGATTTCTGGACCTCTACCGAAATCATCACCCGATTATCAAATTCTTTATCGTGCTACTGTCGAAGGCACCAATACAAATTATTCAGTGCCCATTACAGCAAATGGCTGGAGCTATTTTACTGAATCTGATGCCAGCCTGCCAGGTGCAAAAATATCCCCAAATAATACAGGGGACCTCGATTTGAAATCCCGCCAAGATGAAATCCCCGGTGGTGAATACATTATCGAAGGCGAATTGCAAATGCCAGAGGCAAGCTATTACCAGTCAATCGATAGCAAGTTTATTATTGCATTGACAAACGATTTGGCAATAACCCTCATCGAATCACCAAAATCTAATCAAGATCGCAAATATCCTCTTTCGAGCGGTCAGATTCCTATTAAACTTAAAATTACAAATATTGGTTTGAACGATGTTGATCACTTTATTGCATATATGACAATGACCGATTCTAAAGGAAACCCTGTTAACGAGGAGCAAGTTGAGTGGTACAACAATGCCAGCCCACTAAAAACGGGGCAATTTGCACAAATAGAGTTTACTAACTTCCGCCCCCGCGAAGTTGGCGATTTCTGTCTTCAGTTCTATGTTGATTTAATTGGTGCTAACGACGATGCAGAAATAAACAACTATGCACCACGTCAGGGGAGCACTTATTGCTTCAACGTGGCACACGAAGTAGATGCCGAACCATTGGAGATTATCGATCCAGCTGGCACCATTTATGTAGGTCGTCCGATCCGTCCAATGGTAAAAGTTGGCAACAACGGCGTTAGCGATATGTCTGACGTGCCGGCCACTATGGAAATCAAAGACGAAAATGACAATGTTATTTATTCTTCAAATGTTATAATTCAAGACATACCTTCAGGTAAATATAATACAGTTTATGTACGCATGCCTGACGACTTTGTTCCTCCGAAAATGGGTGAATATACAGTTTGCTTCACTACCAATTCGCCCGACGACCCGGTAAAAGATAATAATACAGTATGCTCGAGTTTCTCGGTAACATCGGCTATGCAGGGTGTCTATACCATTGGAAGACGCTTTGAGGATGCTGATAGAAACTATGTTACTATTCAAGACGCTATCGATGATTTATATCTTGAAGGTATGACCGGACCAGTGTATTTCGAATTTACTGACTCCTATTATGAAGCTGGTATTAGCTTCAACAATGAGGACCCATCAGTTGATATGCGTTCTAACATTGTTGGTCTGAACGAGAAAAACACCATAACATTCCGCCCTGCGACCAATAGGTCCACTATGCGTGGTGGTGTCGAGATACATCTTGTCGGTGGTAGCGGTATCGGCTTTATGTTTGGTCAGACTGTTACCCCAAGCAATGCTTATGCCCCTATACACGTGGTTCGTGAAAGCAAGAAAAAAGAATTTGCAAACTCCCCAGGTTATATAATTTTCGACGGTGGAAGTATCAAGAGTTTGAAATTCGTTACGGACAACGTAAATGCAAAATTTAGAACAGCTTTCTATCTCGCTCAAGGAACTTCTAATATTACGATTAAGAATGTTCTAATCGAAGATGCTAACCCAAGTGGTTTGTGCGATCTTCCAAACTATATGTTCAACGCAGGCACTTCATCTTTTGAATATGAAGCAGACAACCGCTCTACTCAGTCATTAGTAAAAGCATATACAACAGGTATCTTATTAAGGAGCAAAGTGCCTCAAGACCAAAACAAGGCAAATCCTTATAATCTTGATACCCTCTTCAATACAAAGAACAGAATAGAAAACAACGAAATCAGCGGTTTTGGCTACGGTATCGTTTCTCTTGGTAGTGGCGTGTTGTTCCGCCAAGGACATGCAAAATATAATAGATATTATAATTTTAACAATACTTACCAAAATAATATTATTCACGATGTAACTCGCGCAGGTATATTCGTGGGTTATGAACAGAACTCAACGATATCTAAAAACCTTATTTATAATGTAACAGGTACTTGTGGAGCCGATGCAGCAGGTATTATTGCCGGTGGCGACAAAGAAGGTGGCTGGCTTGGCTATAACAATATTGGGCTTGTTATTGACGGTAACGAAATTAGCCGCATCTATAGTAATTCGATGAGCTATGGCATTAAGGTAGAGCAAGCTCAGATTAGCTTCCAGAATCCTATTGGTGGCGTTGTAACATATCCCGAAATAGCCGAAAATATGATCATTAGAAATAACGTAGTCTGGAATGTCAACACGACCAATCCTCAAGGTAGCCGCGCTGGTATCCGTTTATTTACCCAGTTGGCAATGAACACCGGTGATCCCTTGCTCAATCAACTTAGACCAAGCGTAACAGATTACCTGACACGTGGCGATAAAATCGTAAACAATACAGTTTTGATGAATGATGATGGCTTGACGACAGCAGGAATGATTGTTGGTATTGGTGTGCAAGCTAGTGCTAGTGCAGTGGTTAAAAACAATGCTGTTGCTCTGTTAGACGTAGATGCAGGAGAAATCAGCCCTGCTTATGCTTGTATGTTCTACGAAGGCAAGTTGCCAAAAGAAGGTGGTTTGATGAGCGATTACAATGCTTTCTACTATCCCTCAAAAGTCGGGGCAGCAGTTTACAGGTTTGTCGAAGTAGATGATAACTTCAATATATTAGATGGTGCCGCCACAACATCAAACGCAATGTATGCGTCGCTTAATCAGTGGCAGAGTTGGACAAATTCTGATATGAACTCCGTCTTTGGCGACTTTACCGACGATTTCATTTATACAGGTGTAGAGCCGAACCAAAAACTGAGAATCAACCTTGCTCCTCAACCGCCTTTAGGTTCTATACTCAACAATCGCGGACAACGCTTGGTTGATGTTGAATATGATATTGATAATAATGTTAGAGGTCCAGCAGGTCAACGCTATGATATTGGTGCTTTTGAGTTCAATGGAAGAATGTTTATTACTGACGTTGAAGTTATGAACATTCCCAAGCCAGGCGCATATCTTGCAAATACATTTTACGACGATGCCGAATACATTATGGCAAAATCACCAATTGAAGTTATGGCAAGAATCCGCAACAATGGCAATCTTGACTTAACAGGTCATAAGAGCTATATCTACATATTCCGCGAGCGCGCCGACGGCACCTTCCCATCTGGTGAAGCAAATGCTGAAATAGCTGATACAGTTATGTTCAACATACCTCAAACAGAAACCATCGAAGTGCTATACAACATGGCTGATGGCAAACTCAAAGAATTCAATCCAAAGACATTCGGCGATTTGCAAGGCAGCGTGCCTGCTTATATAATTCCCAGACGCTTTACACATATGGAAAACAACGTAACTCCACGCTACCGTATTGAAATCCATGTCGAAGCCGACCAGGACAATGCTAACAATATGATGAGCAAGATAGTCCGTTTCTACATTCCACGTAGCGACCTTAGTATATTAATCACCAACGAGCAAGGCGATGCAGAACTCGAATTCCCATTGCCGAGCGATCCTCAACCCACGCAGAACCAAATTTCGGGAAGATTAAACTTTGATACTCTTGCCGCTTCCTTTAAAGACCTCGGCTGGACCACCAAATGGAACTCCGCAGAAGGCAAAGTTGATGTGCTAAATCGTAACGCTTGGGAAGAAAAATCTGTCGATTACACACTTTACAGAACTGTTATTTATTCTGACGCTGAAGACAAACCGCTTACACGTTGGGGACGCGTTGACCTTGAAAGATTCCTCGATAATGGCAAATATTACGACAAGGCAAACCTAATAATCGGCAGTCAAGAAATGGTACGCCAGAATAAAGATTTATATCCCATCTTCCTTAGCGAATACCTCCGTGCTAATTATATTGCTCCTGGCAATCCACTTGGCAGGGCTGGGGTGGCTAACGATTGGAATGTTAATAACAATATGAATACTGTATCCGGTGTTACTATTGGCAAAGATCTCGGGCATTTAATCAAATCAACCAACTTCACAAAATATACAGGCGACAGGCCTCCCTACTGCGGTTTGATGAGCATCGAACCACAAGGTGAGGGCTTGGCAAATATTGCATACGTTTATAATAACTTTACACCAGGTAACACTCAAATAATGGGTATCGCGCAGACTACTTTGACACGTAACGTAATTCTTTACGGTGTTGATTGGCGCCATTGGGAGAATGCTGAAATGGTGCTTCGTGCCAGCATCGACTTCTTGGAAAAGAGTGGTGGCGTGGTTGTACCAATCGAATTGCTTAGCTTCGACGCAAAAGAAAATGGAAATAGAGTTAACGTTTTCTGGAGCACAGCCTCCGAGCTTAACAGCGATCGCTTTGAAGTCGAAAAATCTGTGATGACCGACGCAGGCAAGGGCTTGTTTGCAAAAATCAACGACACAAAAGCACAAGGCAAGAGCAACGTAAAAGTGAACTATGGACCAGTAGTTGACAGAAATGTTAGCAATGGTAAGACCTATTTCTATCGCTTGAAGATGATTGACCTCGATGGACAATACAAATATAGCAACGAAGTCGAAGTGAAGATGGGATCTGAATCGCTTTGGATGAGCGAACCGAATCCAAATCCGGCACAAGTCAACGCTGAGATCAGCTACACTGTTCCTCAAGATGGAAACGTCGAAATAGCAGTTTATAGCTTAGATGGTAAAAAGCTGACGACTGTGTTTAACGGCAACAAAGCAGCAGGAAGCTACAACGCCAATTTCGATTTGAGTTCATTTAGCAGTGGTGCTTACAACATTGTAATTACCAGCAATGGTTCGATGCTGACAAGGCAACTTCGCATAGTCAGATAAGAAAACGACGAAGCATATTTAGAATATGCGTAATAATAAAACCGCATTCCTTTGGGGATGCGGTTTTTTTCTTATTTCAAAATTTCATACAAAACAATCAACTTATCTCATTAGAGCCTGAACTACAGTTATGGTTTCTTTTTGATTAACATTAAAATTGATTGTTATTCGTTGAAATACAATGATGTGAAACGGAACAAAAATACCAATGATTAAAAAAGTAATAACAGTGATCTTACTTATTGCAGGTTTTGCAACAGCTGCAAATAGCCAGTTGCCACGGAAACCACTCGCTGCATATCTTGCTGATTCACTATGGCATTTTATAGATTATTCAGGTAAGGATTTGTTCCCCCCGATGGAACTTATCGAAGTTTCTTCGTATAGTGATGGCTTATTCCGTGCTTTGAAAAAAACTGAGCATGGCAATAAATGGGTATTTATCAACGGAAAAGGTCAGATTGCCTTTCAACCGGATTGCGATATTGCTGGTAGCTTTCATCAGGGAAGAGCCATAATAATTTCTTTTACTGACAAAGCAAAAGAAAATCCCATCTATGGTTATATTGATCTTAGCGGCAAAGAAGTTATTGACAAGCAATACGACGATGCAACCGAATTTTCGGAGGGTTTGGCTTATGTTATGAAAAAAGACAAAAGAGGATACATCGATACAAGCGGAACTTTGATTTTTGAACTTCTCGAAGATATTATAGGTTACAGCTTTCAAAACGGAATAGCCCGCATCAGCAATGAAAATTATTATTTCGGTTACATCGACAAAACTGGTCGGAAGATTATCGATTTAACTTTTGAGGAAACCAGCAATTTTTGCCCAAATTTAGCTCCGGCAAATGATAAAAACAAGATGGGATATATCAATAAAAAAGGGGAATTTGTGCTGCCTGCTATTTGGGACGATTGCCGCGAATTTAGTGAAGGGCTCGCTTTTGTTGGCGCTAACGACGATATTAACCGTCTAATGTGGTCAGTCATTGATACTGCTGGTATGAAATTAACTGAATACGAATTTACAAATGCAATTGATTATAGCGAAGGGCTTGCCGCTGTGGAAAAGAACTTAAAATGGGCGTTTATCGATAAAAATGGGTTTATGCCAATCGATTATACTTATGATTTTGCTGGAAAATTCAAAGATGGTCTGTCAACTGCCGGCATTAGGAGCGAAAAAAAGTTCGGATTTATCGATACAAGTGGTAAATTTGTTGTGATTCTGCCTGAAAATGTGAAAAGCATTACAGATTTGCGATTCAACACCAAAGCATTTTAATTTGATTTATCAATAGTTTCGTTAACTGATGATTAGCTGTTCAAAAGCCAAAATAATTAACTAAAACAAGTAACAATATGCCTAATCCAATGCGATAATATATGAATAGAAATGTCGAATTTTTTCTCAGGAAATTTATTAAAAAAGCTATTGCTATATAACCGGATATTCCTGAAACAAATGTTGCAATAATGATATTAAATAATTCTGCAGCTGTTATATAATCCAATGATTTGTAAAACTCATACAATCCGCTTGCAAAGATGGCAGGAATGCTTAAAAGAAAAGAAAATCTTGCCGCCGTTTCGCGTTTCATTCCAAGGAAAAGACCTGCTGTAATCGTCGTTCCACTTCTTGACGAACCTGGTATTAAAGCCAAGCATTGTGCCAGACCAACTAGTATAGCATCCCATAAACTTATGTCTTTGATCTCTTTTGTAAAGTGCGCTATTCGCTCGGCAATAGCCAAGACAATAGCAAGCGATATTAAACTAATAGCTATAACTGTAATGTCCTTAGTGAGATTTCCCTCAATAATCTTCTTTAAAATTAATCCTAATGTTGCTATTGGCAAACTCCCTGCAATGATAAACCACCCAAGCTTGGCAGTAGTAGATTGTGCCTTTAGATTTTTCCTTTTCGAACCGATATTCTCTGAAAAAAAAGATTTTACAATCTCGAAGATATCTTTTCGAAAATAAACAAGCACTGCTGCAAGTGTTCCAAGTTGTACCACAGCAATAAAAGCAGTCCATTGCTCAGGATTATTGGGGTTAATCAGCCCAAATAGCTTACCAAAAATTGTTAAATGGGCTGTTGATGATATTGGAATGAACTCTGTTAGCCCTTGGACTATACCGAGAATGATTGCTTCGATAATTGTCATAATTTTATAGAATTAATTTTGAAAGAAACAAAATTAAGCAACTTAAGTTGAATATTTAAAAAAAATTCTGATTTTTCAATAAGCATTAAACAAAAGCGTTTCTTGAAAATATGTTTTTGGTTTTTTTGAGATGTTTTTCAATTGAAGTGTTATTCTAAAAGATAGATAATATATAAAAATTTATTGATCTCGAAATTAGTTTAATCGGATAAAAAGAATGAGAAAGTTTGAAATGAAATTACTTGTAACAGCTATAATCTGTCTTTTTATATTGAGCTCAAATGTATTTTCACAAGCAGATGTCTGGTATGCCAAAGGGCAGCAATCTTTACAAAAAAAGGATTACGACAAAGCGATTGAGTTTTTTACACGTGCCATAGAAATCGATCGTGGATCGCATAAGTATTTTGACAAGCGAGGGCTTGCCTATCTATTTCATGAACGCTCTGCCGAGGCGATAGAAGATTTTTCAACATCTTTGCAAATCGACTCCAATAATGCTGATGCTTACAACAACAGAGGTCTAGCTTTCGGGTTGCAAGGTGACTTGGACAGGGCTTTGTCTGATTTCAACAAGGCTATTTCCCTTGATCAAAATTTTGGACAAGCATATCTCAATCGGGGCAGTATATATATACAGTTTAAAAATAATGATTCTGCAATGAATGATTTTACAAGAGCAATAAAACTCGAACCGCAAAATCCAGAGATATTTTATAATCGAGCAAGATTGAACTACACAATGGACAATTATCAAAAGGCAATTGATGATTTCTCAGAAGCTATAAAGCTTGGAATTAACATTGGAAAAATCTATTATAATCGCGGAAATGCTTATTTTAAATTGGAAAAATACACGCTGGCTATTAACGATTACACAAAGGCTCTCGGTTTTGACAAAAATGATGTAGAAGCATTGAATAATCGGGCAATGGCTTATGATAAATCAGGTAATAAGAAAAAAGCCGAACAAGACAGGAAAACACTATCCAAACTTAGCGGTGAAGTTCCACGATTCCTTCCTGTTGACTCATTAGAATTTAAAACATATACCGACAAAGAAGAGCGATTCTGGATTGACCTGCCTGCAAGTTGGCATTCTCAGACTTTTACTGATAAAGAAATAACAGAATTGGTTGTTGCTCAAGAGGACCCAAATAAAGGACCTTTTGCAGTTGGAGTTCGCTTGGTATTTAATAAAACTATGAAAGAAAAATACGACACTCAAGGTATTGCTGAATTGATTGCTTTTTGGGAAGGGAGTAATCAGAAAAATGCTGATGAGTATTACGACTATAGAATATACTCAAAAAAAACAATGGCTAGAGGCGATTATCGAGGTAGTTTGAATCTCGTGCATGTAAAAGTTACTTCCGAATCATATTTTATGCAGCTTTACGAGCTTGTGCTTGCATCGGAAAACAATCTGTTTTTCGCCTATTTCCAATGTCCACAGGTTCAGTTCGATTATTACAAACAAATCTTCGATAAAGCTATAAGCTCCTTTAAAATAAAATGATTAATACTTCAATTACGAATAGGAAAACAGTGCTTTGCTTAATTCACGACTGATTATATTTACTATTCTCACTTTTTTTATTGTTAGCTCATTACAAGTGGGCAAGACATTTGCCTACACATCAACATCAATAGATTCTTCTGATTCATCGGCTTCCATAATTATTGTATCTGATTCTTTAAATAAAACAGCTATTGCATCTGATTCTTTAGATATAAAAAAAATATCCGATGATTCTGCGACTGTAAACAAAACTGCTCCGGCGGACAGCATTCTGCATAAACCACTTGGCAAACATGGCGCATTTTGCCTTCTTTCTGCAGATCCTTATAAAAAAATCGAAAAGCAAGATTTGTTATTTATGGATTACAGTGAGTTTTCAGATATTCTCGCTGAAAAAATCCCTGCATATCCTCTGAATCTTGGCTACTTCGGACAATACAACCATTTTTCAATTTTCGGTGCAATGCCATCGGATATTTCCTTTCGATTCAACGGCCGTCCTCTCGACGATATGCTTTATCAGACAGTCAATCTCTCAGAATTAGAACCTGAAGCTTATGAAAACATCGAAGTTTTCACGGGCAGCGATGCAGTTATTTTTTCTGACAATGCCTCCGGAGCATTCATTAATCTTCAAGAAATCCGCTACGACACAAAGTATCCTTATACAAAACTGTGGTACTCACAAGCAGGTTACGATTTTTTGGCTGCGGATATTATCTTTTCGCAAAACTTTACAAAAGACATGAATTTTAATTTTGGCATAAGAAGACAAACGGGAAAAGGAATGTTCGAGAATAACACTCTCGACGGCTGGAATGTCAGAGGAGGAATCCGATGGAATCCGACCGATTTACTTAGTATATCACTGGTCGAAAACTTTACAAACCACTATACAGGGCTAAATGGTGGGGTTAATTACGATAAATCTGATGATTTATATGATCCTATCGTTGCTGAAGTATATTACACTAAATTAAACGATAGGGTTTGGAGCCACGATATAACGCTAAGTGGCAGCTTGTTGATGGGCGAGGATTCTTCTTCGGCGTTAAGCGGCTCTGCGTATTTTTCATATAATAACTGGGAGAAATACCGTTCGGAAGATATTCGTTTAGGAGATTATGATAGTATTGGTTCAATCAATTTTTTATCGAGAGACTATGGTATTTCATTAAAATACGAGCAAAATTTCCTGGACTTTTTTACTCTAAGAGTTGGTGGAGACATCAATAATAATTTTTTAGAGGGTAGTTTATACTCCGACGAAGCAGATGCTGTAAAGCTTGGTGTATTTGCACATGGTACTATGAATTTAACCCATAATTTAAAGATTTCCGGGGGAATGAGGATTAGCCAATTCAATGGAAAAACGTTGATTTCAGCAGGAGAAAAGGCAGTTGTGAAAATTTCTAATTTTATATTGACAGCCGATTTTTCACGGTCGCAAAGGATACCCTCGGCTGCGGAAGGTTTTGATTTGAAAGAAGAAGAACATCTGTTGGCTCTCACTGAAATTAAATGGTACAAAGACCTGACAAACATTTCAATAGCTGTTTTTGCAAGAAACATTAATTCCCCAATAATCAATGAATTAATCTTTAATGAGGCTGATTTGCCTATAAATACCATATCTAATAATGGTACAAGCAAGCAAATCTTTGGCGCAAATACTGAGATAAATACAGTTTTTTTTAAAAATATCAACTTGAGTTTGTTTGCACAAGTCTATAAAAGTAATACCGATGAAAAAGAAGATAAACGATTTCCATTGCTTTATGCCGGAGGCACTTGTTTCTACGAAATGAAGTTCGGGGCAAGCATTTTACGACTTGGAACAACGATTTACGTCATCTCCGGTAAAAAAGGAATGCAATTCGTTCCACAAAAGCGAGTTTATGTAGATTATCAATATCAGAGTAATTTTAATTTTAATGGAGTAGAAGTATTTGCTCGGGCAAAACTTGGAGATGCTTATGTAAAGGTTGCTTATCAAAATGCCCTTGACAGAGGTTATTTTTTCGTTCCAATTTATCCTCAAATCGACGCAAATTTTCGCTTGTCGTTTTCCTGGGCTTTTATGAATTAAAAAAGCATTTTATACTAGATTTTCCATAAAAATATATTTGTCGTCTTCCTTTTTAATCCAACTGTGCAGCCTTGCATTTTCTTTATCTATTAAGAAACAGAAGTTGTTACCCTGGCTTCCAAATACCATATTTAATACTTTGAAAAAAAAGTGAAAAGAAAAACGAAGGAATCTTTTACCCTTGCCCTTAAAAATCTTTTTTCCAATATAACCTGACAAGAAGATATCGTGAAAATGAAACTCAGTTTCAAAATGAATCTTTGGAATATGCAAGGGATCATAAGAGCGAATCGTTTTATCTACTTCACGTTTTGTCCATCGATAAACATAATTTGGGATTGTTGTGTTGCAAACACCGCTACTTTGTCCACCTGCCACAGCATCAACTTCATATCTCAAGGAAATGCTGAAGCGAATTAATCGCCTCATCAACCAAGAATCTTGTGCTTCGAACACAATAACTCTTTTCTTGGCTGTCCGATACATTTCTGTTAATGCACGATGTGGAGAATAGCAATGATGCAAGCCGGCATGCACCAATACAACATCAAAAGATTCATTTTTATAAGATAGATTTTCGGCATCTTGCTTTACATAATTGCATAAGCTTATATTATTACCGATAGTTTCATCGTACAAAGAAGAAATGGTGAAATTATTAAATTGATGTTTCTCGAGAACCTTTTGATCAGTCATACCGCCGCAAACCACGAGAATATTGTCATTTTTGTCCAATAAATCCTGTTGAATGAATTAGTCGAGCGTTCGATACATAAAACTAGCTTTTATTTCCATTTTAAAGTTTTAATAACCTTTCATTGTTTTTATCTATCTTTTAAAAATAATTGGACTGCAACGGCATTGGAGTTGAACGATTCTTTTTGCATGTTCGGCAGATTCAATCGATGTATATTCACCGATTACAACGGCATACATAGTTTGGGTGTCCACTGTTTTTTCCATTACCTCAGTGTTCATTCTCATCTTGTAGAACCGATCTTTTTCTCGTTCTGCTGCCTCGCGAGTGCTGTATATTCCAACTTGCAGCCCATAAGACTCTTCAGCTTTGGGACTTTCTTTTTTCGGAGGGGTTTTGGTTTCTGTTTTTGGTTTTACTTCAGTTTTTTCTTTGGGAATTGCTTGTGGTTCCTTACTTTGTTTTGGTTTTATGTCTTGAGCTATATCAGTATTAATTTTGATATCTCTATGGTTATATATTCTTTGAGCGGTTGAAACGACATCGCTAGCCGGTGAGAGGAATTCGGAGTTTGGATAATTTTTTCTAAAATTGTTTAATTCGCGTTGCGCCGTTTCAATATCACCTTTAATAGCGTAATATTGTATCACCCGCCAATAAGCATCGTCAGCCCATTCGTTGTCGGATTGCTGTCGCACAATTCGTTGATAAATCTCCATTGCCTTCTCGCCATCTTCAATAACCGCGGCGTGCAACATCATAACACCAGGATTTCCCGGGTAATCAACGAGCAAATCAGGCAAAGCCATTTTTACTTCGTCAATACGCCCGGCAGCAAGCAATTGCATATAGGTTCTTACTTTTTCGTCTTGAGCCCTAACTTGATAGATTGAAGATCCCACTAATAAAAGAGCTAATAATACTATGATTCTCATTATTCCCCCCGGAATGTTGATAATATCGACATTTGAAATACCTTTTCTAATAAATAACAAAATTAAGATTTATTTTTCAAATACGCAAAATTATGATTTTATTTTATCGTGATAAATATATAATTTTGAGTAGAATAGCTTTAATAAAAATGGAAAGAAGAAAGTAATGAAAATAATGATAGGCGCAGGTGGCACAGGTGGACACTTGTTTCCTGCTATGGCTGTTCTCGAGCAATTGGAAATATTGACGAACGGCAATTTAAAGGCGAGTTTTGTTGGTACACCCGATAGAATCGAATCACGTGTTGTACCAAGCAAAGGATATGATTTTACGCCAATGCCAATTAGCGGCTTTGCTGGTATTTCCTTGAAATCGCTTGCATTGCCATTTAAGATAATGAAATCCATATCAATTTGTAAAAAGCTAATTAAAGAATTCAAGCCCGATGCTGTTCTCTGCACTGGAGCATACATCAGCTACCCAGCAGGTGCTGCGGCTTCGTCTATGAATGTTCCTCTTTTCTTAATGGAATCGAATGTAAATCCTGGGAAAACTATTAAAGTATTATCTAAAAAAGCCACAAAAATCTTTACCAGTTTCGAAAAAACTAAAACGTTTTTCCCCCTCTTGCATGAAAATATTGTTGAATTTACTGGAAATCCCGTAAGAAAAAATCTACTCGATTTGCCATCACAACAATCAGCAAGAAAATCTTTTCAGATTGACGAACATAAAAGTACCGTTCTAATTTTTGGTGGAAGTCTTGGGGCAAGGTCAATCAATTCGGCTGTTGAAAAGAATTTCAATGCTATTAGCAATTCCAACTTGCAGTTTATTTGGCAGACTGGTAAAAGCTATAATTTAAATAAGAAAATGCCGCAAAACATTAAGAAATTTGAATTTATCGAGGATATGGCTTCAGCTTATGCAGCTGCCGACATTGTTGTATCGCGATCTGGTGCCACTTCTGTTGCTGAGATTTGTGTTTGTGGCAAACCTTCGATTCTAATCCCATTGCCGTCGGCATCAAACAACGAGCAATATGAAAATGGATTAGCTCTCGAGCAGGCAAAAGCGACTTGGTTAATAAAAGACAGCGATGCAAGCGGGAATCTTTTCAATAAAATCTTCGATTTAGCTGCTAAACAGATCATTCGCGACGAAATGAGCAAAAATACTCTTAAACTTTCCAAGCCTGATGCAGCAAAGGTTTGTGCCGGGAAGATTTTGGATTATTTAAATAAATAGTTGTCTTTTATATGCTTAACTAAATAAACTAAGGTCTTTTCAAATTAATAATACTATGGCATAAGGTGGCTTCGCGGCTTTCATTTGTTGCAATTATTGCCGCTCCTCCGTTTTGAATATGTTCCGCAATTTGCTTTTCAATTATTTTAATTCCGGTTTTGTCAAGATTAGTCGAAGGCTCGTCGAGAAGTAATATCTTTGGCGAATGCATTAAACAAATAATAAATTGCAATCTCTGCTTCATACCTGATGAAAATGTCCTGACTGGCTGTATCCGATGCCTGAAAATATCGAAAATTTTCAATAATTCTATTGTTTTTTGCTTGTCATATTCTGTGCAGCGCAGCTTGGAAACCACATCGACAAGCTCAATTGCATTAAATTCGTCATAAAGTTTCAGATAAGGACTTACGAAACCAAAAGAGTTACGATAGTTGCTATTCTTTTGTGATTGATTTTCGGTTTTCAACTCAATAGAGCCACTTGAAAGTTCGGTAATGCCTGCTATCATCTTTAAAAGAGTTGATTTTCCGGAGCCATTATCTCCGCAAATACCGAGAATTTCCCCATTTTTAATTGAAAATGATACAGGAACAAAAACCTTGTTATTTTCGCTGTATGATTTGGAAATATCGACAGCCTGCAATAAAAAACCGTTCATATTTGTCCATCGTTATTTTATTACGAATTTGCCGACTTTTTCTTCGTTTTTATATGTAACTTTATAGATGTATATACCTTGTGAAAGATTTTTCGGGAGATCTGTACATCTGACAACGCGCCGTCCTGCTACCTCTTCAACTCTATGTTTCTCACTCGAGTAAACAGAATTCATTTCGGTGTTGAAAATCGATACAATTAGCTCCTGACCAAAACCAACTCGACAAGGCACTGGTAGGAATAATTCGTTTTGTTCCTTAATATTAAAAGGATTAGGAAAAGCATAAT
Source organism: uncultured Hyphomicrobiales bacterium (assembly GCA_964454445.1). GTDB lineage: Bacteria > Bacteroidota > Ignavibacteria > Kapaibacteriales > UBA2268 > CAYVTD01. Next base: position 36,066 of record CAYVTD010000029.1, read on the forward strand.
CAATGCAATTAGTTGGACTGCCAGGATGAATGAACAGTTCAAAATGTATTTTATTCGGGTCTGCTTCAGTTTTTAAATAATAATCAATGCCGTCGATTTTTTCAGAATTAGATATATTGTCGTTTAGCACAGCTATCAAATAATCAGAGGATTGTTGATAGTTTTTTATGGCTGCATCAATATCAGAATTACTTATTATTACATCAAGGGTATCTTCGGTGTCGCTAAAAGTCTTTCCTGGCATTAACATTCGTAAAGCCCTAAGCTCGAAAGATTGCAAAATACCATTTTGAATGATTGATGGAGGTGTGAAAACTAATTCGTTGTAGAAAGTCATTTCTGGGAGCTCTTTCGAATGAATGAGATATTTGCCTTCGACGCTTCTTTTTCCTGTATAGTAGAGCCATCGCGAAAATTCCCGCCATTCTCGAACCAAGCCATTGCTACCAAGCTCCTTAAAGGCACTATCCATAGCAACATAACCATTAATACCCTTACCAATCAGTTGCCATGTCCGCAACAAAAACTTATCGCCATATTGCACATAAGCATATTCAGCAAAAATCGAAAGGGGGTAACCATTGATAGCATCGCTGCCATCGCCAAAGTTATAATGTGAGGGGTACTTAAGGAAATGAGAATGAAATTGAAGGAAATCGTAAGCCTTCGGAATAACGCGATATTCCATCCAAGTGCTTGTTAGTTCGTGCAACAAACTAACCGAGAGGCTGTAAGCGAACTGAACAGCATGGTGATATTCGTGAGCTGCAGTAAATCTTACGGCGTTTATCCCGGTTTCTAAATATGTCGGGCGCTTTTTTGAGTTAAAATATGATGAATCAGTTGGGCTAAAGTCGTTGTCGATAACAGTGAATGCTCTATACATTTCCCCGCCTTCAGCCGAAACCACTTTGTCTTCGAGAACAGCATAGCCATAGTAACCTTCTTTGCCGATGTCCATCAAATAAACATCGAAAAGATCTTTGCCTCCACCTATTGTATCATCGACGAGAGGCAATTTGTAGCCGATCTGTTCATTAAATACTTTTTTTGCATATTCAAAATAGAAAGCAACGGAATCCACGTAATCAGGCACTCCATTTTGATTTTTATCTGCGGTTGGAACGGCATTTTCTCCTTCTGTACTATAATGAATCATAAACCCATCAGAAGCAAAGGAGTAAGGAAGATAGGGCCTGTTCGATGCATCAAGTCCGGTAAGACGCCGCATTATTTCATATTTTTTCTCGTTTGGGATAAATGAACTCAATCGGACAGGAGCATCGGCGCTATCTTGGTTATTCTTTAAAATCTCATCTTGAGGATTTTTTCTGGTCTTATCTTGCCCGTTTTTGCTATAAACGCAAAAAGGCACTACAAGTGCCAATACCAAAATAAAAAAAAAGCAAATTCTTATATTATTCATTTTATCTAAACATCTGTTTTATCATACCCCAAGTGCGGCGAATACTATTGATAGTGTGTGTTACATTTACCGTATCACTATAAGCTGATGATGAGTCTTTGTAGATAACTTTGATTCTGTAAGTGAAGTTAGTTTTTTGAGAAATATCGCTTTTTTCAGAATCTTTTCTCATATATGCTTCTTCATCGATATACTTTCTTGCTTTACCACTTCCGTCGGCGTTGATTGTTTCTATTAACACAAAATTCGGATTGCTTTCAGAACAGCGTTCTATCTCAAAACGGCTAATTGTTGATTCTTCGCTCGAACGCCATTCCAAAGTGATTGCTTTTCCATCGGATATAGCTGTGAAATAATCAAGCACTTTAGTATGCGCTTGAGCTGTTGCGGCTACAATAACCACAATTATTATGAATATTCTAAGTTTCATATATGCAAATCTAAATTAAAAACAGATATAAAACAAATTAAATATTGTGTAAATATTAATTTTCAATTATAATCAATATTTTTTAATCAAGCAATTTTAGAGCCAAAGGATTCTGGAATAATGAAAAAACCAAATCTTTTAGAATGACGCAATGAATTACAGTATATTTTCAGTTTTTATTTATATTCAAATATCCGGTAAAAAGCAGAATCAGACCACTCTTTTGCCATTTATAAATGTTTGTTCGATATGGTTAATGCCAAAATGGTAGAAGATATCGGTGTAGCTATCGCAATTTGATATTGTAAAATTAGCCAATTTACCAACTTCGAGAGAGCCCATAATGTCTGACTGCTCTATTGCCGTAGCGCCGTTTATTGTAGAGGCAGAAATTGCTTCTTCTACAGTCATTTTCATATTAATAACTGCCAGCGAAAGAATCGTTTGCATATTTTCGGTAAAAGACGAACCTGGATTGCAATCAGTTGATAATGCAACAGTCAAGCCCTTGTCGATCATTTTCCTTGCATTGGCATAAGGCATGCGAATGAAATAAGCCGTACCGGGCAAAAGAGTTGCCACAGTGCCGCTGGCTTTCATCGCATCCATGCTCGAATCAGATGCAAATAGCAAATGGTCGGCGGAAATAGCCCCAAGAGAAGCCGCCAAAGCAGCAGAGCCGGTATCTGCCATCTCGTCGCAATGCACCTTGGGCTTTAAACCAAGTTCTATTCCTTTTTCTAAAATTTTCTTTCCTTCAGACAGAGTATAATACCCTTCGTCGATAAAAACATCATTATATTTGGCAAGTCGCCTCCCGGCAACAGCCGGGAGCATCTCCTTGCAAATAATATCAATGTATTTTTTTCTGTCGTTTTTGTACTCTGGAGGTATATCGTGGGCGCCTAAAAATGTTGGAGTGATATGCAAAGATAGTTCGTTTTGTAATAGTTTAATCGCCTCAAGTTGCTTAAGTTCGCTTTCTAATGTCAGCCCGTAACCGCTTTTTATTTCGATAGCAGTCGTGCCGTGTTTCATAGCAGAAATGGCAAGCTTTCTCCCATTTTCAGCAAGCTCTTCAACAGTAGCAGCCCGAGTTGCCTTCATAGTTTTTAAAATGCCGCCGCCTTCTTTGGCTATCTGCTGGTAAGTTACGCCTCTTAGGCGCCTTGCAAACTCTTCAGAGCGATTTCCTGCGAAAACAAGATGGGTATGCGAATCGACGAAGCCCGGGAGGACAGTTTTCCCCCGGGCGTCGATTGTTTCCTCAATTTTTATATATAGTTTTTCTTCGATATTTTCTTTGTTAAACTCTTCGCTTGTGCCGAGCCAAAGAATCTTATTATCAAAAAGCATTACGCCGTTTTTTATCTCGCCAATATCCTGCATCTCAGCACCTTGCCTTCGCAAAGCACCCTTGGCATTAACTGTTACAAGCGAACTGATATTTTTTATTAGTGTAGCCATAATATAAAAGAAATCCTATTTGAATTAAGCCTTTGGATTAGCATCGATGTAAATCCTGCTCATATACTTGCCGAAGAGCCGTGCATCGTACCACATATAATAAAACCGCTGAGCATTGAACCAGTCAAAACCATCAGGATCATCGTCGTGCCTGTCGTAAGGATCGGCGAAAATTATTACATCATCATCAAGGATATCTGTATTTCTTGTGTCATATCCAACGACAACAACCCAATGTCCCCCCCAGTCACTCCACTCCACCAAAGTAGGTTTTTTATTAGAAAGGTTCTCTCTCAACATTTCGAGAGTTCCATTTTCGCTCCATTCAGCATTAAAACCGTTTTTATTGAGCCAATCGGTCATTTGCTCGGGGCGAGTGCCATTTGTTGTACTTGTTCCCATTTCGTTTGCGATTTGCATTTCGTTGCCATTTTTGCCATAGTAATTCAATAATGTAACAACACTTGCAGGTCCGCAGCTATACTCTGTTGTTTGTTGATAAGAAACGACATTGAGCAAAGTCAACCCTAAAGAATTTGAAGCACATTTGTTTAGCGATTTTACGTAATATTCTTTCTTGTCAGGGCAGGCGTCATTGTTACATGTTTTCTCTTCAGAACATGCTAAAAGAATTATAAAACATATAAATAATACAAAAGAAAGAATTATGATTTTCATAGATGCTACCCCAGTGTTTCGAAATTCTTTTGTCTTAAAATTTTGCAAATACTATATTATTTATAGCTTATCCGCTATTGCCTTAGCCATATCGAGAGTAGTGGCTGCGCCGCCCATATCGTAAGTTTTCACTTTTCCTTCTTTAACCACAGCGGCAACAGCGGCTTCTATACGGTCTGCCATCTCAGTCTCGCCGAGCCAGTCGAGCATCATTTTTGCAGCAAGGATTGTTGCTATCGGATTTACCTTATATTGCCCATAATATTTCGGAGCCGAGCCGTGAGTCGGTTCAAAAACTCCAAGCTCTTCACCAATATTGCCTGAACAACCAAAGCCCAATCCGCCAACCATCTGCGCACATAAATCCGAAATGATATCGCCATATAAATTCGGAGCTACTAATACTTCATAGTTTTTCGGGTTTTTCAATAGCCACATTGTCATTGCGTCGATGTTGGCATCATCGAGTTGGATGCCGGGAAATTCTTTTGCAATTTCCTTGGCAGTTTCAAAAAACAGTCCATCAGTGGCACGAACCACGTTAGCTTTGTGTACAACAGTTACTTTTTTGCGATTGAAATCGCGGGCATATTCGAACGCTGCTCTGATGATTCTTTCGGAGCCTTTTGCTGTGTTTATTTTGCAGGAAATGGCATATTCGCTGGGCT
>CAYVTD010000030.1:0-15309 GCA_964454445.1 uncultured Hyphomicrobiales bacterium
GTCGCCTTTTATTGCATAAGCTATTATCTGATAATGTTTCCCATATTTATTTGCGCAAGGTACAGCTGATGTCTTCTTTTTCCAGATAATTAAATTTTGTAATATCCAACCAGTTTCGCGCAATACTTTTAATACATTCTCTGTGTTTTTTTCTCTTTGCATAAAATAAACAGAACCGCCGTGATTCGTAACTTCATAAATATTCTGGCAAACTTTCTCCATCATTCCCCAATATTCGGCATCAGTTAAGTTATCATTAAAATATTGGTAATCCTTGTTTTGATTAAATGGTGGATCCAAGAAAGTTAAATCGACCATTTGGTCAATCTGTTTCATTATATCGAGGCAGTCGCCCTGATATATTTTATTTAACAATATCTTCTCTTTTTCAATCAATTATAGCTTAGTCTTATTTTATACTATTTCTTTGTCAAACAACAACGATAGTAAAGCCATGCGGACATAAAGCCCATTTCTGGTTTGCCGGAAATAAGCGGCACGAGGATCGCTGTCCACTTCGGGACTTATCTCAACTGAACGAGGCAGAGGGTGCATCAAGATGGACTTGAATTTTAACTTTTGCATAATAGCCTTATCGATGTTGTAAACTGATAAATCCATATCTTTCAGTTTAAGGCGCTCACGAATGATGCGAGTCTGATAAACAACATCTACCCGATTGATTATGCCATCAATTGTGTCTGACAATTGATAAGAAACATTTCTTTTTTCAAGATATTCTAAAATGTCGGGTTTGATCTGAAGTTCGTTCGGTGCGATGAAATATAGCTTGGTCCTGTCAAATTTGCTTAATAAATAAGCCAAAGAGCGAACAGTCCTTCCCATATCCAATGCACCAATAAAAGCAACAGAAATCCCTTCGAGTTGATGACATTCTTTGTAAATAGTATATAAATCGAGTAATGCTTGAGTTGGATGTTGTCCTCCGGAACCATCACCTGCATTGATAATTGGAACGGGCGAGACCGCCGCTGCACGTTTTGCTCCACCTTCTTCGTGATGCCGGATCACAATAACGTCGCAAAAATTCGACATTATCTGAATCGTATCTTCAACTATTTCGCCTGGTATCTCGGAAGAAAACTCATTTGCTTGCTCTGTCGTAAGCACTTTCCCACCAAGACGATACATAGCCGATTCAAACGAAAAACGTGTTCGAGTCGAAGGACGATAAAACAAAGTGGCAAGGATTTTATCCTGATAGTCACTAGTGCCACCGCGAGCAACGATTCTTTTCATCTGGTCGGCTCTGTCGAAAAGGTCTTGCAGAAGAGGCAACGTAAATTGCTGGGATTCTATTATATGATCTATTTTCATAATTTCCTCCAATTCTTGTTTGATTTACGGAATTATGTGCGTGCCGGCATTCTCCGACAAAGCTTCTTTCAAATACTCGTAAGATGTAATTATAGCTTTATGTCCTCCATTTTCCAAAAAGCGCAGAGCCGATTCAATTTTTGGGCCCATATTGCCTTGAGGAAAATGTCCTTCGTCGTAATAATGCTGCATTTGCCTGGCTGTTGCCTTGCGAATGCCCTGTTGATTGGGTTTCTTGAAATTAAGATAAACTTGATCTGCATCGGTGCTGATTACGAACAAGTCCACCCCGAGTTCCTTAGCTAATAAAGCTGATGAACGATCTTTATCAATAACGGCTTCAGAGCCAATGATATCGCCATCTTTTACAACAACTGGGATACCACCCCCGCCATTTGCAATGACAATCAAGCCGAGTTCAAGGTTCTTTTTAATAATTTCAAGCTGCAAAATTTCCGTCGGATCAGGCGAGGCAACTACTCTTCTGTATCCACGGGCGGCATCTTCGACGACATCCCAGCCAAGTGCTTTTTTGCGTTCTTCAGCAACTTCTTTTGAATAAAAGGGACCGATTGGTTTTGTGGGGTTCTTATAAGCAGGATCATTCTCATCGACTTTGCACATAGTTGGAATGGTTATAACGAGTTTTTTTATACCGGCGTCTCTAAGCTCGTGTTCCAAAGCTCTCTGCAAAATATAGCCGATTTCGCTTTGAGTAGTGGCAACGCACATATCAAGTGTATGTGTATAGACGTCGGCTGAAGCTCGCTCCGAGCGGAGCAAAGCAGCACCTACCTGAGGACCGTTGCCGTGTGTAATGACTACATCCCAACCTTGACTTATCATATAAACAATTTGCTTGGCTGTTTCAGTAGCATTATAGAACTGCTCTTCAATTGCGCCGCGTTCACCGGCTTTAATTAAAGAATTACCTCCAACGGCTATTAATGCTGTTTTGGACACATTGACCTCTTATTTCATCAATTGATAAATAATCGCTTTTTGTGCGTGCAAGCGGTTTTCTGCCTCTTGGAACACGACTGAATAGTCCGAATCGATAACTTCATCAGTAACCTCATCACCACGATGGGCAGGCAAACAATGCATAAAGATAGCATCATCATTGGCATTGTTCATTAGTTCCTGATTAACTTGATAAGGCATAAAAATTTTTCGTCTCTCGGCTGCCTCTGCTTCTTGTCCCATCGAAGCCCAAACATCGGTATAAACGGCATCAGCGCCTTTAACGGCTAATTTTGGATCGTGAACAACTTCAATTTTTGCACCCGTCTCTTTGGCTGCTTCAACGGCATTTTGGAAAGCTATCATATTTGGTTCGTAACCTCTCGGGCAGGAGATAGTTACATCGACACCAAGACGCGCCCCGGCATTCATCAAGGAATGGGCAACGTTGTTGCCATCGCCGACATAACATAATTTTAAACCCTGTAGCTTGCCTTTTACTTCTTGTATTGTCAAGAAGTCAGCCATAGCCTGGCAAGGATGGTACATATCAGTTAAGCCGTTGATAATCGGTATGCTTGACCATTTGCTCATATCTTCGACAATTTGGTGGGCAAATGTTCTTATCATTATGCCTTGAACCATTCTTTCAAGATTTTTAGCTACATCATAAACAGATTCTCGCTTGCCAAGATTAATCTCGGCTGGGGATAGATAAATCGAAAATCCACCAAGCTGCTGGATACCAACGTCAAAGCTGGTACGAGTTCTCAACGATGGTTTTTCAAAGATTAACGCTAATGTTTTGCCTTTGAGTGCATCGAAATATTTAGGAATGTTTGCCTTCATATTTGAGGCAAGTTCAAATGTCGCAAGGATTTCTTCTGTTGTAAAATCCAATACTGTTAAAAAGTCTTTTCTCACTATAAAAACTCCTTTATTAAATAATAAATAATAATATAATTAACAAAAAAAAAGTATTTTTTATAACCGAAGAAGGTTTTTCAAATTATATGGGAGCGTCGGTGTGGTAGTGCTTAAACAAGAAGATTTTGCCGGCGCGGCTTTTCGGACTATGTACTGGTGGCGCAAGTAGCTTATGCTCCATCGATAGTTCCGAAAATATCTCTATGTAAGTTTGCCGCATCATTTTTTTTACCTGCTATCCATTTAAACACAAATATATTAAAATAGTTTTAGATAAAAAAACTTAGAAGTGTTATTTGAAAGAAATATGTTGCAAATGTGTATTTTCTTGTTTTGTTTGTAAGTATATATTGCAAAATATTGTATACAATTGAAAATTGAATTAACATAATCATTATTTCAAGTATTAATATAATACCATTGGCTTTTTAAGCTATATGGATCTCATTAAGAATTCTTGCTAACTCTTTGGCACTTTCTACTGGTTGCAAACATTTGAATTCACTGCATACGTAAACCTTTGGTTGATCTGAATTATAATCATAGTCTGCCAAATAGGTGCATAACTCCAAAATACCTTGCTCGACAGTCGAAGGAGATAGCTTTATAATTGATTTGCTTGGAATGAAGGATTTATAAATCATTTCGAGCATGGATTTATAAACATCGTTTTCTGTTTTGCAAGTAATAATAATCTCGTAAGATTTGCCAAATTGATAATATAGCCCATTTAAAAATTGTGTGTAATTGGCTGGCCTTGGCAAAATTTCAGCAGAAAACTCCGAAACAAGTTCATTTGAATACTTTTTATATTTTTGATTTCCTGTTATCAGAAATAAACGATTTAATACAAGCAAGGCAATTGAATTTCCTGATGGAATAGCTCCATCATAGATTTCTTTTTGGCGAATAATTAAATCTTTACTGTTTTTATGACTTGCAAAGAAGCCTGCCTGCTCTTCATCCCAGAAGTATTCAATAGCCAAATCCATCAATTTGATAGCTTTTTTCAAATAATTAACCTCGAATCCAGCCTCAAACAAGTCTAAAAGAGCTAATGCAAGATACACATAATCATCGAGTTGCCCGGAGATTGACGCATCGCCATCTCTATATCTATGAATTAGTTCTGTGTCATTAAAAAACATCTTTGACAGAATAAAATCTGCAGCTTTGACAGCTGAATTATAATATGAATGCTCAGAAAAAATAGCGGAACAGGTTGCAAATGCTCCAATCATCATCGCATTCCAATTTGTCAGAATCTTATCGTCTTTATATGGATGTATCCGCTTTTCTCTTGCTTTGAAAACTATATCATTGCATCGTAGGAGTTTAACGTGGAATTCTTGAATTGATAAATCAGACTGCTTTGCAATTTCTTCATCTGATTTGATCCGATGCAGAATATTTGAATTTGGGTGCATTTCTCCCCGCTCATCTTTAAAATTTCCTTTTTCAGAAACATTGTAAACGTCCTTGAAGAAAGGAGCATCTATCCCGAGCAAATCGTCTAATTCTTCTGATTTCCAAATATAAAACTTCCCTTCTTTGCCTTCACTGTCGGCATCTTCAGCTGAATAAAATCCTCCTTGTTCGTCTGTCATATCTCTTAAAACATATTCAATTATTTCTTGCGCAGTAGATTTATATAGCTGATTTTTTGTAGCTACATAAGCTTCTGTATAAGCAGTTATGAGCTGAGCTTGATCATAAAGCATTTTCTCGAAATGAGGCAGCACCCATCGTCTATCTGTCGAATAGCGATGAATACCATATCCGATATGATCATAAATCCCTCCAAGACGCATTGAAACCAATGTCTTATCGAGCATTTCCAGAGCATATTCTTCATTATTCTCTTTCCAATAGCGAAGCAAAAAAGTCAGATTATGAGGAATCGGAAATTTGGGTGCTAAACTGAATCCGCCAAATGTGCTATCAAAATTCCTTTCTAATGAATCACTAGCTATTGTAAACACGTCAGTCGTTAGGTCAACAGAATTTCGTTTTGCATTAGTATAATATTTCAATTGGTTAGTTAAATGTTCAGCAGAATCTAGCGTATCTTCCCTTTGATTTTGCCATAGTTGTTTTACTTTCGTAATTAGTTCTCTCATCCCTATTCTTCCGTAAATACTATCCTTAGGAAAGTAAGTACCGGCAAAAAAAGGTTTTTTTTCGGATGTCATAATCACTGTAAGGGGCCAGCCTCCAATACCCGTTAGCAACTGGCATACAGTCATATAAATCCCGTCTATATCGGGACGTTCCTCACGATCTACCTTAATATTAATAAATGTATCATTCATTAAAGCTGCTATTTCATTATCTTCAAAGGACTCGTGTGCCATAACATGACACCAATGGCAAGTTGAATAGCCAATAGATAAAAAAACCGGCTTACCTTGTTGCTTTGCTATTTCAAAGGCTTCGTCTGACCAGGGAAACCAAAAGACAGGATTGTCCTTGTGTTGGAGAAGATATGGACTTTTCTCATTTTTCAGTTTGTTTTCTGGCATAATTGTTTATTTTGTTCTTAGTTTTACATTTCAAGCCTTTTTTTGAAGTATTCAACAGTATTTTTCAAGCCAACCTCTTTTTTGACGCTTGGTTGCCATTTTAAGATGTTTTTTGCTTTAGTAATGTCTGGTCTTCTAACCTTGGGGTCGTCAGCGGGTAGTTCCTTGAAAACGATTTTACTTTGTGAACCTGTCAAATCAATGATCAATTTGGCAAGCTCGAGCATCGATATTTCGTCAGGGTTGCCTATGTTTGTCGGATTGGTTTCAGCGGACATAATCAGCCGGTACATTCCTTCGATTAAATCGTCCACATAGCAGATAGAGCGGGTTTGGCTACCATCACCAAAGACTGTAACAGGCTCATTTTTAAGCGATTGAGAGATAAAGGCAGGAATAGCTCTTCCGTCCATTATCCTCATTCGAGGACCGTAAGTATTAAAAATGCGAACAATACGTGTATCAACGCCATGATAGCGGTGGTAAGCCATTGTCATTGCTTCAGCAAAGCGTTTTGCCTCGTCGTAAACGCCGCGCAAGCCAACGGGATTGACATTACCCCAATATGACTCGGGCTGGGGGTGTATCATAGGGTCTCCATAAGTTTCGCTTGTGCTTGCAAGGAAAAAACGGGCATTTTTCTTTTTTGCCAAACCCAGAGCTTTATGTGTGCCGAGCGAACCTACTTTTAGCGTCTGAATCGGGAATTTCAAATAATCAATGGGAGATGCAGGAGAAGCAAAATGGAGAATAAAGTCGAGCTTTCCTTCGACATAGATGTAGTTTGTTACGTCATGCTCGATGAATGTAAAGTGTTTGTTGCCAATGAGATGAGCAATGTTGTCGGGCGAGCCTGTTATAAAATTGTCCATACAGATTACTTCGTCGCCTTCAGCAAGAAATCTATCGCAAAAATGTGAGCCAAGAAAGCCTGCACCACCCGTGATTAAAATCCGTGCCATAAGAATATCCTTAAAATGATTATTGAATTATCGAAAATTTTCAACTTGCCTGACAAATAATTTGATAAAAATTATCTTTTTAGAAAGTCTCTTTTTTTATTGAATACTATTTCGGTGTTACGATGCGAATCTGAACTGTTCTTGATAGCTGCCTACCAATGGGCGAATCATTGTTGAATATCAAATTGTTTTCTCCTATTGCAAAAGTTTTGAAGCTTGCAGGTTTTATTTTTGCTTTTAAATAATCTTCCACAGCTTTAGCTCTTTTCTGGGATAGTTTTCTATTATATTCCTCGTTGCCAATTCTATCAGTGTAGCCATAAATCTCAACTGTCGAATTGAATTTTATAGCCGGTATAACGTGTTCGTCTAAAATTTTGCGGTCTTCAGCCGAGACTTCTGCCTTGTCGAAATCGAATAGAACCAAGCTAAATTTGGAAATCGTTTTATCTGGCAGATCTTCCTGTTTTTTTCTTTTTTGAGAAATGTAATCCACTGGGATTGAGCCGGAAATCTGGTCGGATTTACCTTTGACATTTTCTGCAGAATAGAAATATTCGACGGGTGCTTGGCTATCTGATAGTTCATTAGGGAAGATAATCCAGGATAAAGATTCTTCATTTCCTTCGCCGCTCATTACTTTTAAGTTATCCCTGCCTTGGAAAAGCTCGAGTTTCCACATTTTAATGGAATCAGTTGATTCAATTTGAGGTATGAACTCGATATTGTTAGGATTTGCCAATCGCCTTACGTCTTCTTTTATAATAATTGGGGCAAGAATATCCTTGTTTGAGCTGGAAAGAGTAACTCTTCTATTTTCAGCAACTCCTTCAGGATCTGCAGAAGTGGAAGGTTTGTCGGGCAGGCCGCTTGTCATCTTGACGTTAATTCGCATTGGATTAATATCAAAACTTTTAACAAGATAGTCTTTTACAAATTCGGCTCTTTGCAAAGCCAAGCCGTCTTTTCCTTTTTCAATTTTTCCATCGGTAGAGCCGGTAATGGTTAATTCAGCGTTTTTTATTTCTTCCATTCGTCTTCCAATGACATCGAGTGTATGCCTGTTAATAGAAATCGCTTCTGGCTCGAGCTGCTCTAAATTGAACTCTCCAGTTTGAGTATTCATTGCAAGAGCTTGGTCTTGAGCTGTTGGTTCTGTTTTGTCCTGTGGGAAAAAGACGTAGCTTAAAAAGGGAAAGAGTTCCATATATTGAATCTCTTCGACGTTTAAACGCTCCATTGGTTTTTTGTTTCCCTCTGAGTCGTAGTAATTCACTTCTTTCATTCTAACTTTGATGGAAGATTGCTGTTCAACAATTTTTTCTGGTGGTGAGCTTAGTCCAAATGTTAGATTTATTCCGAAGCGAATTTGTGGTATCGACCATTTGTCGAATTGTGCATTAGTCGAAACTTTTGTGAAAGGCATTCTGAAAGACGCTTCCGGGGTTAAAGCAACTGTCTCGCTTAATGGGATTTCATATCCAGCCCCGATAACTCCAGCAAAGCGCATCGAGGCGTCAAGTAGTTCCATATCAACTAAGTCAGTAATATAATCCTTGTTAGGCTCTTCATAATAATCATATTTTTTCACGACAGGAATGCCCAATTCCAAGCCACCAAGCAGATAAAAACCGCTATTGTCGAATATTTCGTGGATTTGAAGAATGGGAGAAATCTCGAAATAACCAATTTTTCCGTTTATATATTGGCTTGTATCGTTAATGAATGACTCCAATTTGCCATTCATACTATTATAACCCAAACGGGCTGAGATTACGAACATATTGCTAATTGGGAAGTTGGCAATGCCGCCTATATTAAATCCTAATTCGTTTTTATTCTTATTAAAAGAAAAGATATGTTCGGCGTTAAGATTGTCTCTTATGGAGAAATTGAAGTCAGGATTGTGCATATTGTAGTTCAAGCCTCCATAAACACCCAAAGAAACAGGGCGATCTTCATTTTGTGAATATAAAGCAATAGAGAATGAAATCAATGCGGATAGCATCACTAGGAAGAAAAGTGTTTTTTTCATTATAAATTTTTTTATAGTTTAACAGATGGTTATTTATTTATGTGTTTATGACTTTAAAACTTTAACTTCGTAAGTTACTTCGCAGCCGGCGAGCTTAAACATAGCTGAGGCGCCACAATATTTTTCTTGAGATAGCTCGACACTTCGTTGAAGGTCTGCCTCAGTTGCATCTGGGCTTGTAAGTGTATATTTTAAATGGGTTTTTATAAAAATTTTGGGGTGCTTTTCGCGTCGTTCACCTGTTATTTCGACTTCAAATGCGTCGATAATTTTGCGTTTTTTTCTTAAGATACTTAAAATATCCATTGTAGAGCAAGTGCCCATTGCTTCGAGCATTACAACCATTGGAGTTGATGCAGTATCCTCACCTCCGACAGCAGGAACGGTATCAAATATCGTTTCGTGTCCTTTTGCATCTGAGCCGATGATTCGCATATTGCGGTCAAGCTTTAATTTTACATTCATAATTTTTCCTTCAGATTAATACTTTAAAACACTATAAAATTAAAAATATTTGTAATTCTCTTAAACAAATATAATGTGCAGAAACTTTATTCCTCTTATTATGCTAATAAATGTTATAACGCTCAAAAATTGTTTTAATTATAAATATATTTTAATAATATTCCTAATTTATGCTATTATGTTAAAGCATCTACTTTTATAATGAATGAAATATAAAACAAACAAGCTAAAGTTAATCGAAATATTAGTCGAGCATAAACGTTAATTACACAGCAAATAATTCATTAATAAAATAAAGAATAATTATAAAAAAAGAAAAAAGATGAAACTCAAAAATTATCAAATTGATACAGTTGATACAGGAATATTTTTTCTCGATGGCGGAGCAATGTTTGGGGTAGTTCCAAAAGTAATGTGGTCGAAGGCATACAATCAAGGCGATGAAAAGAACAGGATACCACTTGCAGCGCGCCCACTTTTAATCAGGGGTGAGGGTAAAAATATACTTGTTGATACCGGAAATGGCATAAATTACAACGAAAAAATACTGTCAATTTATGGTATTGACCGTGAAAAATCTGATATTGCTAACTCTCTTAAGCCATTTGATTTGAAGCCTGAAGACATTAGCGATGTAATCCTGACTCACCTTCATTTCGACCATTGTGGCGCTTCTACAATTATAAGAAATGGAGAATTCGAGCCTGCGTTTGTAAATGCTAAGTATTATATTCAAAAAGAACATCTGAAATGGGCTAAGAATCCGAATATGAAAGACTCTGCTTCTTTTATACCTGAAAACTTTATTCCAATCGATTCCAATGGGCTTTTCGAGCAACTCGATGGCGAAGGAGAGGTTTTTCCTGGAATTAGCGTTATTCCTGTTAATGGGCATACTCCTTCGATGCAGATGGTAAAAATCAGCGATGGAAGCGACACAATCCTCTATTGTGCTGACTTGGCGCCAACATCTGCCCATCTTCGCTATACTTTTGGCTTGGCTTATGATAATCTTCCCTTGACAACAATCGAAGAAAAGATAAAGTACTTGCCACAGGCTTATGAGGAAAAATGGACTATCGTTTTCGAGCATGATGCGTTCATTCAAGCAGGTAAATTAAAATCCGGAGACAAAGGCTTTGAACTCGATGAAGCAATCAAGATAACTGTATAAATTCTGAACTGTTTACTAGAGATTTTCTTTTAGTTAGATTCTTTTATAAATCCTTTAAAATGCTATTAAATTGTTAAATATCTGAATTGTTGAAACTAGTATAATTTTTTTAAAGTATATCGAAATATTTTCATTAAATCATTATTTTTGAATAAATAAATTATGCTTATTTGAATAAACTAGAAAACAAAATGCTTGACGTCAAATTTATTAGAGAAAATATTGAGCTTGTTAAGGAGAATTCGGCTCGTAAAAACGAAAAACCTAACATTAATAGATTTATTGAGTTAGATGCGAAAAGGCGAAATATAATCCAGGAATCGCAAGATTTGAAAAACGAGCGTAATGTCGTTAGCAAAGAAATTGCTGATTTAAAAAAGAAAAAGCTCGATGCCGAAACTAAAATCGCCGAAATGAAGCTTGTCTCGGAGAAAATAAAAGTTTTAGATGATGATTTGCGTATAGTGGAAGAAGAGATTCAAACTTTAGCCCTTTACATTCCAAATATGCTCCACGAATCTGTACCGACAGGCAAA
Organism: uncultured Hyphomicrobiales bacterium; assembly: GCA_964454445.1. GTDB lineage: Bacteria > Bacteroidota > Ignavibacteria > Kapaibacteriales > UBA2268 > CAYVTD01. The sequence goes on from CAYVTD010000030.1 coordinate 10,923, forward strand.
ACAAGCCAAGACAATATCCAAATTCGCAGTTGGGGCGAGCCGAAAATATTTGATAAAAAGATAGATCACATTGAAATTTCGAAAAAACTTGGGATCATTGATTTCGAACGAGGTGCAAAGGTTACCGGTAGTGGTTTTGCTTTCTATGTTGGCAAAGGTGCCGCATTGGAAAGAGCTTTAATCAATTTCATGCTCGAGTTTCACATTGAAACGAATGGCTATACGGAAATTATGGCGCCTCTTATGGTTACGCCAGATTCCGCAAGGCGAACGGGACAGCTCCCAAAGATGGAAGAAGATATGTATTACGTCGAAAAAGATAATTTTTATCTTATTCCGACTGCCGAGGTGCCGATTACAAACTACTTTGCTGACGAAATGCTTCGTTATGAGGATTTACCGCTTAGATTTGTTGGTTATACGCCATGTTTTAGAAGGGAAGCGGGCAGTTATGGCAAGGAAACGCGCGGTTTTTTGCGGGTTCACCAATTTAATAAGGTAGAATTAGTGAAATTTGTCGCACCGGAACGCTCCTATGACGAGCTGGAGTCCATCACATTCAACGCAGAGACCATCTTACAGTTGCTCGGGCTTTCCTATCGCGTTATGCTGCTTTGCAGTGGCGATACAAGCTTCTCCAGTGCCAAAACATACGACATCGAATGCTGGTCACCAGTCGAACAAAGCTGGCTCGAGGTTTCCAGTTGCTCCAATTTCGAAGATTTTCAAGCCCGACGCGCCAACATACGCTTCAAACGCAATTCTCAAGCCAAACCAGAGTTCGTCCATACCTTAAATGGCAGCGGCTTAGCCACGAGTAGAGTCATCGTTGCCATTCTCGAGCAATTTTATGATGGCGAAAAGCTCTTCGTACCCGAACCCCTCAGAAAATTTACAGGCTTCGATTACATCAAATGACCCCAGGATTACTTTTTAAGCCTTTTTTTCCTTATTTTAGCTTTCCGGTGCTTTTTAATTGCCGGTTTTTCATGTTTTGTAAACCAATTTCAGAGATTCGTAAATGCTCCAATTAATTCAATACCAGAAAACCGGCGAGATTGTCGTCGCCGAATTGCCTGCTCCCTCATGCCCCGATGACTTCGTCTTAGTAAGGAATGCTTCGTCACTTATCAGCGCTGGAACTGAAAAGATTTCTGTCGATAATGCCAAAGCTTCCTTATTAGAAAGAGCGAGAAGGCAACCTGACCAAGTGAAACTTGTTATGGATTACGTGAGAAAAGAAGGTTTAGCCTCTACTTTTAAAAGAGTTAAATCGAAAATCGATTCTTATAAATTCCTCGGATATAGTTCTGCAGGCACCGTTATTGAATCTAAATGCCCCGAATTTTCACCCGGAGACCGCGTGGCTTGTGCTGGAGCTGGTTATGCTATGCATGCCGAGATTGTCGCCGTTCCCAAGAACCTCGCCGCTCTTATGCCACCTTCCGTGAGCTTTTCCGACGCCGCCTATACTACTTTAGGCGCTATCGCCTTGCAATCTGTTAGGCAAGCCGACCTTAAATTAGGAGAAAATTGTGCTGTTATCGGACTCGGGCTTCTCGGACAAATCACCGTCCAGCTTTTAAAAGCCTCCGGTGTTAAAACTGCAGGGCTCGACATCAATAAAGTTCATTTCGAGAATGCTAAAAAGTTCGGTTGCAATGCTACATATCCGAGCAATTCTGATTATGTTAAAAATCTTTTTGCTTTTGCTGATAACGAGGGTTTCGATGCCGTAATTATTGCTGCAAGCAGCAACTCCAACCAACCTATTGAATTAGCCCTCGATATTACTCGCAAGAAAGGAAGGATTATTGTACTCGGAGCCGTCAATATGGACATCCCCAGAGCACCTTTTTATCTGAAGGAAATTGATTTAAAGATATCCAGCAGTTATGGCCCAGGAAGATATGATGCTTCTTATGAGGAGCAAGGTATTGATTATCCTTACGCTTATGTTAGATGGACTGAAAATCGTAATATGAAAGCAATTATTAGTTTAATTGCCGATGGAAAATTGGATTTTGCATCAATGACTACACATAATTTTGATATTAAGAATGCTACTGAGGCTTACGAATTAATTTCTGGAACTACCAAATCGCATTATTTAGGTATTATTATTAATTATCCACAAGAAAATATTGCATTAAAGCGAAGTATCATATTAAAAGATACTTACGAAAGTCAATCTGATGTAAGAATTGGATTTTTAGGAGCAGGAAATTTTGCTCAAAATTATCTTTTGCCGCACCTAAAAGCAACCGGAGCAGATTTTGTCGGAGTTTCCACATCAAAAGCAGCGAATTCCTTTTCTGTTGCAAAGCTTTTTGGATTTTCAGTAAGCTCGGTCGATTCTTCTGAATTGATTGAAAATAAAGATATTAATACTATTTTTTGTGCTACCCGCCACGACACACATTCAAAATACGTTATTGAGGCAATCAAAGCAGGAAAGCCTGTTTTTGTCGAGAAACCATTGGCTATTTCATCAGATGAATTAGAAAATATAGCAGAAAATATTACTTTGTACAACGGCAGAATTATGGTTGGTTACAACAGGAGATTTTCTGCACCATTTAATTATATAAAAGAAGTCTTCGCCGAAAGAAAAGAACCGATGGCGATTAATTATAGGGTAAACGCGGGATTTATAGCCAAAGATCATTGGGTTCATAATCAGGGCGGGAGAATTATTGGCGAGGTTTGCCATTTTATTGATTGTATAAATTATCTTACCGAAGCTCTTCCTCAAAGGATTTATGCAGAAAATACCTCTTCTGGTGCCAACGGGGTTATTAATAGAGATAACGTAATAATATCAATGAAATACGACGATGGTTCCGTTGCAAATATTAGTTATTTTGCCAATGGTGGCGCCTCCTTATCCAAAGAATATTGCGAAATTTATTGCGAAGGAATATCAGCAGTTATGAACGATTTTAAAACTGTAGATATTTATAGAAATAATAATGTAAAAAATAGAAAATTTGATGGCACCAAAGGGCATAAAGAAGAAGTATTTGCAACTATTGAAGCAATCAAGCAAGGAAAACAAATGCCCATTTCAATAAATGAATTATATTATACCTCAAAGGCAACATTTGCCATCATTAAATCCCTCGAAAATGGCATTCCTGTTTATCTAAATTCTGAATTATAATCAGTCAGGTCAATCGCTTAATTATATTTCTTAATATTTTAATTAATAAATAATATATAATTATTAAAATATTAAAGAACTGTCAAATCCACATAAACTTCATCACTATAATCGCTTGTTTGTGTTGCATTCCTTGCTCTAATTTTAAAATGATTGCGCTTGCCAATGATCCCCGGCGCCTTAAATGAATAGTCCGACGTAGTATTTAATAATTGAAATTTATTACTTGGCGTTCCCAGTTCAGTTAATGATATAAATATTTGATATATTGTAGCATCTTCGACTTCATCCCAAGCAAGATTTACAAAAGTTGGAATTTCAATATCTCTTTCTGCTGTAAGATTTTTTGGTTTATAAAGATTATGATTAACTTTTGGGTAAATCAAATAATCATTGTACTTAGCCTCATCAATATCATCCCAGATAATCTTACCTATTTTACAGTATTTTGTTACATAATTATAAATTTCATTACCTTTAGTAATACGGTCTACAGTTTTTATATCACGCTGGGTAATAGCTGTATTAATCGCCTCAATATCTGTCTCAAAAGCATCAGCGCCATCTTCTACCGCATCAATCATATCCTGAGTTAATCCTACATCATCTAAGTCATCGAGATATTCAGTAGCAGTTAAAACTACTTGCCGACAAGTAGTGAAAAATTCATTATCCTTTAATTTAGAAATATTTCTAACCCCGAACTTTTTATATTTTGGCGAATTTTCTCCCCACTTAATTATTGCACATTGAGTTACATCCCGGACTTTAACTGTCAAATCTAATCGGTCATTATCCTTATTTTCGACAGCAATAGAAACATTTGCCTGATAATATGAATCATTCGGAAATATTTCAAATGCATTAATTAATGCAGTCAAACTAACTACATCAGCAGCTAACACACCTCGAGTTGTAAATTGAATTATATCTCGAGTAATATTTGAACATAATCTATTTGCAAAAGCTATTAACTCTGAATCAGACATCATATAGAGTCTTCTTGATTCATTTAACATAACATCCTCCAAAATATAATAAATAAAATAATAAATAAATGATTATGCAAAATAAATAATAAATACATATTATACAAGAAAAAAAATAAAATAATAAAAAAAATATATAAAATAATTAATAAATATTAAGAATTATATAAATAATTATATTATATAATATTTAGAAATAAAATAAAACTTATATGATGTACATATTTATTATTAT
>CAYVTD010000030.1:15409-39141 GCA_964454445.1 uncultured Hyphomicrobiales bacterium
GTAGAACAATTTCCTCATTATGTAGAACAATTTCCTCATTATGTAGAACAATTTCCTCATTATGTAGAACAATTTCTTCATTATGTAGAACAATTTCTTCATTATGTAGAACAATTTTCTCATTATGTAGAACAATTTCTTCATTATGTAGAACAATTTCCTCATTATGATTAACCATTTTATAAGAAAAAAATAGAATATATTAATTATGATAATAGATAATATTAGATTAAAATGAAAAAGTATAAGTATGATAGAGATATAATATTATATGAAAATAATAATCTTAATAATAATTATAAAATGAAAAAATATGATGAATAAAATAATAATAATAATATTAAATATAATAATTATGCAGAAGAAAAAAATTGGTATGTATAATAATAATATTATTATGAATAAAAAAATATATTATTATAAAATGAATGGGTTATAAAAAAAAGACAGGAAAATAAACAGGATGGAGATTAATCTTGCAAGGAAGCCCACATAAGATACTTTAATTTATCAATATTCTCACCTGAAACTGAGGAAATCGATAAAATATGTGCGTCAGCATCTTTGAAAACAACATCGTAAAGCAATGTCCTATCTTCGGATGCAACTGCATCAATTTTGCTAAAACATATAATCCTATTTTTATCTTTCATTTCAGGATTATACTTATATAATTCATTAGTAAGGACTTCATAATCTTTCGCGGGATCCTCCGAAAACGCCTCAATCAAAAATACAATCGCTCTGGTCCGCTCAATATGCCTCAAAAACTCTAATCCAAGTCCCCTTCCCTCGCTAGCTCCCTCAATTAATCCGGGAACATCTGCGACGGTGAAACTTTTATTATCGTCGATCCTTACAATACCTAAATTGGGCACTAAAGTAGTGAAGTGATAGTCGGCAATTTTCGGCTTGGCAGCGCTAATAACAGAAATGAGCGTGGATTTACCAACGTTGGGCAAACCAACAATACCCACGTCTGCCAATAACTTAAGCTCGAGTACTAAATTCATCTCCTCGCCTGGCAATCCTGGCTGGGCGTAGCGGGGCGTTTGATTGACGGCAGTGGCAAACTCAGCGTTTCCCTTGCCGCCCTTTCCACCGGATACCGCAGTAAACCTCTGATACGGCTCTGATAAATCGGCGAGCAGTTCATTATTTGCCTCGTTCATCAAAATAGTTCCCAGCGGCACTTTTATAATGATAGAATCAGCGTCTTTACCTGTGCGGTTGTTTTTGCCACCATTGGCGCCGTTATTTGCTACATAATTCTTCTTATATTTAAAATCGAGAAGCGTGGCAAGTTGTGGCTCGGCAACAAAAATAACATCGCCGCCCTTGCCACCATTACCGCCGTCGGGTCCACCCTTAGGCACGTACTTCTCTCTTCGGAAACTGATATGCCCAGCGCCACCATTTCCCGCTTTAATATATATCTCGGCGTAATCTACAAACTTCATAAATACTTAGGAAAATGAATAATCACTTTAAAAAATAAAAAAAACTGAATATAAAATGGAGAAAAACAATTAATAAATCGCATAATAAGCATAAGAAAATAAATAAAACACTTTAAAAACACTGAAATATGCTTATGAAATCAAAAAATATGCTTTTTAAAAGGGAATATCGTCGTCATCGGGTGCGGGAATGTCGTTGTCAGAAAAATCGGGAGCTGCAGACGGTTCACCTTTAGTTAATAATTCGATGCGCCACGCTTCTAAATTAGTGAAATAACTGACATTTCCATCTTTTTCCCATTTTTTTCCACGCAAATTGAAATGTACTTTCAATTCGTCGTTGATATTGTAAGCATCGAGCAGGTTACACTTGTCTTGGGTTAGTTGAAATTTAATGTGGTTAATGAATTCCCTACCGTTAAATTCCTCGATTTGCTCTAAAACGAATTCCCGTTTTCTGAAGGTATCCGTTAATTGCTGCGTTTCGTATTTTTCAGTAAGTTTTCCAGAACATTCGTAATCCATATTATCCTCATAAAATTATTAAATTATAAAATTTAAAATTAATATAATATATTTAAAAATAAAAATATTATAATAATTAAGAGCAAGAAAAGTTAATTATTTTGGATATTGATGAAAAATAGTATTAAAAAAGGATATTATGAAATCGGTCGAAAAGATGTACTGTGGATTGATGTCAGGCACTTCTCTTGACGGAGTTGATGTCGCAATTGTTAGCTTTTCTCATGAAGTCAATAATTCTTCAGATAATATTAATGAGGAAAATGTTTTCATTTATAATTTAATTGCTTTTAACACATATAATTACACGGAAAAATTCAAGGAAATATTGAAAAAAATAATCAAGGGCGAATGTAAAACAGCAGAAATTTCATATATGAATTTTGCTCTTTCCGAGGTTTACGCCGAAGCAGTAAGAAATGTTTGCATAGAGAATGGGATTAATATTAATGATATAGAAGCGGTAGGCATGCACGGTCAAACGGTTTGGCACAGTCCTGAGCCGAATGATTATGCAGGAATAGCTTGTTCTTCGACCTTGCAACTTGGTTCGGCTCCGGCATTGGCGCAGAAATTAGGGATAAAAGTATGTAGTGATTTTCGTTCGGCGGATGTGGCAGTTGGTGGGCAGGGGGCGCCGATTGTTCCGATTCTCGATTATCATTTTTTTAGAAGTCAAGAACATAATATAATAATGTTAAATATTGGTGGCATTGCAAATATTACTTTTTTGCCGAAAAATTGTAAGAAGAATGAAGTAATTGCTTTCGACACTGGACCTGGAAATTGTTTGATAGATTTTTATACGAAAGAATATTTCGGGAAGGATTATGACCAAGACGGCGAAATAGCATCTCAAGGGATGTTAATTGAAGATGTTTTTGGTTTTCTTCGAGGGCTGGAATATATTCAAAGAAAACCGCCGAAATCAACAGGAAGGGAGTTTTTTAATGAATCACTTTTCAATGGATTTGATTTTGAGAATTTCAAAAAAGAAGATATAATTAGGACAATGACTGAGTTTACAGCTTGGAGCATAGCAGATAGTATTAAATTGCAAACCAGCGAAAAATCGAGAATAATTGTTTCGGGCGGGGGCGTGCATAATGCGTTTTTACTGAATCTGTTAAAAAACTACTTGTCAGATGACGAGGTGATTAATTCCAATGATTTAGGTCTTTCTGCTGATGCCAAAGAGGCAATTTGTTTTGGCTTTTTAGCATTTCTTTTGTTGAATGGGCAAACCGGTAATATTTGTTCTGTTACGGGGGCAAGTCGAGAGGTATTGTTAGGAACGATATCGATGCCATAAAGAAGAATACAAAAACAGAAAAAAAATCTATTATAAGCCACAATAATTAATTCTTTTATTATCATAATAATATTAAATGATTAATAAAATAAAATTAATTATATAGAATAATCAAAATATTTTTATTTGTTAAAAATAAAAATAAATGTCTTACGTAAAATAGTCTTTAAATGCGAAATAATAAATGAATATATAATATATAAGCGCCTTAAAAACAGAAATAGTGAGTGTTAATAGTTTGTTTTTTTATCATAAGGGAGCGTTTTTATGTTACTTTCAACAAATTTGCTAAGCAAGGCAAAATATATCTTGTTTGTTGCGATGATAGTTTGCTTTGCCAGTATTGAATCAAGATCGCAGTCTTGGGTTAGCCAAGCCCAGCAAGACGGCTTTATTATAAAAAAGGTTGTTAGCGACACAACAGTTGCAACAGGGCAGCCATTCAGCTACACGATATATTTTACGATACCAGCAGGCGCTACAAACATAACAATCACAGATGTTTTGCCTTCACAACTTAAGTTTCTCGGTCAATCTGTTACAAGTGCATGTGGCACTCCAACGGTAACCGCACCTGCAGTAAATTCTTTTGGTGGCACGTTTTCAGTAAATTGGAGCAGTGTGCCGAGCGGCTGTACAGGATCAATCACTATCACAGTTGCCTTTGAAAATGGAGTAACTTGCGACGGTACTCCTGTTAGAAACAATGCTTGCATTACAGGGCAATTACTTGGTAAACAATACGAATTTTGCACTGGGCATGTATTGACAAAGGCTGTTGCTGTCAATCCTTGGAACATTAACAAGTATCCCGTTGGAACTGCTTGGCAAGGTGGAACTTGTCCTTATTTAACAGCTAGCGATACGATAACTTACCAAATTTGTGTTTACAAAGCAGTTGGCACAACTGGTCAGCTTAATCTAGTAAACGGTATTGTTAGGGATACATTGCCTGCCGGTGCGCAACTGGTTAGTTCAACTTGTGGAGCAACACAATCGGGAAATGTAATAACTTGGAATGTTGGTAATATGAGCGCCACATCGGCTTATAATATGGCTTGCTGCCAATTTCAGGTATATTATCCTCTTGCACAGTTCCCATCTGGTTCAAATATTACAAATTCAGCAAATCTAAGTGGTTCATTGGGAGGTCCAAATCTGCCCTGTGGTACATTTTCAATACAAAGCAACATGGTTTGTGTAGAGAAGAAAATTGTAACAAGTGGCTCCTTGAGCAAATGGGCATATACAAATAGAATGCCAGGTTGCGCAGGACAATATCTTATATATGTTTGCAACACAGGCACGACTCCTATCACATTTACAGCCTTGGATACTTTGCCTGCACAATTATCAGGTTATAGTATGGGCTTTATGTGGAATTTGACAGCTTCTCTTAGTTCAGGCATTGTGACAATTAGTGGAACCTTACCAGCAGGTCAATGTGGCTATGCTTATGTATATTTTACTATACCACAAACAGCAACAATTGGTTCGACAATAACAAATTGCGTAACAATGACAATAACAGGTCAGTCACCGCAGCAAGCCTGTGCATCATTTGTGGTCGATGCACCAGCACCGAAGCCTTGTCTTTGGAAAGAAGTTTGCAACAAACAAACAGATTATACTCCCGGCTCGACATTCCGTTACCGGCTAAGGATTCAAAATGTGGGTGGTCAACCAATTACCGGTGCATCTATTTCAGACGTTCTTAATCCGAACCTTGAATATGTTGGCAATCCTTCGGCATATATTGATAATACTTGGAATATTTCTTGCACGAACACTCCGGCAAATCCTTGGGCAGGTGCAAATCTTTCATATAATTCCGGGACAAACACAGTTACAGTTACCTTAGATACCATACCTGCAACCTGTCAGAATGTGTTCTACACATCTTGCGGGATGTACGGAACAGGAGGAGTGCCTTATTACTTCATCGAATTTGATGTAAAAGTTCGGGATACTTCTGCTTTGGGTAATGTTCCAAACGACTTTACTTTGTCGGGTGGTTCGCTCGGGACATCAACATATACATCAAATATCGAATATATTTTGGTAACTGGTGTAGTAGGTTACAATCTGCAAAAAGGTGTTAAAAAACAGTCTGACCCGAGCTATTCGACATCAACAACAACAAATGCCGGTTCGACAATCGATTATCGATTGAAAATGAATCCTTCTGGAACTGCTGCATTGCGTTTTGTTACTTTTGCCGATTTGCTACCACGCAATAATGGAGGAAGTGATTCGAAAATCCTATCTGGATGCGCCTCACGAGGCAGTCAGTTTGATATCGCATTTAATAGTCTCGGTACAGCAACTCCAGCAGTAAGCTCTTATTGGAACAATCCGGCAACTTTATTGGCAAATGTCAATGGCTGGACTCCGACTGGAGCACCAGGACCTTCGTTTACAACAGGTTGCGGCAATAACGGTTCTTGGACAAATGCTGCATGGTCAATAGGTCAGAAGAATATATCTGCCTTTTTTGGTTCGACTGCCATTCCTCCTGCAGGCGCAGTAATCGATTTTTCAGCCGACATTTCACCGAATGCCCAACCAAATACAAGTGCTTGTAATAGTTTCGCTGTAAGCGGATGGACAAAACACCTGATTCAAAGCAGTTTGCCTAGTTATCAATTAGCTGGACAGCTCGAATCGCCGATAGCTTGTGTTACCGTTGAAAAGCAGAAGCCTTGTGTTGAAGTTAAAAAATTTGATATACAATGTGCAGGATTGAACTCGGCAGGGCAACAGCAATATACTTTCTCAGTTAATGCAAATAGTTGTACACCCGCAATATTGCTTATTAGCTCGCCTGATGGCTCATTCTCGCCTGCAAGTTTTTCATTGGGATCGAGCCCATGGACAATCAATACAACATTTACTCACACTACGACAAACAATCCAATTAAGATATATTATACTTTGTCCTGTGAAAATACAAGATGTCGCGATAGCTTGATGCGAGATCTGCCTCATTGCGACAATCCACCACCCGTGGACAAGTGTTGTGAGAAATTCATCCACGATATCGGTAAAGCGCATATTCAGTATAATAGCTCGACAGGATTTGTCAATTTGAATGTTCCGATTTTTGCTGGTCCAGTGCCTATCAAAAAGTTCAATGCAACGATAGTGAGCGCCCAATTGCGCAAGGTTTGTGGAATGGCAGCAGGTGCTTGGACTCGTATTTTTGGCGATATTGTCAATGGTAATCTGGTGGTTGCTCCTGCACCCGGACCGCAATTGCTCACTATTTTCAGTAGAGAGGCAATTTGGGGACCTGGTGAATGTATCGAATGGATGAAAGGAGCTAAACTAGGGTTGGATATGATTTTCCCGCCATTCTCCGGGGGATTTAAATGCCATGATACTCTGATGTTCAAGATTCGGTACACATTTACAGATTGTGAATGTAGAACTTGCGATACATTAGTAACTTATATTATTGTTAGAAAAATAAAACTTTTGCCTTGGGACACTGACTTTGGTCAATTAGGTACCATAAAACTAAAAGGTAAAACTGAATCTGACAATAAAATTCTTGCCGAAGAGCCAGCAAAGACATCATTAGTGATGGAAGACGAAAACAATGGTCATTTCTGGGTTGTCAGCCCTGAAAGCAAGGAAAACGATGTCATTATAAAAGCTTTGGAAATACGCTCGCAAATTATTCCTCTAGTTTCAGTAAATCTTGACGGAAATGAAGGTATGATAGAAGGTGAAATTGCATTTATCAATACAAAAATCTCTGCTGGACAAACTGCAAACATAGCTTTGAAGTTCGATAATCCAAATAAATTAATGCAATTTCCGGTTAAAGTCCGCTTTGTATATACTATTGAAGGCGAAGAAGAGCTTTTCTATACTGATGAAATATTATATACTGCCCGGGTACCTGGGGCAGATCCTGACAATATGGGGATAGACAAAGCTGCGAAACCGGACAATGTTAAAACGTATGCTTTATATCTGGATAATAAAAATGGATATCGGCAATCGATTACAGCTATTGCTTTAAAACCCATTGGTGCTATGAAAGTTCTGGCTATCGGACCATCAAATGCCGAAGGCGAGCATACCTTTATCGTTCCTAAATTGCAGGAAGATGGTTCTTATGTTATCACTACTGTGGCAGATGGCACGATTGGCATTGGAAGTCAAACGATGGTTAAACCTATTTATATTACCATTTCTGGCGAAGAAGAAAATGCTAATATCGAATTTACTACTTTCGATGGCAACGCTGAGATAATTTCATCAGGTATATTTTTACTGACAGATCCAATTTCAACTGTGCAAAATAATAATTGGGAATATAAAAACGATGTTGAAATTCAATCGATTGTACCAAATCCTGCAAATGGTGTCGTTACAATTACCTTTTCTTCTTCAAAAAGAATAAATGGAGCAAAGTTAACAATTGTAGATAATTTGGGACGGGAATTGATGGATATTTTTGGAAGAAATTATACCTTGGAGCAAGGTGTTCACATTAGAACTATCGATTTGAGCAAATTGAGCAATGGAGTTTACTATTTTAATCTTCAAGCAGAAAACTCGAGCATATCAAAGCCAGTTTCGATAGTAAGATGAGATACCTTTCTTTCAAATTATGGTGAGAAAAAATTCTAAATAAGAAATAAACACATACTTATACACTAAACCAAGCCACCTGAAAAATTCAGGTGGTTTTTTTTTAAAAGAATGAGTTTTTTTGTAAATTTGTTATTATTCATAATAAAAGTGAAAAAATGGAGAAGAACAACGAGATAATTGATGCCAAGATTCGTGAGATGTATGAGTTGATTGAAAAATCGAAAATGGGTGGTGGCATCGAAAGAATCAAGCAACAGCACGCCAAAGGAAAATTGACTGCCCGCGAAAGAATTGATTTGCTTATCGATAGTGGCACATTCAAAGAACTCGATTCACTAGCCCACCACCATTCGAGCGATTTCGGATTGAATAAAAATGTGCCGCTTGGCGATGGAGTGGTTACCGGTTATGGTAGCGTAAACGGAACGAAAGTGTTCCTTTTTTCGCAGGATTTTACGGTATTGGGAGGTAGTCTTGCCGAGCAACACGGGGCGAAAATTTGCAAAATAATGGATATGGCAATGAAAAACGGCTGTCCTGTTATAGGATTAAACGACTCTGGCGGTGCACGTGTGCAAGAGGGAGTAATATCGCTTGGCGCTTATGCCGAGATTTTTTGGAGGAATACTATGGCTTCCGGGGTCGTGCCACAAATATCTGTCATTATGGGTCCTTGTGCGGGCGGGGCTGTCTATTCCCCGGCAATTACTGATTTTACGATAATGGTAAAAAAAACAAGCTATATGTTCGTTACAGGACCGAAAGTTGTAAAAACAGTAACTCACGAGGATTATACTTCCGAAGAGCTTGGCGGAGCTATGACACATGCCTCGAAAAGTGGTGTTGCCCATTTCGCCTGCGAAAATGATATGGACGCCATTGAAACATTAAAAAGATTGCTTAGTTATATTCCAGCTAACAATGCAGATGACCCGCCTTTTGTGCCAAACGACGACCCATTGGACCGCATTGAAGAAGATTTGAACTACAGCGTCCCTGCGAATCCTAATCAGCCTTATGATATGAAAGAAATTATCGTCAAGGTAGCTGATAAAGGCGAATTTTTAGAAGTACACAAGGACTGGGCAGCAAATATTATCGTTGGTTTTATTCGTCTGGGAGGGCGTTCCATTGGCGTAATTGCCAACCAGCCCTCGGTGCTTGCAGGCGTCCTCGATATAGAGTCTTCGCGTAAAGGGGCAAGGTTCATTCGTTTTTGTGATGCTTTTAATATACCTATCCTTACTTTTGAAGACGTCCCTGGTTTCTTGCCCGGGGCTAATCAGGAATGGGGCGGTATTATAACTAATGGAGCAAAATTGCTTTACGCATATAGCGAAGCAACAGTCCCGAAAGTTACCGTTATTACCCGCAAAGCCTACGGTGGCGCCTACGATGTTATGAGCAGCAAGCATATCCGTGGAGACCTTAATTTCTGCTGGCCCACTGCCGAGCTTGCTGTTATGGGGCCAAAAGGGGCTGTGGAGATAATTTTTAAAAAGGAAATCGAACAGGCCGAATATCCTGAAATACGGCAGCAGGAGTTAATCGACATGTTTAACAAGAAATTTGCCAATCCTTATATTGCCGCTTCTTATGGATATATCGACGAGGTAATAGAACCTAAGTTTACAAGACCACGGCTCATTGATGCCTTTAATTTATTGAAAAACAAAGTAGATGCTACTCCAATGAAAAAGCACGGTAATATACCCCTTTAAGAAGATTTGTTTTGTTCAAATAAAGAGTTTATCAGTAAAGAATCGAAGGATTAATTCATTTCTGTTAAACATAAGCGGCAATGCCGGTGATGTCTTCGCCGAGAATTAAAGTGTGTATGTCGTGAGTGCCTTCATAAGTGCGAACAGATTCGAGATTTGCAGCATGGCGCATCGGCGGGTATTCACCAGTTATTCCGTTAGCACCGTGTATATCGCGGGAAATCCTTGCACATTGCAGAGCCATATCGACATTGTTGCGCTTTGCGAGTGAGACTTGCTGGAAACGCGATTTATTATCGTCTTTCAATCTTCCGAGCCGATATGCTATCAACTGAGCTTTTGTGATTTCGTTTAGCATCCAAACAAGCTTTTCTTGGACAAGCTGGAAGGAAGCAATTGGTTTATCAAATTGGATTCGTGATTTTGCATATTCCAGAGCAGAACTGTATGTAGCCATAGCAGAGCCAATCGCCCCCCAAGCAATACCATAGCGGGCAGATGTGAGACAACTGAGAGGACCTTTTAAGCCCTTGACATTTAAAATATTTTCAGCAGGTATCTCGACATCTTGAAAAATAAGCTCAGATGTAACTGATGCACGAAGCGAGTGTTTTCCTTTCATTTCGGGAGCAGTGAAGCCTTTAGTCCCTTTTTCAACTAAAAATCCGTGGACGGCGCCGTCGAGTTTTGCCCAAACGACGGCAATGTCGGCAAGAGTGCCATTTGTTATCCACATTTTCGCGCCATTGAGCAGGTAACCGCTATCAGTTTTTATAGCGGTGGTGATCATTCCGCCAGGATTAGAGCCATAATCAGGTTCGGTTAGCCCGAAACAGCCAATAGCAGAGCCGTCGGCAAGTTTGGGGAGCCATTTTCGCTTGTTTTCTTCTGAAGCGTAATTATAAATGGGGAACATAACAAGCGAATTCTGGACTGAAGCAAAGGAGCGAATGCCCGAATCGCCTCTTTCAAGCTCTTGCATAGCTAGACCATAAGTTGTATAGTTTGCACCTGATCCTCCATATTCCTCTGGAATGAAAATACCGTATAAACCAAGTTGAGCCATTTTTTTGTGTAAATCCATCGGATAAGTTCCTGCTTCGTAATGCTTCTCAATAATTGGCAAGACCTCTTGCTCGACAAAATTGCGGACGGTGTCGCGAACCATTTTTTCGTCTTCGGTGAAAAGCTCATCTAAATCTAAGTAATCGGGAGCTGAAAATGCCATAATGTTTTCCTTAAAAAATTTAATAAATGATAATAATAATGATTTAGACTTTTTTATTATATAATTAGACGGTAAATAACAAAAAAAATTAAATAATTGTATTTATATCTTTGAGTTAAGAAAAAAAAATGTTAAATTGCATATTCGAAATGGGCATTTAGCCCATTTTTTGTTAAAAAAATATTATATTGCTTTATTGTTAAAAGTTATTTTAAAAGAACATTTTTAGAAACATAAATTGAAAGTAAGAAATGCCTCGCAAAAAGAGTAAGCCAGTTCTGACTAAAGAAATTATAATAGAAGCTTTCATCGAGACAGCAAAGCACAAGAACATTGACCGTGACCTACTGCAAGGTATTATGGAAGAAACATTTTCTATGCTTGTCAGGAAGAAATACGGGCAGGAAGCTAATTTCGAGATAATTGTAAATATGGAAAAAGGCGATATTGAAGTATATCTAATGCGAGAAATTGTCGATTATGTTGACGATCCCGACACACAAATCAGCATCGACGAAGCCAATTCGCTTGGCGATGAAGAATATTCTTTAGGCGACGAATTCATCGAGGAAATCAATCTTGAAAATCTTGCTGACAGCTTTGGAAGAAGGCACATTTCCCTGGCGTTGCAGAACCTTACACAACGAATAAAAGAAATCGAAAAAGATAATATATATAATGAATACATTAACAAGGTTGGCGAAATAATTATAGGCGAAATATATCAAGTAAGCAGAAACAACATCTTGATTTTGCATAATAACAAGATTGAAATGCACTTGCCACGCGAGGAACAAATACCAAATGAGCCATATCGTTATAAGAAAAACCAGACAATTAAGGCAATTTTAAAAGAGGTGCGCTGTTCGACAACTGCAAGCGCACCTGAATTAATATTGTCGCGGGCATCTGAAGTATTCTTAGAGCGTTTATTCGAAATCGAAATACCTGAAATCTACGATGGCATCATTCAAATAAAGGCGATAGCCCGTGATCCAGGTGAACGTTCAAAGGTAGCAGTTGTTTCTTTCGATGATCGTGTAGATCCAGTCGGAGCTTGTGTCGGTATGAAAGGCATCAGGATACATTCGATAGTGCGCGAGCTAAACAATGAAAATATTGATTTAGTTGAATATTCCGAAGATCCCAAATTGTTTATTGCAAGGGCATTATCCCCTGCTAAAATTAAAGATATTAGCATATCTGCAGATACAAGAACGGCAACAGTCATAGTTCCCGACGACCAAGTATCACTTGCCATCGGAAAAAATGGACAGAATGTACGTTTAGCGTCCAAATTGTCGGGCTATGCCATTACGTTGATAAAAGAAGGCGGCGAAGACATTGACCTGACTGAATTTCGCGATGAGCTTGGCAGGGTTATATTTGATAAACTTGCTGAAGAAGGTATTGAAACTGCGCGTGAATTCCTTGAGGCAGATACAGAAGTTTTATTGAAAATAGAGGGAATGAGCAAGGACTTTTTGTTGGAAATGCGCTCTATTATGCTGTTTGAATTCGAAGAGGAAGAAGACGAAGAGTATCTGAAAAGCATTGATGAAGTTTTAGAAACAATTAAAATCGAATCTTCGATTAAAGAACAATATTCTGTAAACGAGCCCAAATTGCCCGGAGATATTTCATTGGAGACAAAAGAGAGTAAAAAGATGGTAGATAATGAGTAGATTTCTTTAGATACGAATAATAAATTTATAAATTAATATTGTAATTTATGGCAAAAGGTAAAAATACGAAACTTTTTAGGATTGCTTCCGAAATTAATATCGGCAAAGATGCTATTGTCGAATTTCTTGTCGGGAAAGGCTTTAAAATCGAGAATAAATCGACAGCAGAGCTTACTCCAGATATGATAGAAGCAGTTTATGACAAGTTTAAAAAAGAAATGAAAGCTTTCGAGAAGCAGCAAGAGAAGTTTCAAAAGCATAAAAAGTTACCTAAGAAACCATCAGATGCGTCCCAACAAGAATTGCCTGCCGAACCAAAGAAACCATTAGTTGTGCAAGAAGCCCCGGTTGAAGCTAAGCAAAAGAAATCAGAAATAGCACTTCCTCAAGAGCCAGTTGTTGAAATAGATAGTAAAGCTGCTCCTGACAAGGAAGTTGAAAAAGAACAAAAGATTGAAATCGGACCAAAAGTTGGCGATATTATCCATTTGCCTGATATGGCTAAAAAAGGAGCTAAGAAAACACCAGATAGCCCGGTTAAAGAGGAAAAGCAAAAAAGCCCACAATTTGAATTGCCAAAAATTTCAGAAAAAGTATTAGAAAAACTTGACTCGTCTATTAAAACTCGAAAAGAAATTGAAATTATTGCTAACAAACAAAAAGAGACCCTACCCCCGGAGAAAAAGCAAGATTATGAACCATTAATTGAGCCACTAATTGCCGAGCCAATTATTGATGATAAACTATCTGAAGAGCCACCCGGGCAAAAACATGACGAGATATCATCTGCGCAAGAGCCGCTACAAGATAAACAAGTGGCGGAATCAACAGTGCTAGTATCAACTAAGATAGGTGAAGATATTTCTTCTGAAACAACTAAAAAAGAAACAATTGGAGAAGAAATCAAAGAAAAAGAAGAAGCAGAGAAATCAGATAGGTCCCGGAATAGAAGGCGCAAGAAGCAAAAACGATTGATTGAAATTGACATTGAAGATCCGAATGCTGCTCCAAAGCTAAAAGGATTAAAGATTTTAGGCAAAATCGAACTCGAAGGTGCCATAGGAGAAAGAAATGAAACAGGCAGGATAGCCAAGAAGAAAAAAGAAAAGATAGTTACTGAAGATGATATCGACGAGCTAACAGAGAAAAAATCCAAGAAAAAGCCAAAACCAAGAGAAAAAGTTCCGCTAAAAGATAAAGTTCTCGACAAGAAAAAAAGAAAACGGCGCAAGTCTATCAAGGATTCAATTAGTGAAGAAGATGTAGAGGTTGCCATTAAAAAAACGTATTTAGTAATGGGAGCCGCTTCAGGACTTAGCTCCCGTCATAAAATTCGACAAAAGAAAAAAGAGCAGCGCGAAGAAAAAGATGCAAGAAAAATGGAAGAGCAAGAACTCGAAGCAAACAAGCTTGTGTTAACTGAATTTGTTACAACATCGAATATTGCTGATTTGATGAAAGTGCCTGTAAACGAAGTCATTTTAAAATGTTTGCAGTTTGGTTTGATGGTTAGTATCAACCAGCGACTCGATAAGGATACGATACTTGTAATTGCAGATGATTATGGTTATGAAGTTGAGTTCCAAGACGAGAAATCAGTTGCTCTTACTGAAGATGAAAAAGACAACCCCGAAGATTTGTTGCCCCGTCCTCCGATAGTAACTATTATGGGACATGTCGATCACGGCAAGACATCACTGCTTGATTACATAAGGCATAGTAATGTTGTTGCAGGCGAAGCAGGAGGTATAACACAGCATATAGGTGCATACACCGTCACCACAGGCGACAACGAAACGATTGCCAATAACGAAGGTGGTAGTGGTATTCGCTCCATAACTTTTTTAGACACACCCGGGCACGAAGCCTTTACCGCAATGCGTGCGCGTGGTGCTCAAGCAACTGACATTGTTATTCTTGTTGTTGCCGCCGACGATAGCGTTATGCCTCAAACAATCGAAGCAATCAGTCATGCCGAAGCTGCCAATGTGCCAATTGTTGTTGCCATAAATAAAATTGATAAACCCGATGCAAACCCGGACCGGATTAAACAACAACTCGCCGACCAGAACATTCTGGTCGAGGAATGGGGTGGGAAATACCAAGCTGTTGAGATCTCGGCAAAAAAAGGCTTGAATGTAGATCGCCTTCTTGAAAAAATTCTTCTCGAGGCGGAAATGCTCGAGCTTAAAGCGAATCCAAACAGAAATGCGCGTGGTGTTATTGTCGAAGCAAATATGGACAAAGGCTTGGGTCCTATTGCCACTGTTATTGTTCAAAAAGGAACTCTTAAGATTGGTGATGCTTTCGTAGCCGGAGTCAATTCGGGCAAGGTGCGAGCTATGTTCGACGAAAGAGGCAAGAATCTAAAAGAAGCGGGACCCTCCATACCTGCAAGAGTAGTAGGTTTCGATGGATTGCCCGAAGCAGGCGATATCTTTGTTGTTCTCGATTCTGAAACTGAAACAAGAAGCATTGCTAACGAGAGACAACAGTTGAAACGAGAAATGGGTTTCCGTCAAGTTCGACTTGTTACTCTCGATGATATTTCTCAGCAAATAAAAGAAGGCGGCATCAAGGATCTTAATTTGATTATAAAATCAGACGTTTCCGGTTCGATGGAGGCACTGAGCGATTCGCTGTTGAAGCTATCAACCGATGAGGTGCGTGTTAACATTTTGCACAGAGGAGTAGGACCTATCAATGAATCTGATGTAATGCTCGCTCTTGCTTCACAGGCTGTTATTGTGGGTTTCCAAGTTAATGCTACACCTCAAGCTCGTAAAATGTCTGAAAAAGAAGCTGTAGATATTAGATTATACAACATTATTTATGACTGTATCAACGAGATTCATCTTGCTCTCGAAGGCTTGCTAACTCCTGAATTAAAAGAAGAAGTAACATCTGAAGTTGAGGTCAGAAGAATTTTCAGAATAAGCCGGCTTGGCACGATTGCTGGCTGTTATGTTTTATCGGGTAAAATAAGCAGGAACGACAAAATACGCGTTTTGCGTAACGGATTACCTATATTTAACGGAACCATCCAATCGCTGAAAAGAGGCAAGGATGATGCAAAGGAAGTCGATACATCTTATGAATGTGGTATCCAAATCGAAGGCTTCAACCAACTCCAAGAAGCTGATATTATTCAAGGTTACAAAGTTTTTGAAGTCAAGCGCCTTCTGAAATAGGAATAATCATAGCGTTAAGAAAAAGTAGAAAATAATATGTCTATAAGAACGGAAAAAGTGTCGAGTGCTATCAAAAGAATACTTGCCCAACCCATAAATGATATTGCAAAATCAAATGGAGACGGACTCGTTACTGTTACTGATGTGCAGATTTCCAAAGATTTACAAGTTGCCAAAGTTTACGTTAGTGTATATAATTCTAAAGATGGAGCGAGCATTTTTTTGGAATTACTCGAATCAAAAAAAGGAATATTGAAATCGCAAATAGCCGCACAGCTTCGATTAAGATTCACACCTGACTTGCGATTTTTCCTAGATGATACATTAGACAAAATCGTGTATATACAAACTTTGCTCGACAGCGTTAGAAATCCACTTGAACAAACCAATGAAGAATAACTACTTTTTATGATTTTAACTAATCAAAACCTAAGCGATTACGCTGACTGGTATGAAAATGCAAACTTTGGCGAAGCATTTTGCTTAATAGATAAAGAAAAAGATTGGACTTCATTTGATGTTGTTGCCAAAGTTCGAGGTTTGACGCGCATCAAAAAAGTTGGTCATGCTGGCACACTCGACCCTCTTGCTACTGGTTTGCTTATCCTTGGTTTTAATAAAGGCACAAAACGTCTTGCAGAATTTCAAGAGCTTGCTAAGACTTATATTGCAAATATTAAATTAGGAGCAAAAACTAAAACAGACGATTCGGAAGCCGGTGAAGAAGACATTAAGTCAACAGAACACCTTAATGATGACGATATTAAAATCGCTGTTAATGCTTTTATTGGGAAAATTGAGCAGATTCCACCCAAGTATTCTGCAAAAAAGGTTCATGGGAAAAAATTATACCAATTAGCAAGAAAGAATCAAGATGTCGAGATAAAATCGACATTTGTGGAAATATGTGCCATAGAAATAATTACAATCGAAAAGCCCTTTATTCGTTTAAAAATTGATTGCTCAAAAGGCACTTACATTCGCGCGTTGGCAAGAGATATCGGCGAGAGGCTTGGTGTTGGAGGCTATTTAGCCGACTTAAGGCGAACATCAATTGGGAATTATAATGTAGATTCAGCGCTTAAAATCTCGGATTTAGCAGATGAAGTTAATAAATTGAAAAAAGATACGAAATGAAAATATTCCGCTCATTCGAAGAAGTAGAGTTCGATCCAAATACTGTGCTTACAGTTGGAACTTATGATGGTGTCCATAAAGGGCACATGAAAATAATCAATCGTCTGAAAGAAGTAGCAGAACAGGAGCAGCTAAGACATCTTTTAATTACAATAGCTCCGCATCCACAAATAGTGCTTACCAAAGAAGATAAACCTAAAATAAGATTGTTGACAACAATCGACGAACGGCTCACCCGCTTCGAGCAAGCTGGGATTGAAAATATGTTTGTGTTGCCGTTTACCGTCGAGTTTGCCAAAACTCCACCTGAAGTATTCGTAAAAAAATATCTTTATGAAACCATCGGAATGAAAAAAATTCTGATTGGCTACGACCATTTGTTTGGTAAAGACCGGGAGGGCAACGAGTCTTTGCTTTACCGATTATCGACAGAACTTGATTTTTCCATTGAAAAGATACTACCATATTCGGAAAATGACATTATCATTTCGAGTTCAAAGATACGCAAACATATTATAAATAGAGAGTTGGACAAGGCAAACCAGATGCTCGATTATTATTATTTTGTTTGTGGTGAGGTGGTTCGTGGCGATGGGCGCGGCAGGCAGCTTGGCATACCAACAGCCAACATTAAAAGCACCGAACAATATAAATTAATGCCTGCCGATGGCGTTTATTTCGTATATTCAATTATAGACGACAAGATGGTGTTCGGTATGGCAAATATCGGCAAGCGACCGACATTTACCGATGATGTTTTATCAACATTAGAAGTGAATTACTTTGATTTCGATGAAGATATATACGACAGATCGATTTCTGTCCATTTTGTCGAGTATATTCGCCCTGAACAGAAATTTTCAGGAGCTGAAGAATTTATACAACAATTGGCAAAGGACAAGAAAGTTTGTTTTGATGCAATAAAAAATTTTAAAATTTAAAACTTTTTTTGTAATTTTACAGTTTGCTAAGAGCCAGAAATGAAAAATTAATAATTTTAAATTTGGAGAACTCAATGATTGACAACCAGAAGAAACAACATTTAGTCGAGCGATACGGAAATAACATCAATGATTCCGGCAAGGCAGAAGTCCAGATAGCTATCTTTACCGAAAGAATTAAAGACTTGACAGGGCATTTGCTTACGCACAAAAAGGATAACCACAGCCGTCGCGGTCTTATCAAAATGGTAAGCAAGCGACGCAAATTACTCGACTATCTTACCAAGAAAGACATCAACCGCTATCGCAAGATTATTGTTGACCTTTCTCTTAGAAAATAATATAAAGAAGGCGGCTTAGTGCCGTCTTTTTTTCGGCGACTCCGGCTCACAAAAAAAACGATGTAGTAGTATTTATAAATTAAAGTAGAAAAATAGTAGTATGCAAGAGAAAGTATCGATGATTTTTGGCGGTCGTGAGTATTCGCTGGAAACAGGTAAATATGCAAAATTTGCAAGCGGTGCCGTTATGGTCAGATGCGGCGACACAATGGTTTTGGTTACTTCAACGGCAGACCAAACACCAAAAGACAATATTGATTACCTGCCTTTACAGGTGGAATATCGTGAAAAAACAGCTGCTGCAGGTAAAATCCCAGGTGGTTTTTTAAAACGTGAGGGCAGACCAAGAGACCACGAAATCCTTTCTGCACGCCTTATCGACAGACCCATTCGCCCGATGATCCCTAAAACTTGGAATTACGAAACTCAGGTGGTTGCCACAATCTATTCTTCTGAACCTGATGTAGAAGCCGATACGCTTGCTGCTGTAGCCGCGTCTGCTTCGCTGATGATTTCTGATATTCCCTTCAATGGTCCTGTCTCTCAGGTAAGCGTCGGCAGGATTAATGGTGAATTTGTGATTAATCCATCACATAAATTGCTTGCAGATTCAGATATTTTTATGAATGTTGCAGGCACAGATACCTCGATTACTATGGTCGAAGGAGAATCTAAAGAAATTTCGGAGGAAACCTTTCTTGCCGCACTCGATTTTGCACATCAGCATATAAGACAACTCAACGATTTACAAAGAGAGCTCTTTGCAAAAGCCCACAAAGAAAAACGTGAATTTAAGGGTCTTGAAGTTCCTGAAGATATTGCTGCCTTGATTGAAGATACTATTGGCGAAGAAATGAAGGAATATGTCCATAGAATTACAACAAAAAAAGAGCGATCCGAAACTCGCACCTTGCTTAATGACAAAGCCACAACATCAGTATTAGAAAAATATGCTGATTCGGAAGAATATGATGAAACTTTGTTGAAGCTTTATGTTTCAGAGTGCTTTGGCAAGCTCGAAAAAAAATTTATGCGGAATATGATTCTTAACGAGAGTAAGCGCCTCGATGGTCGAAGCCTAACAGAAATCAGGCAAATAAACTGTGAAGTCGGGCCCTTGCCCCGAGCTCACGGCTCTGCGCTTTTCACAAGAGGCGAAACTCAGAGCCTGACAACAGCAACTCTTGGCACGAAGCAAGACGAACAAATGATTGATGGGCTTTTGCCTACCTACACATCGAAATTTATGCTTCACTATAATTTCCCGCCTTTTTGCACAGGCGAAACCGGGAAATTTGGCGGCACCGGAAGACGCGAAATCGGGCACGGTAATCTTGCCGAAAGGGCATTGAAAAATCAACTTCCAAATACAGAAGATTTCCCTTATACAATCAGAGTGGTTTCCGACATTTTAGAATCTAATGGCTCTTCTTCGATGGCAACTGTATGTGCTGGCAGCCTGGCTTTGTTTAATGCCGGTGTACCAGTAAAAAAAGCGGTTGCGGGCATTGCCATGGGACTAATCAAAGAAGGCGATAAAGTAGCTGTCCTTAGCGATATTCTTGGCGATGAAGACTTTTTAGGCGATATGGACTTTAAAGTTGCTGGCACAGCCGACGGCATTACAGCCTGCCAAATGGATATTAAAATCGAAGGACTTTCCATCGATATTATGAAAGCAGCTTTAAATCAGGCACGCGAAGGCAGAATGCACATCCTTTCGAAAATGAACGAAGTTATCGATAAGCCAAACGACGACATTTCTCCTTATGCCCCAAGATTTACTTCCATTCAAGTGCCTACCGATATGATAGGCACAATTATCGGTCCCGGTGGCGAGACAATTAGAAGTATTGTTACAGAAACTGAAACTGAGATAAACATCGAAGACGACGGTACTGTGATGATTGCTTCTGTGAATAAGGAGCAAACCGATCAAGCTATTGCAATGATTCAGGGATTAATTCAAAAACCAGAGGAAGGCAAAATATACAAGGGCAAAGTGAAAGAAATCCGCGAAGGCTTGGGCGCGTTTGTCGAAATATTGCCAAAAAAGACAGGTTTGTTGCATATTTCCCAGCTTTCGTACCAGCACACCGAAAACGTTAGCGATATGCTAGAAGTCGGTCAAGAAATCGAAGTCAAACTACTCGAAATATCCAAAGACGGCAAATATCGGCTCAGTATGAAAGCAACCCAACCGAGACCTGAAGGATTAGAAGAACGCGAAGAAAGAAGAGATGACTATAGACGCGACGACAGACGTGATTCCAGACGCGACGACAGACGTGATTCCAGAGGTGGCGACAGACGTGATTCCAGAGGTGGCGATAGACGTGATTCCAGAGGTGGCGGTGGAAGACCTCCTCAAAGAAGAAGGGATTAGTATTTAACAAAATTTTTTTAAAAAGCGACTCTGGCTTGTTAAAATATCAAAACACAAAAGTAACTCCAAAATAGAAACTATCGTAACTTAGCGGTTCTTTCGACTTGAAGGGCCAATTCTGATTATATCTTCTAAGCTCATAAATCAAATAAGAGACCAAGCTTTTTGCTATGAAATTAGCATAAGGGGTTTCGTTGGGGTTTTGCCAGATGTATTCATAAGCAAGGTAATCGATAGTTCTTTGTATTGACAGTTCTAATGTGGAAGACAATGCTACTTGCAGCAGATTGATTCCGTGCATAACAACGGAGTGGTTGTAGGCAATGCTTGCTTGCATAAAGTTTGTTATGCTATAACTAATGCCTGACTCGAACTCAGTGCCGAATCGAAATGTCTCGTCGAATATATTCAATTTCTTTTGGTCTCTTTCTATTAAGCTGGGCCATTCCACATCAATTCTCGACCAATTAAGGGCTCCAGTGTGGTCGAATGTAAGATACTGGTTTTTGCCAATCACAAAACCATATCCATTTCTGAATGCAAAGCCAAAGCGCCAGGCATCTGTTGGTATTCCTTTAAATTCCCAGGACTTTGGCTTTAAACCAGAAGAATTCGACTGTAAATAGATGTATTCGTTTGCCATATAAACCCGGCCGGGAGCGTCAATTTCCTCATTGAAACGGATAAATCCATATCTCAGTTCGATATTGAAGCTGGGAGCTAATTTTGTTTGAAAATTTTTTGCTATCGACAACTTGGAAACTCCAGAATGTAAACTCATTAAACTGTAATTCTCGAGTTTTTTTGGATATCGGTAGATTTCTGCAAGATACTGCTGAAATTTCGATTGGGCGCTCGTATCTTGTGCCACTTCCGAGTAAAGCGGAGAAAACGAACAAATTACAAGAATTGAAAATAATATCGTCTTAAACAAAATATATCAGAAATTTTTTTTGAATCTAATGCAATGTGTTTCTTATAACGTTTTTATTAGAAATTATTATTGATTGATTGTAAAAACAAATTTATGAAGAGTACAAAAATAGGATACAAAATACTTTTTTTTATCAAGAACTTATACTAATATTAGATTTTTTTCGAGTTAAGATAGAAAAGTTACGGATTTTTTAATGAAAATAATATGTTTGAGATAATAGAAACATTAATCACTGACCATACGTTGCGTACAGTGGCTATAGGCTCAGCTATGATAGGCATTGCATCTGGGACTCTCGGATGTTTTGCATTTTTACGCCGTCAAGGGCTTGTGGGCGATGTTGTTGCCCATTCCTCGCTAGCCGGCATTACTATCGGTTTTCTTGTTTCTTATGCTTTAAGTCAGTCTGGTGGAAAAAATCCTTTTGTTTTGCTTTTAGGAGCAGCAGTAGCAGGTATATTGGCAATGCTTTTAGTTTCGGGGATAATGAACAAAACGAAGATAAAAAGTGATGCAGCACTTGGGCTTATGCTAGCTATTTTTTTTGGAACAGGTATATTTATATTAAAATTAATACAGCAAAATGCACTTAAGGGCAATATGGGCTTGCAGACATATATCTTTGGTATGGCAGCAGCAATGACTCAAGACGATATTCTGTTAATATCCATTCTTGGATTTATTGTAATATTTGTTACTTTGTTGTTTTGGAAAGAGTTTAAAATACATACTTTTGATGCAAGCTATACGGAAAGTATCGGTTTCAATAGCAGCTTACTCGATAAAATACTTTCTGGTGCCATAGTGATAGCAATAGTAATTGGATTACAAGCTGTTGGGGTAATATTGATGGTCACTATGCTCGTAGCCCCACCTTCAGCCGCAAGACAATGGACAAACAAGCTTGGACAGATGGTGTTTCTTTCGGCTTTTTTTGGAGCTATTTCGGGAGTTGGCGGAGCTATTGTCAGTTCGTTTTCTCAAAGTTTGCCTACTGGTCCGACGATAGTGCTTTTTGCAACAGGAATTGTCGGTTTTTCAATGCTTTTTGCTCCTAAACGTGGAATTATTGCTGTGTGGCTCAAAGGATTATTGAGTAAAAGAAATGTATTTCTCGACAGAGTGATGCTCGACTTGTATTTATTGGAGATAAACCACGAAGGTTCTGATTACACAGGGCACAAATCTGCGGTACTAAAAACAATGACATCGCAAAAGGCAGCTATAAGAAAAACGCTTTCCATTCTCGAAAAACTTGGCATGGTCGAGCTAAAAGATGCTAAAAATGACCTCTGGAAGCTAACGCCATCAGGTTCGGGCAGAGCAAAACAAATTATCAACAAACGATTGCAAAATGCTGTATGATTGAGCTTAATATCATTTTAATTGCAGTATTTACTGCATCTGCTGCAGCACTTTCAGGAGTTTTTCTTGTTCTAAGGAAAATGTCTTTGATGAGCGATGCCATAAGCCATGCCGTTTTGCCGGGTATTGTTGTAGCTTTTTTGATAACCCGCGACTTGCAATCGCCTTTTTTGATTGTTGGAGCGGCTGCTACGGGACTGGTGATGGTTTTCATAATTGAATTGATAAATAAAACCAAGCTTGTGAAGGAAGATGCTGCCATTGGGCTCGTTTTTCCCGCTTTGTTTAGTATAGGAGTTATTCTAATTTCGCAGAATCTTTCAGATGTCCATCTATGCGAAGAAACTGTGCTAACTGGCGATATTGTGCTTTCGTCTATTAACAGTATTCAACTTTTTGGGGTTGACATAGGTCCAAAATCTATGTATGTAATGGCGGGTTTGCTATTAATAAATATTGTATTTATTAGCTTGTTTTTCAAAGAATTAAAGCTAAGCACCTTCGATCCGCTGCTTGCCTCTTCGTTGGGCTTTAATATAAGTCTGATTAATTATTCGTTTATGGCTATTGTGTCAGTAACGGCTGTTGGAGCATTTGATTCTGTCGGTTCGATACTTGTCATTGCTTTGATGATAGCTCCGGCAGTTTCGGCTTATTTGCTGACAGACAAATTGAAAATGATGCTACTATTAAGCGTCCTATTCGGAATTGTATCGGCAATATTTGGTTTTTATATTTCTGTTTTGTTGAACAGTTCGCCATCGGGCAGCATGGCAATGACAGCAGGGTTTTTATTTTTGCTTGTCTATCTGTTTGCGCCCGTAAAAGGCATTGTGGCAGTAGCCCGCAGAAAAAAAAGGCACAACCGTGTATTTTCCCAAAAAATACTTGCCCT
>CAYVTD010000031.1:0-24243 GCA_964454445.1 uncultured Hyphomicrobiales bacterium
ATTGCACATTGGCCATAAACCAGGCTCTGCCTCCGAGTGCTTTCCATAGCCCAGGGCATTGCAATATTAAACAATGAATAAACTATCCCCTTTTTTTTGCTTGTATCAGGCAAACCAGTCTTTTGTTGACGCTCTTTGCCAGCTTTAAATCGAAACATCCATATAAGACGGGTAGTATAAACAGTAGCCATAAATACTAATGCGATTTCCTGCAATCTATGCGAGGCGAAATGTAACGAATCACTCATAAACTTATACCCCTTGCTTTAATATATCAATTTTTGATGAAAACATTCGTAGTTCCCGGTTGTCGTTTGCACAAATGATTATTTCTTTCAGTTTAGTTTCATTCGACAAATATTTCTTTATGCAATCATACATTATACTAATTGAAGTATCAGGTATAATACCATAAAACCCTGAACCCATCATTGGGAAAGCGATTTTAAAGATGCCTTTTTCATCGGCAGTTTTCAAAGTGTTATTGATAACTTTTTTTTATTTGTTTCCGCTATCTTCTTCTTGGAAGCTGGGACCAACAGAGTGTAATATATATTTTGCTTTTAAATTGCCTGCTGAACTGACAACCATATCTCCAACTTTTGCCTTACCCATTGCATCAAGTTCCTTTTTAATTGAGGCACCTCCCCTTGTTGAGATAGCATTGCCATAGCCGGAGCCAAGCGAAAGCGATGTTTGTGCGTAAAACACAAACGCATCGACATCAAGTGTACCGATATCATCTGAATATTTATCGAGAAAATGCTCGGCAAGAATTGATATATCTTCGGTTCTCTCTCGCAAACTTGGGAGATTTATTGGAACAACAGCAAGTCGATAATACAGATCTTCGCGAAACAAGCCTTGTTGAGTTAATAATTTAAGGTCTCTGTTAATGGCACAAATCACCCTTGCATTCATCTTAACAGTTTTTTCTCCTCCAACAGGAACAAAGCAATGCTCTTGAATCACCCGAAGCAATTTCACTTGCATCGGAGTAGAAATTTCACCTATCTCATCAAGAAAAATTGTGCCACCATCAGCAAGCTCGAATCTGCCCTTACGGTCGCGAATAGCGCCTGTAAAAGCACCTTTTACATGCCCAAATAATTCGCTTTCCTTTCCAAGGTTCCTTCTGGTAGTGCGGCACAATTAATCGGCACAAATGGGCCCGAGGCTTGTTTGCTTAGTTGATGCAAGGCATTTGCCACCATATCTTTACCTGAGCCCGTTTCGCCTTGTATCAATATTGGCACCTGCACATCGGCAAGCTCTTTTATAAGCTGAAATAAATGTATCATCGATGGATGCCTGCCAATTATACCCAAAAAACCACGTGAGTTATCCAAACGTTTTCGCAGGTGTATTACTTGTGTTATATCTCGAAATACTACCAGAGCGCCAGATATCATGCCTGGAGGATCAAGATTGACAACTGTCATTTCGAGATTTCTCAACTCGCCATTTTTTCGATGAAACACCCGCGGATAATGCAATTTCCCGCCAGGATTCTCCCTCTCGTTGCAAAAAGAACAATCTCCACCGCAAAATCTACCGGGAAAAACTTTATGACAATCCAACCCAATTACTTCTTCACGCTTGTAACCAGTAATTCTTTCAGCCGCATTATTGAAAAAGAAAACCCTGCGATCAACCCCGTGAGCCATCACACCATCGGTGAGATTGTTTAACAAGGATACAAAAGTCTTTCTCATTTCCCTTATTGAGTTAAAAAAGCCATGCTTAAACAAAGATATAACTCTGAGCCGAATCTCATCACGTACCATTCTGAAAATTATCAACATTTCGTCATGGTCTTTTTTTGTTGCTGGATCAGCGAGTGACCAGTGTATTTTTGCAGGTGAACCAGGAAATTCTGGACATATCTCGCGAGCTTGGTTACATAATGTAATAACTATATCAAAAGTATCTGCTCTAATATTATCAACACTTGTAACTACTTTTTTTGAAATATCTTAACCTAGCTCTTCGAAAACTCTGATGGTGTTTTGATGTAACTTGTGATTTTTATCTCCGGCGGCAACAACTTCAACGCCTTCTGGTGCTAATCTCTCTGAAAAGCATTGAGCCATTACACTTCTTCCTGAATTGTCTGTGCATAAAAATAATAATCTAAACATTTTGCCTCATCTAAAAAATCAAAAGCACAATATAAGAAAAAGTGTTCAGAAATACACTTATCTTTCTACAACAAATTTTCTTATGTAATTATGATTCTTAGATGAAACTTCAAGGAAATATGCTCCCGACACAAGCTCTTTCGTATTTATTGCAAACTCGGGAAAAACACCCGAAACTGTAACAAAATTGGTCAGCTCCTTGCCTTGTTCATTTTTCACTTTTATTTTTACTGAAGTATCAGATATGTTTAATTTAAGACTTAAAAAATCCTTGGTAGGCACCGGATAAACACTAATTAACCTGTCGTCAGTAAGAAAAGCAACAGAACTTGCCTCCGCCTTACCATTCAATACTGTAATACTGTCAAGTTTATTGGCATTATTTGAAAAAACAATCATATCCGAAAAGTCACCGGCGGCATCAGGCGAAAAAGTAACATTAAAAGCATAGACACTGCCAGGCTGGATGATAATAGTATTGTCTTTGCTCAATTCAGGCAGGTCAGTGGTAAAACAATCTTTGTCAGGTCCAAAATATCCAATGATTTCCAAAGGGACATTACCGGGATTAGCTACCAATGCCTGACGAATTGCTGATTGACCAACCGGAACTATTCCAAAGTCTATATCTGATGCAGTGATTTGCGGTTCGCCAACCTTGCCCGCCACTTCCATTTCGTAAGATGTATTCTTTTCTTCAGCAATAATTTTTATTTTATCATTATAAACCCCTAATTCGTCTCCCTTGAAAACAAGTACAAAAGTTCCACTCGATTTAGCAGCAATCGTGGTAGAGTAATCCGAACGAACTGTAAAAATGTCTGGATGGCTCATTGGGGTTATTGTCGCTATGTGGATTTCGGTATTGCTATTGTTCACTATATTGATATATTTAGATTTTTCTTTATTTTTCATAACTGTTCCGAAATCGTATGATTCCGGATTAGTCTTAAAATCAATAATGTAATAATTGATTGAAATAGTCGTATCGTTGCCATTTCTATCTGCAAAAGTGATTTTTGCCCGAGCATCTTTTTTTAAATCAATAATAAGGCAATTTATATTTGCACGATAACTAACGCTTGGTATGATTGGATCGGCAGAATACTCTATGTTGTACGATTCTGCCTCATTAAACAAGACACTACCAAAATTTGATCTTAGATCTGGATCATCGGGTAGATCTATAGCCGTAATACGTATTTCCGCACTGTTTTCGTTGAGTGTCCAAGTTGGTTTCGGAGGTAGAGTATCCACAGCTTTTTCAATATTTTTTAAATACAAATATGCTGGAAATCCATAAGAATCAGAAACATTAAAACCATAAAGATAAACACCAAGCGAATCCGGTGAAAAGAGATACAAGGTATGGTCCGGAGGTGGTTCAAAACTTTGCTCTGCAAGCTCTTTGTCCACTACTATATTGCAAGCTGATGCCTGATAATAATTACTTAGAGTATAAAACTTGCTTGTGTCTTCGGTAGAGACACCAAACAAAAGATTTGAAGGTATAGTATTTACTGCACTTGGCTTAAACGAAACAGAGAAAAAATTTAGCTTGTAGCCGGTACCTATACTAGATTTGGGCATGGCAAACGGAACATATTTCGAATGTTGTTCACGTGGTGTTAGCACCATTTCAAAAGGATCATAAGCTTTTAATGGCTCGCCATCTTCCTGTGAACCCGTATTGTAAAAAACCACTTGTATCGGTTTGTCGGCACTAAGCAAGATTGGGTAGGGAACTTCGATATTCTGATTAAGCCGCATTTCAAGCCAACCATTTCCTTTTAAACCACCTGGACCATTCAAGGTTGCAACTAATTTCCCATCTCTATATACTTTTGTATCGGGCAGCTTGGCAAAAACACGAATTATTGAAGAGTATGTTCGATATGGCATCTGCGGCACTACATATTGAGTACCCCAAGTTTCAACACCTGGCAACATTTCAACTAGATAATCGCAATACCGGTTTGTTCGAGGCACATTGGCACATTGATGCCCAGCAACAACAGCAATAGGATTATTCGAAAAAATCGTCGTACCAGACAAATCGCTGCTATCACCTATGCTCGATAACATAAAAACATCACCTTGCATCAAATTGACTGACATAGTTTCGCCAGGAGTCAAATTATCAGAAGTTTTTGTACCAGTGTTACCGCCTATCTTTATCGTAACACGAGTAGCATCATAAGGGGCAACAATCCCTACTAAACTCGGTAGCTTTTCTGTACCTGAGTATAATGCATCATAAGAGGAGACTATATATTCCTTACCTAAAACACTATTTGGCAAAGCAAGAAAACCATCGCTCGATGCTTCATATTTCACAAGCACATAAACACCAACAGGCATATCTGAACTGAGATGAACAGCTCTCGAATGATAAATTGCCGATGCCTTTTCGTCTTCATCTGGCATCTTGTTATAGGGCTGAGCCTGTAAAGGAGTTAAAGATATCTCTACTACTTCAAAAGGTTTGGTATTGATTGTTTTGACAAGACCCAACTCCTTGACTTCGACCATTACAAAAGTAGTATATTCCGAGAAGATATAGATTTTTACAGCATTCTCGGGATTTATAGTTTCGTATCCCGGCGGCACAGTAAACCAGAAATCGTTGCCGATATTGTCTGGTTTTATTAATTTATTGATAATCTCATCATTGAGTTCCTTTGAAACAGACGATTGAAATGCAAAAATGAAGATAATAAGCAAGGCCACCACAAAAGAAAAACACTTTGTGAACATAAGTATTCTCCCAAAGAAATTTCACATTTTATTTAAATAAATATATGAAATTTACTTTAATATTGTAAAGGCATTTGAAATATTTTTATCATTTATTTTTAAATTTAGCATGTAAACCCCATTAGCAAGCTTGGATACATTTAATACTAATATGTTTTTTGTTTTGGATATAGTTATCAAACTGCTTAAATCTTCGCCAAGCATATTTGAAATCTTGACTTCAGCCATAGCCAAATCATCCAGAGTCCCTTTAGTTTGAGGATTATCGAGGCAAGGAGATATAAATATTTCATTTTTTGCCGGGTTGGGATATACATTAAGTAAAAAATCTGAATACTCTTGAACGCCTGAGGAAGGAGAGCCAGCCCCCCGAAGAGTAATTTTGCTGTTGTATTCATTAGCATCAGTCATTACCTTGATTGAGTCGATAAACAAAGCGTTAGTGTCAGGAGTAAACACAACATCAAGGCGTAAGACTGCGCTAGGCTGAATGACAATTGGTCTTTCCAATGTTGCTTCTGGCAAAGTAACAGAAAACACTGTATTAGACGGAGGTTCAAAACCGAAAATATATAAAGGTACTTTGCTAGGGTTACCTATTGTAGTTTGTTTTTGTAAAGTCTCGTCAGTTCTAATTGTTCCAAAATCTATATCTGTTATGCTAACCAGTGGTACGTCTGCATTAGCACTAATGTAGAGCTTTACTTGTATATTTGCATTTTCCACATCAGCCAACAAAGTAGAATTGAAAAGTCCCTTTTTGTCCGATTTGAATAAAATATTGAAATTTTTGCCGGATTCTTTGTTCATAGTGAACGGACTGCCATCAAATTCAACAGAAAACAGGTCCTTGTTTTCGACAATTCTAAGATTTTTGACAGTTATCTCCTTGAGAGAAGTATTAAGCAATTCGAAGCTATTCTTAGCTGTTTCGCCGACTTTAACGACACCAAAATTAAGCACTTGTGGCTTGAAAGCATATCTTGTTGTAAAATAATTCAAATAAATAATAGTATCGTTACCATTTTTATCAGATACATAAAGCGCCGCCCAGGCATCTTTATCAAGATTGATAGCTTCACAAGATACTCTTATGATTGTATCAACTCCAGGTACTTTAATAGGATCAACTTTGCAAGAGATATTTGTTGAAAGCGATTCGACGAAATGGACAGAAAACAGGTTTGTCCTTTTTGCTGGATCTTCAGGCATATCTTTGATAATTCCATTAATATTGCCTTGAGCATCGCAAGTCCAATCAGCAACTGGAGCTAAGGTATCCCCAATAGCAAGATTAGTGAACATCGAAGAAACAGGATAACCATAAGTATTATCAATGCTATTATATCCTTGCAAAAACGAGCAAGTCTTTTCTGGTGATTCTATCAGGAAAATCCCCGATTGTGGCAATTGGAAATAATCCGAAGCATAATTGCTATTTTCAACGCTAATTCCCTGGTTATCTCCAAAATAATCTTTGAGTTTCTGTTTATTCATTATTCCATTGGAAACTGTCCCGATTAGCAGATTATCCGGTATATTGCCAGTACCAGAATGAATAAAGTTATTTACAAGATAATTGTTATCATATTCATCATCGGTTCCATTTTTTGGTAATGAAAACAAATATTTATTTTGATATTGCTCAATCGGAGGAATAAGCATCATAAATGGTTTCTGATT
Source organism: uncultured Hyphomicrobiales bacterium (assembly GCA_964454445.1). Lineage (GTDB taxonomy): Bacteria > Bacteroidota > Ignavibacteria > Kapaibacteriales > UBA2268 > CAYVTD01. The sequence continues at coordinate 6,582 of CAYVTD010000031.1, forward strand.
TTCTTCAGCTGCTAATGTATCGTACTTGCCAGTATTGTAAAGTATTACCATCACAGGCTTGTCGCTTTCGAGATATTGAGGTATTGCCTTGCCTTCGCTACGAGCAAGCAAAATCTCTTTGAAACCAGGTTGGACAACTCCTGCAAGATTGGTTGTTGTAGTCTCTTTGGCATAAATTCTGATAATAGGCGGGGCTATTCTGTTAGGAACTGGAGGTATAATATGTTTCTTTCCCCAAGCACAAGTAGGGGGCAACATCTCGACGCAAAAATTTTGCTGACTAGAGCTAAGCGGTATTTTTGCTTTATAATGACTACCTAAAACAGAGACCGGTTTGTTTGACCTGATTATTGTTCCCGATATATCGCTGCTATCCCCAATAGAAGAAACGACATAAACATCGCCCTTATTCATCGTAATTTTAAAAGTATCCCCAGACTTGTGCCCGCCTGATGTACGGGCGTATTTGTTATTTGCCATTATGATAGTAACTTCTGTACCGTCATAAGGAGATACAACACTAAAACAACTCGGATAATGAATAGTGTCTGCCCCCGATTCACCCTCTTCAATCATTTCATAGCCGCGATACGAAGCTACCATATATTCTGTTCCAATGGCACCAACCGGCAATGCAAGGAAACCATCGCCTGATCTATCGTATTTACCGACAACATAAACTGATACAGGAACATTTGAGGTTATGTTGGCAGCTCGTGTATAATGAATCTGTTCGGCTGCAGGGGCTTCTTTTAATTGTGGAGAAAATGCCTGAACCGAATCTGGACCGACTTGAAATCTAAATAGTTGATATGGTTTAATTGTTCTTTGATTGTTGATAGCCATACCGGGTATTTCTAACTTTACCCAGCCGGAATATTCAGATAAAACATAAATATTTACATATTCTAAAGCCCCTTCTTCATGATAACTAGGAGGCATGGTAAACCAAAAATCATTTCCGACATTGTCAGGAGCATTTATTTTTTCTATCATTTCCGGCGTTAAATCTTGGGAATATATTACATTGTATAATCCAAAAATCGAAATAATGATTAAAACGAGTAATTTCTTTAAATACATAAGTTTATCCTTTAAATAAATAAAAAATTCTTTCAATTATTGACAATTATAAAAAAAACCTTATTGGCATTTTTTAAGAAAATACCAATAAGGTAAAAGATATTACAAAAAATGAGAGACAACATTATCCACCATTAGCTTGCATTTGTTTTAGCCGGCTTGCTAATGGGAAAACAGATTCAGAAATAGTCTTTGCTAACTCATCAGTTTTCACTAATTTATGTTTCACCCCAGCTTCGATTACTGTTCTGGGCATCGATGGTGCCACGGCAGTTTCAGGATCTTGCACCAAAACAAGTCCTTTATTGGCGACAATTTGATTTGCTCCTTGCGTACCATCTCTCCCCAACCCCGTTAAAACAACTCCAATGCAATACTGTCCAAATGCTTCAGAAGAGCTTCTGAATAATGGGTCAACGGAAGGTCTAACAAAATTTTCTTTAGGAGAAGTGTCAAGCTTTAGCATTAGTGTCCCAGCTTGAATTCTTAAGTGTTTGTCGCCGGGAGCAATGTAAATACATCCTTGTTCGGCAACAATGTTATTCATCGCCAAGGAAACCTTAAGCTTTGTTTCTCTCTGCAATCGTTGAGAAAACGTCTCAAGCATCCAAGGCGGACCATGCTGGACAATAAAAAATGCAGCTCTTGTATTCACAGGCATATCCTGGAAAATACTTATCAACGTGGGTGGACCTCCAGTGCTTGTGCCTATTGCAACACCAACAAAAGGAGGTAATACCTCAAAATCACTGACGACAATGTTTGATGGTCTTTGAGGCGCCTCTTGCTCTTTTCTGTCAATACCATCTTTCAATCTTGTTAGGAGTTCATTGACATCAATTGGCTTAGCTATATAATCATCTGAGCCAGATTCTATAGCATAAGATCTTGCGCCCTCGGATACAAGCGCTGTTATCATAATGATTAACGGAATTGGCTTGATGCGCTCTCTTACCCGTCTTATCAACTCTATACCATCCATTTCCGGCATCATCCAATCTGTTAATAGGGCATCAAAATGCTCATTTTCGAGATGCTGAAGAGCGTCAACTCCATTTTCTGCTACAACTACCGAATAACCTGCCTTAGTTAATACCCTCTTTAAAACTATAGAGTTAGTTAATTCGTCCTCAGCAACTAATACTTTTTTAAATTCGCTCATAATCAGCCAAATAATGTATTAAATCACTTTTTTTATGTTAATATTTAGTTTGACAATTTATTGAATTTTTCCCAGATATTCAAAATAATTCTTTAAATTCATTCAATTATTTACTCATAATCGAATTCCATACCAAAAACTTCAGGTAAATTAAATATATGTTGCTTAAAAACGGAAAACAACTGATCGCTAGTCAAGATTATTTCAGCAAACTTCCTCTCATCAAAATTATAAGCAACATCAATCCTTATTACTCCGGATTTACCTTCTGACTTCATATTAAAAATACGTAGCCCTGCACCAATCGAGCTATGCCAGCGTGTTTTATCAATATCAATGCCTTTGTTCCATACAGTTCCAACATCAAAAAACAATGTCGGACCGAAACGCAAAATCCACAGGTTAATGTTTGGAAAAGTTCGCAACTCGATATTACCAACAATTCGATTATCACCACTTAAACGATTTGCTGTATAACCGCGCAAACCAGCATCATTATCGAGAACCAACTGTCGATAAGCATTCCAATTCCAAACAGTTTGCTGGCAAAACCTGCCTGTTAACAATATATCTTTGGTTATACGATAAAAACCAAGCCCCAAGAATTCCTGATATGTAAACTTACCATGATTGTTAGTAAATGAACTCGCTCCAGTTAGCTGTCCAAAGAGATAAAGATTGCCATATAACCAGGATGTTTCGCCTCTGCCACCAATGTAATAAAGGGCTTCCCCATCTGAATTCATAGCAAAAGTTTTTCCAAGGATAGTTGTCCCCCATCCACCAATAGGCAGATCTTCAATATTGAATGTATTTAATTTGTCAGTTTCAATATATGAGTCAGAAAGTGACGAAAAAGCAACAAACAGTTTTGCTGTATTATCATAAGCCCGCCTATATTCCGGGATAATACGCTTTACATCGTCAAATTCGCTCATAACTGTCATAAAAACCCTGTCTTTGCGCTTCCAAGCATAAGAATACCATAACCTCAATCGTCGCTCGTGGATTGGCAGCAAATTAGTTTTGTCGTCATAGTAAGAGAAATCGTTACCAAATTCATTTTTTAGCGATATGCCATAAGATGATTTATCTGATATATTTAAAAATGGGTCGTAAATTTGCAAATTTTGAGCTGTTTTATGTTTGTTGGCAAAAATCGAAAATTCTATCGAATAATCAGATCTAAGAAATCTTCTTAGCGCAATAGTATCGGTAATTTGCCAACCAGTTTTATTTTCGGAACGATAGAGCAAGTCCAATTGAATTTTTGAACCTGTTCCTAAAAAATTTTTTTCTTTTAAGCCCAATCCAAAAGCATGCTCCTTGCCGCCTGTTCCAAACAATATTTCAGGCATTGTTGACCACCTGTCTTGTGTTATTACCCAAATATCGTAAGAATTATACCCCGCAGAATCGAATTGTATGTCAACATTTAAAAACAAGCCAGTATTCCTGAGATTTCGCTCTGTTTCATAAACAAAATCAAGATTAAGTTCATCGCCGGATTTAAACAGCAACTCGTCTTCGATAACATATTGCTTGGTCAAAGTATGAAAGGAATTTATAACAGGGGCAGCAAAAAACCAATCAGCATCTGTCGAATCAAAAACATCACGACGGTCGATATAAATGTCTTTTATTGTTATCTGAGAATAACAATAACTATTTAAAATTAACATTAATAGCAAAACAGCTTTTTTCATTTCCAATTACAAAACGAATACCTTCTTTATAAGTTCTTATAACATATTGCAATTATATAATATTGCAATTTAATCAATGTTTTATTGAATCACAAAATAATAAGCTAGATGATAACACTTCGTATTAAGATCGCCTCTTGCTTGTTCTAATGAATCAATACTATTATTAAAAAAAAGGCAGTCCTTTCGAGACTGCCATATATATTTTAGGTTTAAAACATCTAATTTTCAAACTTGAATGTCTGTACTGACTTCGAAAACACGGGTTTGTAGTCTTTTGCCTCACCTTTGAACCAATTAAGAGTAATCCGGTAAAGCTTGTCTCCTTTGATTACCCAATACATTTCGCCATCGACAGTGTTGCTCGGTTTATATGTAAGCTTTTTGCCGTTAACTCCGCCAAGCGTTACGTTCTGAGCGTCACTAGCACCAGGGATTGCATTTTTCGAGGCAGCAATGATTTTACCAAGGTCCTTTTGCTTGGAAGCATCAAGGACATCAACACGAATATAACTATCACCACGCCTTTGACCCATATACAAACCCCGTTCCTTATTGAAATTCTGTGGTACTTCTAAAGAATAGCCCTCACCAAAAACAACTTTTAGAGTGTCTGATGGTGGAGGAGCCTCAACTACTTCAAAAACAGTATCGGCAGCGTGTTGTGCAGGCGTTTCGGCTAATTGGACTGATGCAATTATTTTATCAAAATGTGGCTTATATTTTTCATACGCATTAGCAAAACATTCCATAATAAACACAGTAGCAGTTGTTGTGTCCTTTGCCGCGATAAATTGCATCCCATTGAAAGTGCCATCCTTTAGCTTGAAAGCATATTCCGACTTTAATCCATCATATCCGCCAAGTGTGAACTTCTCGAATGGTGTATATGTCGATTCCTCAAATCTGCGATATTTTTTAAGAACATCTTCCATACTCAGAGTATCATAAGTATCGTCCCAAATAATCTCAATTTTCGCAGTTGCTGGACCCTCAGTGTCATAGTTATAGAAACGCTTCATTTCGTCTTTTGAAGTGAAAACTACTGCACCAGTAGGTGTTTTGACGAAATGCCAGTCGGCAGGATACTCGAATGCAAACTTTCTCAGTTCGTCTTTATATTCCTTAAGCTCCTTGATTTCTTTCGCCTTGGGACCGCCGCACTGATATAAAAGCACTGCAGATGTTAAAACTACAAAGAAAAAAAATAATCTTTTCATGGCATCTCCTTCTATGAAAAATAAATTTTTAATTTACAACAAAGCTCTAACATACAATCTAATCATTTATAAGCAAATTGAAAAATATATTTATTACTTTGTTATTATCTTATTTTTTTCTTATGCTATTATCAATCAAATCTAATAAGGATAAGATTATTGTATCCATCTAAATTATCAGGTAAAGGGCTTTTCTTGTCTATATATAATAAAAGAAGACATCTTTATCGTTAAGAGATTCAATTAAATTTTTCAGATGACTATAATTGTTATAGGTTAGAATTAAATAAGCAATTTTCATCAAGTTTTTCTTATAATTCCCTTAAGTTTTCGACAATTTCTTCCAACCGCATTCCGCGAGATCCTTTTACTAGAACGACACAACCCGTTTCGATGATAGATAACAATTCTTCCGTTAAAATATTCTTATCTTTAAAATGCTTGAGAGTATCTTCAGCAAAAAACTCATTATTTCTGTTTGGAAACATCTCTTCATATTGCTTTTGCATCTCTTTGCCATATAGAAAAACAAAATCTGCTGATTTCAATGCCATTTCGATGGCTGTTTTGTGTTCAATAGCAGAACTCTCCCCTAATTCGAGCATATCGGCAAGCACAGCTATTCGCTTTGATGCTGCTCTAATTGTTTTTAATGCCTTCAAAGCGAGCGAAAGCGAATCGGGATTAGAATTGTAGCAATCATTTATTATCTTAATATCTTTCACCACCTCAACAGTCATTCTTCCGTAACCTTTACTGGTATCTTGGCGGTAAGAATCCAATCCACGCTTGATTTCTTCAGGGTTTATTTTAAAATATATAGCAATAGCAGCTGCTGCAATAGCATTCAAAGCAGTTGAAAAGCCATTAGTATTAGGTGAAGCAAAAAACTCGGCTATTTTCGTCTTGAACTTTATTTCCGGTCGTAGATTGTCGTCAAATTGAGTTTCTGCAAATAAATCTGCCAGATCTGAGCTGCCATAAGTATAAGTATTTTCAAGGATTTTTAAGTATGAAACGAGAATTTTATCATCGATATTAACGAAACACACTCCTCCGCTCTTATGCAAATACCCATAAAGAATGGTTTCTTCGATTTCAACTCCTCGGATACTACCGAGTTTTTCGAGATGCTCTTTGCCAATATTTGTAATCAGCCCGGCAGTCGGCTTTAAGATCTCCGAAAGAATTGAGATTTCCCCCGGCTCGTTTGTTCCTATTTCAAGAATTGCAATTTCCGTTTCTTCATTCATTTGAAGAAGATTGAGAGGCAGACCCACCCTGTTGTTGAAATTCCCATAAGTGCTTAAAACATTGTATTTTTGAGAAAGCAAGTGAGCTGCAATATTTTTTGTGGTAGTTTTACCGTTTGAGCCACCAATGGCAACAACTGGAATAGTGAATCTATTACGATGAAAAGATGCTAACTTACCGAGCGCCTCGAGTGTATCCCCACAAATTATCAATGGCTTTTCGTGAAAAATATCAGGAAATCTTTCTGGGAAGTTCGAATTTACAACAGCAATACTAGCTCCTTTCGCAAATGCCTCTTCCACTTTTTCGTGAGCATCATGATTTTCACCTATTAAAGCAACAAATATGTTGCCCGCTTCGATTGTGCGGGTATCCGTTGAAACCCCGCGTAACTGACTGTTTTCTATAACGTTTATTAGCTTGTCTTTGCCAAAAATTACAGCAAGCTCTTGAATAGTAAAATCTGCTCTGTTATTGTTCATAAATTTTTAAATTTTAATTGAAACTAATATTAATTGCAAAAATAATGATTTATTTTGGTAATTATGCTTTAATTTCGCTTTATAGATATTGTGAAAAATGGAAATTAATTATTGAAGATAAATTCAGTTTACAACTAAGGTATGAAAAAATGAAAAAAAATACTTATATAAAGTTATTAATAACCATTATTGGTCTTTCTGGTGCTTTGTGGTTCGGTGGCTCAGTTGTCCGTTCCTCGATTGCTTTCGATATTTTCGAAACTTCTGACCCTTCGCTGAGTTTAAAAGCGGATTATTCCGAAGCAGAAGTAATGCAAAGCATATATGTATATACGAACTCATCATTTTACACTATGGTTGGCTTTGGTTGTTTATTGTTTTTCGGGATTCTCTTTGTTATAGATTCTAGAAAGGATTTAAAGAAAAGGGGTTGGCTTGTAATGGCAATAATTCTTGTTTTTCTTGCGACTTCTGTCGAAGCGATTATGGCATACAACGATGTGTTGCTAATCCGAGCTTTTGATGCAAACAGATTGCTCGATATACACAATCCAATTATTCAAGAGTGTTTTTTCAGACGTGTCAGGGTTATGACAGTGCCTTCCGGGCTTTCCACTTTAGCAATGCTTACCAGCTTCATTTATTGTATTTGGCGTCCCCTGGATAAAACAAAAACAACGGTATAAATAATGAAACAAAAAGAACTCTTTGCAGAATTAATAGAAACCGCTGGCAAACTCGGCATAAAAATAAGGCAAGAAAAAGGTTTTTTTAAAGGCGGTCTCGCTGAAAAAGACGGCGATAAAATTATTGTCCTTAATAAGAATGCCCCTATCGAAACTTTGCTTGTTGTTATGGTGCGTTGCTTGATAACTCAAGCCATCGACGAAATTTACTTAAAACCGGTTGTCCGTGATTACATCGAAACAGAACGGGAACGCATTAAAAATGAGCCAGAAGTCGAAATTCTGGTTGATTATTAATATCAAGCCATTAAACTCAGAAAAATAAATAATTTCTTTAATTGTTCGCCTTTAAAGAAATAAATAAAGTATTACCAGAAGTGTTACTTTTTTCGGTGTATTACGTATATTTACAAAAATTCTTTTTTTGAACATATAGAAAGAATAAGAATGCCTTCGATTTTTATAAGTGGTAGCGGGAGACGTTTAGGCAGCATTTTGGCAATAGAGTTCGCCAACAAAGGATGGGATATAGCCATCCATTACAATAGCTCCGAGGAAAGAGCTAACGCAACTGCGAAAGAAATCAGCTCTTACGGAGTGAAAACCATTAAAGTAAAAGCCGATGTTCGCTCTGAAAGCGAGTTAAAAATTGCTATTAATGAAGCATACCAATCATTAGGAGGTATTGACGTTCTTGTCAATAATGCTGGCATTTTTCCTGCGATGAAGTCCTTAAGCGAACTGGAAACCGATTTCTGGGATAATGTAATGAACACTAACCTTAGAAGTCAATTTATAACTTCAAAACTGTTTTCAAGCATTGCAAAACCTGGCTCTCGCATCGTAAACATCGCCTCTTTAGGTGCTTATCAAATTTGGAAAGGAAGAATGGCTTACAATGTTTCCAAGGCAGGTGTTTTACAATTAACAAGAGCATTAGCCCGGGAATTGGCACCAAATATTTCTGTTAATGTAGTTTGTCCCGGAGCCATTTATATGCCATCGGACCCGTCTATCGTCGATACTTCTTTGATTTCTGTTGAAAAAGTGCCAATGAAACGCCTTGGCTCTGCTCTCGATGTTTTCGATGCAGTTTGGTTTTTTGCCACTGCAAGCACATATATTACCGGTCAATCATTAATTGTCGATGGAGGCTATGAGCTAACATCTTAATTTTATTACAATATTAGTGATAACTGCGTAAAAAAAATAATTGCTGATAATTTACAAGAATTATCATTTAAAAAAAAGAGCTATTTATTAGAAAAAAAGGGATTCGCTTATGAATAAAGATAAAAACAATGATAACAAATTAAAAAAAGCACCAAAAGCTTATGATAATAAAAGGTTTTTACACAGTCCAGCCGGCAGGGAAATAAGAATTTTATCGGAATACCACTACCCAGAATATCGATTTCAAGAAAAAAAGATTCACGGAACAATCATTTTCTTTGGTTCGGCTCGTTCTAAGCCCAAAGAAACTTACGATAGAGAATTATTCGAGATGCTCGAGCAACAAAATCAGGCAAAAAAAGAATTAAAAAAAGTGTGGTCTGCCAAAATCGAAAAATACAAGCTAAAAGCAGCAGCTTCCGGCTTTTATCAAGACGCTGTGGAACTCGCCTACCTACTTGCAGAGTGGACTAAACAAATGCCTCATCAATATCAATACCATATTTGCACCGGTGGCGGTCCAGGTATAATGGAAGCAGCCAACAGAGGAGCTTCAATATCAGGTACTCACTCCATAGGGCTTAACATCAGCTTGCCTTTCGAACAAGAACCTAATCAATTCATTTCTCCTGATTTGAATTTTGAGTTCCATTACTTTTTTATGCGGAAATTCTGGTTCATCTATATGGCAAAAGCTATTGTAGCCTTTCCTGGTGGATTTGGCACCTTAGACGAATTATTCGATTGTTTGACACTGGTGCAAACGAAAAAACACTACTATCCTTTGCCTGTCTTGCTTTATTCACGCGAATTCTGGAACAAATTAATTAATTTTGACTATATGGTCGAATTGGGTATGATTAGCCCCGAAGACATCGATCTGTTCTCTTATGCAGACACACCTACCGAAGCATTTAATTATCTTACAAAAGAACTGATTCGACTAAATAAACTCGAAAAATTTTTTAAATAATTATGAGGTATCATTATGAAAATTATTATTTCATCTGTTGTATTTTTGCTTATACATTTTGCTTTGTTTGCTGGAGAATTGAATATTCAGCCCGCTAAACCTAAAATCAACGAGCAATTACGCCTAACTTATTTTATTGATAAAAACGAACCTAAACCCGATAGCGTTCTTGCTATGATATTCGTCTTCTCCGAAGAAAACTCTTTCCCTAAAGGGTATGAGACATTTCTTCGCTACGATAAACAGTCTGGCTTTTATCTTGGCAATATCATTCTTTCAGATGCAGCAGTGTATGGGATAGCAAAAGTTAGAATTAATAGTAATATCGATGACAATTTCGGGAATTATTGGGATTTTTCTATTTATTTAGACAGTGTTAAAAAAAGAAAATTTGCTGATTTCCGAGCAGCACTTTCTCTTATGGGCAATATGCCTGAAGATTGCGATCGAAATGTCGATTATTCCAAAGCTCTCGAATTTCTTGAAGCAGAAACAAAGAATTATCAAGGAAATATCCAAGCTGAGATTGGTTTAGTGTCTTTGAAATACGACTTAAAGAAAATTTCTGAAGAGGATTTTCTTTCTCAGCTACAGAAAATTATTGACAAATATGACAAGCTCGACAACGAGAGCGAAACTCTTGCATACACTCGAGCTTTAAAAACGCTCAATCATACAGACAAAGCAGAGCGTATCGAATATAGAGTAATCAATCAATTCCCATCGGGCAAGCTCGCTGAGGAATTTACTATGTCGGAGCTTTCTAAAGCTCGTTCTCTTCGCGAATTCTCCGAAGGAGTCGATGAATACCTCAGAAAATTCCCCTTGAGCGAAAATCGTGAAAAAATGTTCTCTGCCCTCGTTTCTGGATATTTACAAATCTCTAAATTGCAAGAACTTAACAGTCAACTTGAGCGAATGAAAGATGTACCTTCCATTGCTTATAGCCAAATTGCAAATGCAGTGCTTCAGGACTCGTCAGTAGCCCCAAAGGCAAACAAAAGCCAACGTAAAACCCTCGCTTTGTCGGCAATAAACTTGGCAATCGAACAAGAAAAAAAATATCCAGTCATTTATAAACCTAAGTATCAAACAACAACTCAATGGAATGATGAAAGACGCATTATTCTTGGCAGCTTATACGAACAAAAAGGATGGATTCTCTGGGAAAGCGATTCTAAAGAACCCGCAATGGAATCTTTCAAAGAGTCTTTGAGTTTAGTTGGTGAAGAAGCCCCAAGCTCACTTTACGAAAGTCTAATCAGAGGTTTTATCGAATCTGGCGATGATTCCCTTGCTTTTCTATATGCAACAAATGCAATTATCTATTCAAAAAGCTCCGAAAACATTGAGAATTTTCACAAAACTCTGTATTTAAAACAAAATAAAGACGAAAATAAATATATTTTGTTGCTTGACAACTTAAAACATCAAGCCACAGAGCTGCGACTCGGCAAACTCAAATATGAATTGGTGAAAATGCCAAAAGTGGAAGGAATAATTAAAAATATTGACGGCAGAGTGCTAAACACAAAAGATTATAACGGTAAAGTAATCGTTATAGCTTTTTGGTCAACTTGGTGCGGTCCTTGCCAATCGTTCCTCCCCGCTTTCAAATATTTGAAAAAAGCATATCTCGACAAAGACAGTGTCGTCTTTTTGCCAATAGTTGTTTGGGAAAAATCGGAAGATAAAAAGCAAGCCGTTGCCAATTTTTTACAAGAATATAACGCAGAAATGGATATTTATATTGACGAATACGATGTATTGCCAAAGCAAGCGGGTGTTGCCGGACTCCCGGTAACAATCTTCATCGGAAAAAATGGCGAAGTTCAGTTCTTTGACGAAGGTTTTGCTGGCGATAATATCTTTTTGCAAGATGCTAAAGATAAAATTGATTTTCTCCTAAGGTAAAGTTAATTTTTTTTATTTTTGGAATGATAATTGAATATTAATAATTTGCAGCTATATGTAGAAACAAATTTCGAAGAATAATATGAAAAGTTTGTATAGATTATTATTGATTATTTCTTTATTTATTGGAACAGTTTACGAGTGTTTTCCCTCGTCATCTATTTCGATTTACAAAGCCGATACAGCTTCATTCCCCAACATAAGCGCCCAAATATTCTTTTTTAAAGACGGATTTATTCCGGATAAATCTATAACAAAAAATAATATTACTATTACCGAAAATGGCTTGGCTTTGCCTGTAAATGATTTCTCTTGTCCTGAGCAAAATCCTTATAATAATCTATCACTTGCTATTTCCTTCGACCTTTCCAGTGATACAAGCAATGCTCCATTAAATAATTTCGAACTTGCAAAAACAGCGGCTCGAAAAATTATCCAAAACTTAAACATCGAAAACACTGAAACCGCTATAATTAGCTTTGATTTTTTCAGCTATTTAAATTGTGATTATACAAGAGACAGAGCAAAATTAATAAATACAGTTAATAAATTGGTCTTTCAAAAGAATTCTTCTTTCAATTCTTGCTTTTTGACCAAGCCCGCTGGTTCTCTCGGGGTTTCTGCCTTGGGAAAGTATCAGAAAAGCATAATTGTCATTAGCGACGGTATCGGCTTTGCAAGTGTAGATTCTATTATTACAAGAGCAAATGAAATCGGGGCAAAAATCTTCTGGCTCGAAATCAATAACAAGCTATCGAATAGTTTAAAACAAATAGCCAATAATACTTCTGGTTTTTATTTTGATGAAATAACTGATGAAAAAGATCTGGATAGAGCTATAAATCATATTCTCTCAATGGCTTATGGGTATAAACCATGCACGCTTACCTGGTCAAGCACAGTTAATTGCGATAGTGTGAAAAATGTTTCTATCAAAGCAACTAATTATCCTGCAGAAGAAAAGTTTTCGTATTTCGTTCCCATAACAGATCTACCTCGCTTATTGCTCGATCCACCATATCTTGGCTTTAGTGCTGTTATGCCCTTTACAACAAGAGATTTAAGCGTAAATATAACTGCAGTTAATAACGATATAATTGTAAATAAATTCAGAATTATGCCCCCATTTTCAGTTTTTGCTGGCGATGTTGTTGGTAACGAACTCCTTATCCCAAAGGGGAAAACACACACTGTAACCATTCGCTTTTCGCCTCAAGATTCGGCTATGGTTTATACAATGTTGGAAATTATTGGCAGCAACTGCTATGGCAAGAATGTTATTATCACTGGAGGATTTCCAAATGTGCCCCCAAAGCAAAGAACTTTGAGCTTGGACGCACCAAGTTGTGGAGAAACCTTGATTATCGGCGATACTTTTTTAATAAAATGGTCTGGGCTTTTACCTGGTGACGTTGTGCAGCTTGAATACACTGTTGATGGCGGGAATAGTTGGAATCCAATAGCAAACGATATTACAGGGCTTGAATATAAATGGCTCGTTCCAAATATTGCAACGAAACAATGTCTAATCAGAGTAGTTCAATTATGGCCCAATAATGTTGGCGAAACCCTCAACTTTTTCCATAAAGATGGGGTAAATTCAGCCCGTTTCAATAGCAGACCCTCAGACCTGTTAGTTACAGCTTGCCGCGACGGAAAAGCACGCGTTTGGAATTCGAACACTGGTCAGCTTCTGTGCGAATTATCAGGACATACCGCAAGCGTAAATTGGGCAAATTTCGACCCTTCTGGCGAATATGCAGTTACTGCATCTGATGATAAAACGGTTAAAGTTTGGAAATTCAATAAGGATTACTCCTCTGCCGAGTTAATCCACACCCTTGAAGGTCATAAAAATACAGTAAAAGCAGCAAATTTCAACTTCAACGGTTCAAGAATTGTTTCCGGAAGTTTGGACGGTTTGATTATAATTTGGGATGCAATTACCGGATTAGCGATAGATACCCTTGAAAACATTTCCAATCAACGGATCTGGTTCGTTAATTACAGCCCTTTGGGTAATAAAATCATTAGCTCGGGTTCTGCAGGAAAATTCGTTGTCTATAATGCTAACAACGGCATAGTATTGCGAACTTACAGCACAGGTAACGGCGGAGAAACAATCAATTTCGTTTCTTTCGCCCCCGATGAAAAATCTTTGTGTACCGCCTCATCATTTGGAAAAGGCACTATGTGGGATGCCCAAACAGGCGATACTATGTTTACTGTTAATCATACAGACCCTTTTTCAAAAGAACCTGCATTGACCTGCACTGATTTCAATTTCTCAGGCGATTTCTTCTTAACATCTTGTTTCAATAATACTGCAAGAATGTGGGATGCCCACAATGGCAAGTTAATAATGCCACTGGTCGAACACACCGGACCGGTGCAAACTATTATGTTTAACTTCGATGCCAGCAGAATTTTAACTGCAAGTATGGATAGCACGGCTAAAGTGTGGAATCTCGACAAAAGAGACCTGCAAGCCGATACAACTGATTGTCCTTTAACCATTGGCACTCCAAGTATTGCAAGCAATGATATTGATTTCGGTCCTGTTTTGCTCGATAAAGTCAAGGATGTTTTTATCCCTGATTTCATTAAAAATCAAAGTGATTTTCCTTTTACTATAAAAGAAATAAACATCGTTGGCGATCATCCGAATGATTTCACATTAAGTAAGGGCAGCGCTCCATACAAAATTGATTCTAATGGCATTGCTTCCGCCGAAATCAGTTTCCAGCCTCTTGCAATTGGCAAACGAAATGCAATCGTTCAGATAATTATTCCTCTTGATACTATTGAGATTAAACTGACCGGCGAAGGCATCGAACCGGGCTTGGCATTAGTTTCCAAATATATTGACTTCGGAAAAGTTCAAATCGGAGATTTTAAAGATAGTTCTTTTGTGATGATTGTGCAAAATCGCAGCTCCATAAATGATATAAAAATCAATAATATTTCAATTTCAGGTCCTGACTTTATCCATTTCAGCATTCTCGACGGAGACAATCCTGTTGTATTGAAGCCTGGCGAGAAGAAATCGATGCAACTTCGCTTTCTACCTGAATTTATAGAGCGCACCAGCAGTGGTGTAACTTTCGATTACGAAGCCCCAGGCTCGCCCTCTACAATATATCTAATTGGTGAAGGCATTCATCCAGTAATCGATACTGTTACCATTGCTATCGGCTCGATTACTGCAAAACCAAACAGAATTATTGAAGTGCCTGTATATGTTAAAAACCTTGCCGGCAACAGTTTTAAACAATATTTCTCCGGTTTTTTCTCAGAATTATCATTCAACGTTAGCTTGCTCGAACCGCTTGATAATAATTTCCAAAGCTATATCAAAGATGACATTAGAACACTCAATTTGATGTTGCCATCAGCATTTTCAGAGGATTCTGTTTTGACCACTTTACGTTTTAAAACAGCTCTTGGCAATGCAGAATCGACCAAATTATCATTATCAAACACCTCACCAGTTGGAAAAGCAAAAATAGTGATTAATGAAGAATCGGGGCTGTTTTCTTTAGATGGAATATGCTACGAAGGCGGAGGGCGACTCATTGATTTAGATTCGCGTTTTTCATTACATCAAAACAGACCAAATCCAGTGGAGACAACTACAAGCATTGATTTTGAAGCAGGCGAGCCGGGTATCTACCACTTGTATGTTGCTGATTTGCTAGGTAACACAGTTTGCACACTATTGAACAAATTCATCACAGCTGGGACTTATTCGCTTGTTTTTAACTCATCAGGTTTGCCTGCTGGCTCTTATTATTATGTTTTACAAACTCCTTCACAGCAATTTACCCGCCGTTTGGATATTGTAAGGTAATTAATATAGTTTTAAGCAACACAAATGAATACAGTTTCTGAGCTATTCGTTAATATTCATTTATACTACAATTATTACTGATTTTTATTTTTTAATCTCATATATTTTCCGTATCTTTGTTAACCTTTGGTTTTATATATTTATAAAACATTTACACCTATTTTTTTCTAAACTTTATGACAGGAGAGTTATGACAAAGTTTGAAAATTTAATGCCTTTTGATTTCACAATAAAAGAGCATTACGAAAAGCAAATTGCGGCTATAGAAAAAGTTCGTAAAGAACTTGGCAAAGAATATCCAAATGTCATCGGTGGCGAAACAGTTTACACTGAGAAGAAGACAGTTTCCGTAAATCCAGCCAATCCAAAAGAAACAATTGGAATCTTTCAAAAGGGCGTCCAAAAAGCTGGACAGGAACACGCCGAGCAAGCGATCCAAACCGCTGCCAAAGCTTTTGAAACTTGGAAATACGTCCCTGCCGAAGAAAGAGCTTCCTATCTTTTCAAAGCAGCAGAAATAAGCAGGCAACGCCGCTACGAAATCAATGCCTGGATGATGCTCGAAACCGGTAAGAATTTTGCTGAAGCTGATGCTGACTTCTGCGAAGGCATAGATTTCCTTGAATTTTACGCACGCGAAGCCATAAGATATTCCCAAGAACAACCCTTGACCCCTTTCCCAGGTGAGAAAAACAAGTATTTCTATATCCCACTTGGTGTTGGTATTTGCATCCCTCCGTGGAATTTCCCCTGGGCAATTATGCTCGGCATTACAACTGCCGCTATCGTATCTGGTAACACAGTTGTTATGAAGCCATCGAGCGATGCACCGATGATGGCTCAGTTATTCAATCAAATAATGATCGAAGCCGGCTTGCCCAAAGGCGTGCTTAACTATTTCGTTGCTAGTGGTGCCGAAGCAGGCGACTACCTTGTCCAGCATCCACTCACACGTTTTGTCTCTTTCACTGGCTCAAAAGAAGTCGGCTTGAGAATCAACGAGCTTGCCGCGAAAACATCTCCCGGTCAGATTTGGATTAAACGCGTCATCGCCGAAATGGGCGGTAAAGATTCCATCATTGTCGATAGCGAAGCCGATGTCGCCGAAGCCGCAAAGGGTGTAGTTGTTTCCGCTTTCGGTTTCCAAGGTCAAAAATGCTCTGCTTGCTCGCGTGCCATAGTCGATGCCAAAGTTTATGACAAATTTATCGAACTCGTCAAAGCAGAAACTGAAGCAATTCAAATCGGCGAGCCAACCAAGAATCTCCGTATGGGCCCAGTTATCAATGCTACTGCTGAGACATCAATCCTCAATTATATAGAAATTGGAATAAAAGAAGGCAGGCTCATCACCGGCGGTGCAAAAGCTGAAGGGCTTGACGGCTATTTCATTAAACCAACCGTTATTGCCGACATTAAACCCGAAGCGCGCATTTCGCAAGAAGAAATTTTCGGTCCTGTGTTGGCTATTCTAAAGGCAAAAGATTTCGACGATGCTTTGAAAATTGCTAACGGCACCGTTTTCGGCTTGACAGGCGCTGTTTATTCGTTAAACCGTGAAAAACTCGACCGTGCCATACGCGAATTCCACGTAGGTAACTTGTATTTGAACCGTAAATGCACCGGCGCCATCGTCGATGTCCATCCTTTTGGCGGATTCAATATGAGCGGCACCGATTCCAAAGCTGGCAGCCGCGATTATCTCGCATTATTCCAACAAGGCAAATCAGTCAGCGAAAAGATTCTCTAAATTCTTTTTTTTCAAGTTTAAAAATCCTCCGATGTCTTTAAATATCGGAGGATTTTTTTTAAATTACATCTCTTTTCTTTTCAACGATTTATCTATCTTAATTCCTAATGCCATTCATCAGAAATCTGTTCTTAATGAATATTATGGGTTTAAGCCAACATGGCTTCGGTGAACTCAGCCACCACCATCGTAATGGAATAAACAAGCGTGAAGAATTACGGTGGCTGAAGAATTACGGTGACTGAAGAATTACGGTGACTGAGGAATTTCGGTGGCTGAAGAATTACGGTGACTGAGGAATTACGGTGGCTGAAGAATTACGGTGGCTGAAGAATTACGGTGGCTGAGGAATTTCGGTGGCTGAAGAATTACGGTGACTGAAGAATTACGGTGACTGAGGAATTTCGGT
>CAYVTD010000031.1:24343-38064 GCA_964454445.1 uncultured Hyphomicrobiales bacterium
CTGAAGAATTACGGTGACTGAAGAATTACGGTGACTGAGGAATTTCGGTGGCTGAGGAATTTCGGTGGCTGAAGAATTACGGTGACTGAGGAATTTCGGTGGCTGAGTTCATCGAAGCCACCGCCATTGTAATGAAGTAGCAAGCGTTTAGAAATACGGAACTTTTCCCGGAAACTGCAGAACTGGGCTTCTGTTTTGTTATACAGACTAAAAATACAAGTCTCTTTCGCCTTTTGCTATTCTTTCAAGCTTTTTCAAGGTTTCTTTTCGACGATTATCAGTAGGTATATTGGCTAATTCTCTTTTTATTAACTCTTCACCATGAATCTTTGTCTTTTCATCGGCGTAATCATCGAGATATTCCTTTAAAGTTAAAAGGGCATTGGGGTGGCAGTTCAATTTAATCAAGCCCGGTTTAGCTAAATCCATAAAATCGCCTCCAACACGTCCCAAACGATAACAAGCAGTGCAAAAGGAAGGAATAAAACCCATACTTATAACATCATCAATCACTTCTCCCGAACTTCTGGTATCATTAAGAGAAAATTGCCCGATGGAATCTTCAATCGAAAACGCTTGCTTGTAGCCGCCAGGATTTGTTCGCGAGCCAGCACTGATTTGCGAAACACCGAGATTAAAGATTTCGTTGCGTAGTTGGGCTGTTTCACGAGTTGAAAGAATCATTCCCGTATATGGAACAGCACAACGGATAACTGCGGTTAATTTCTTGAAATTTCTGTCAGATACAGCATAAGGCACATTAATAGAAGCAGGAGCATCACTCGCTGGCTTGATGCGGGGAATTGAAATAGTATGAGGGCCAACGCCAAATTTCTGGTCAAGATGCTTGGAATGTTGCAAAAGGGCTAACGTTTCAAAGCGATAATCAAACAAACCAAATAAAGCACCAATACCAACATCGTGCATTCCATGACTTAGCGCCCTATCCATCGTTTCAAGTCGGAAATCATAATCAGATTTCATCCCATCGGGATGCATTTTCAAGTATGTTTCGCGATGATATGTTTCTTGGAAAACAGTGTAAGTTCCTATTGAAATATCTTTGATAATATTGAATCCATCATTGGTAAGAGGTGCTATTTCAATATTGATACGGCGAATGGAACTTCCTTTTTCATCACGGGCCGCATAGACATTTTCAATGGAATTTACAAGAAAATTTATACTCGATTTTTCAGTATGTTCTCCCATTAAAAGCAGAACGCGCTTATGTCCTTGACGTAGTATTTCTTGTGTTTCTTGAATGATTTGTTCAGGAGTCAGTTTGATACGGTGTATATTATGATTGTCCTTCCTGAAACCACAATAAAGACAGTTATTCGAGCAATAATTGGAAACATATAAAGGAGCAAAAAGCACCAGTCGATTGCCATATATGGCATCTTTGATAAGAGCAGCTGTTTCAAACAGTTGTTCGAGATATCCATCATCTTCGATATTAAGTAAAACAGCAGTTTCGGCAAGCGTAAGCCCTTTTAATTCAGCGGCTTTTTGCAAAACATCATTTATTTCAAAAGTGCTTGGCTGCTTGCCATCAATTAGCGATAATAGCTCGTTTTCGTCTATTATTTTATCGTTATTATTCATTGCTTTAATTATTAAAATTATAAATTAAAAAGTAAATAATTAACATTTATCAACATTATAAAATGCCAATAATATTTTAGATATTAACGAAATAGAAGTGCTTTTATCTTAGAAAAATAGGAATAATTTTATATGTTTTTTAAATGTTCACAGCTTCTCCATAAGCGGCGGCGGCGGCTTCCATAATTGCTTCATTTAGAGTAGGATGTGCGTGAATTGTTTTGAAAATGGTTTTTGCAGTTCCCTCGAGAGTGCGGGCAATGCCAATTTCACCAATCAATTCGGTTACATCTGGACCAATCAGATGCGCACCCAAGATTTCGCCGTGTTTGGCATCAAAAACCAACTTGGCAAAACCCCTAGCTTCGCCCATTGCGTGTGCCTTGCCACTAGCCGTAAATGGGAATTTTCCGATTATCACCTCATAACCTGCTTCTTTGGCTTTCTCTTCTGTCAAACCGACGCTTGCAACCTGTGGATTGCAATAAGTGCAACCGGGAATGTTCTTATAATCGACTTCACTGCTGTGTCCTGCCATAATTTCGACAGCGGCAATTCCTTCGGCTGATGCTTTATGAGCTAGCCAGGGCGGTCCTGCGACATCACCAATAGCATAAATGCCATCTACATTAGTTTTCATTGTTTTATCGATTTTAATAAAACCTCTGTCGAGTTGGACACCAAGATTTTCTAAACCTATATTCTCGATATTTGCTTGTATTCCAATAGCATTCAAAGCAAGCTCGGCATTCAAAACCTCTTCTTTACCATCTTTCTTGACAATAACTACTTCAACGCCATCGCCTTTTGCCTTGGCAGATTTAACTCGTGTGTTTGTAATGAGTTTTATCTTTTCTTTCCTGAAGTTTCGTTCTAATTCCTTAGAAATCTCAACATCTTCGATAGGGAGAATTCTATCCATCATCTCGACGATCGTAACTTCGACTCCAAACGAATTGAAAAAATAGGCAAATTCGACACCAATGGCGCCAGCTCCCATAATAATAAGCGATTTAGGCAGTTTTTTCTGTATCAATGCCTCTTTGCTTGTAAGTATTTTTTTTCTATCTACCTCAATCCCTTCAAACATTCTGGGACGTGCACCTGTTGCAATAATAATATTCTTACATTTTATCATATCAGTTGGATTGCCATCTTTATCTCTTACTTCTACAATACCTTTAGCTTTGACGAAGCCACTACCCTTTATTTCACCCACTTTATACTTTTTAAATAGAAATTGTACGCCGCTTGACATTTTTGATGCAACATCGCGACTTCTTTTTATTACCTGCTCAAAATTCAC
Organism: uncultured Hyphomicrobiales bacterium; assembly: GCA_964454445.1. Classification (GTDB taxonomy): domain Bacteria; phylum Bacteroidota; class Ignavibacteria; order Kapaibacteriales; family UBA2268; genus CAYVTD01. Next base: position 27,258 of record CAYVTD010000031.1, read on the forward strand.
CTTCGGAGACTCGACTTCAAAGCCAAAATCAGCGCTATGCTTGAAAAAATTCATATATTCAGCACTTTTTAAAAGAGCTTTCGTTGGAATGCAGCCCCAGTTAAGGCAAACACCACCAAGGGTATCTCGCTCTACACAGATTACTTTCATACCAAGCTGAGAAGCTCTGTTTGCAGCAACATATCCACCAGGACCAGAGCCAATAATTACTAAATCGCATTGATGTTCGTTCATTTGTTTTCTCCAAAATTTATTATTAAAGCATATTTATTATAATTCGATATAAAATATAATCTTAAGTTCTTCTTTCTCTTTCTAAGAATTCCACGGCAGCAGCAAGCATCATTGCAACACCAAAGGTCATTGCATTTTCATCAGGATTTAACTTCGGATTATGAAGGCCATGAGCATTTATGTTCCCAAGAGCTGCATTTGTTCCAAGAAACCAAAATGTCGATGGCACTTCCTGGGCATAATAAGCAAAATCTTCAGCCCACATTTTTGGCTCCCAAAAATGAATGTTTTTTTCACCAATTAGTTCTTTTCCAATACTTTTAATAAATGATGTTGTATCATCGTTATTTTTCAATGCCGGATAGCCCTTGACGATGATAATCTCACAAGTACAACCATATAATTCTGAAATAGAATTTGATACTTCTAATATTCTTTGATGAAGTGCTTCCCGTAATTCGTTGTTGAATGCGCGTAAAGTTCCCATCAGCCTTACTTCTTCAGGAAAAATATTCGTTGCCGAGCCGCCTTGGATCGATGTAATTGATAATACTGCAGGTAGCAGGGGATCCCTATATTTTGTCATCAAAGTTTGCATAGACAAAACAATCTGAGAAGCAGTAATTATCGCATCATTCGATAGATGTGGTTGAGCAGCATGCCCGCCTTTACCCTTAATCGACCAATAAAGTTCGTCAGCTGAAGCCATTATAAATCCGGGAGATAATGCTATTTTGCCGGCAGGTAATATCGGATCAATATGCTGGCCAAAAACTGCTTGTGGCTTTGGGTTCATCAAACATCCATCGCTAATCAGCATCGTTGCCCCACCAGGTAGTTTTTCTTCTCCCGGTTGAAAAAGCAATTTAACAACACCTTTTAATTCCTGTTCCATCTCCTTGAGCAGCTTTGCAGTGCCGAGCAAAATAGCTGTATGAAGATCATGCCCGCAAGCATGCATAACTCCAGGTCTTTTCGAACTAAAAGCTAATTCTGTTTCTTCGTAGATTGGCAATGCATCAATATCGGCACGAAGGGCTACGCATTTAGTCCCTTGTCCAAGATGAGCTACAACTCCAGTTCCTGCTAAAGATTCATTTTCAATGCCAAGTTTGTCAAGAACCTGACGAATATATGCTGATGTTTCATATTCCTCGAAAGATAGCTCTGGATTGATATGAATCTTTCTTCTATGAGAAATTAATTCATCTTTTATTATAATAGCTTTCTCTAAATACTCTTTTGTCATTATTTATTAATTATTAAAAAGTTAAATTATTAACAATTATTTCTTTTTCCTAATAGCAGGTTTATATTCATCTAATGTATAATTAATAATCATATAATGAACGCCCGGTTGCTTGCCAATATCGGGCATTTCGATATTCAATTTTTGCTCGATGTTCGCAAAATAATGCACAGGTATCGAATATTGCTTATGAAAAAAGACCACTCCATTAGAAACATTAACGCTTGAGGTATAAATCTTTACATCATTGGTAACTATCGACACCGAGCCTTGCCCTGTTCTTACATATTGAAATCGATTGCAAGGATAGCCAAGCGTATCCTTAGGCTCCATAGTTCGGAACAGCGAATTTTGACGCTCTATAGGTATAGGTATCCCATTTTCGGGTAAATCCATTATTGCCGAATAGCTCCATGATTCATTTGTTATTTTACAAAATTGTTTAAACGGAAATATGATATTTGGCTGGAAAGCCCCGCCTGGACTCATTGCCGCTCTTGTGCTATCGTCAACGCCAAAAGAATAACGAGCGCCAACTGAATCAATTTCATACCATACTTTTCTACCAATCCAAGGCGATTCTATTCGTTCCACTTTTTCTTTATCTCCCCATGTCTCTTCAGATATACTGTTGATTAATTCCTGAGAAATAAAAAAATGCCCCAATTTATTGACAGAATCGCATACAATTCTTATCAATTCATATCTGGTTTTTAACAATGGTGTACCGTAATCAATTATTATGCTGTCCAAAGCTACAGCCCGGTAAGTAATTGTATCACCTGGAGAAAAAACATAGTGATAACATGCAGTATCCTTTTTTACTGGCACAAACTCTTCCTCTGTCTGAGCTAAAAGCTCTGTATTAATAATAATGAAAAAAATCAAAATTTGGTATTTCATAAAAAATATGCTTTTATGTTGCTTGATTATGTGAAACGTTAATTAATGAATTTAAAAAACTTAAATATATTATTATATTAACGTAATGCAAGCTAAGCTATTTTATTAAACAAGCCGTTCAAAATGGATTCTTAAATAAGTCGCAATTATTACAAAAAGATAACTATTGGCATATTATTTGTTGAATATAACTTGCTATTTATATTTTTTTCAACTTTTGAAAATCATTTAAAAAATGAACGAAAAAGAAATACTTGCAGCAGAATTGCTTTCACAGATAAGAAACTCTCTTCATTTCTTGCCGACGAGTGATTCATCGGTCTCTAATCTCTTCCTTCTCTATCTGTTAAATGATATTATTGTTAATAAAAGGCGAAACATTATTGAATTTGGTTCTGGAATTTCAACTATTTACATTTCTAAAGTTCTTTCAGATTATAATGTTGATGCCAACTTTATCTCAATTGAAGAAAACTCTCAATGGGCTGAGATTGTTAGTCAAATTATAGATCAAAATAAGCTCTCATTTAAACCAAGAATTATTTTATCTCCTTTAAAACCCTCAAGATTGGCTTTAAATGATTTAAATTGGTACGATGAGCAGTTACTTTCTTCCGAAATTTTTAATTATAAATTTGATTTGGTCGTGATTGATGGACCATCTGCCTGGAAACCGGGACAAGAATTAGCTCGTTTTCCTGCAATTCCGTTTTTATTTAAAAATATTTCTGAAAATGTATCAATTTTTTTAGATGATGCTAAAAGAGAAGGTGAACAAAAGATTCAAAACCTTTGGAAACAGACTTTTGGCTATTCTTTCGATATTTTTAACGACGATTTTGCACTTGTTCAGATTGGCACTTTTTACAATATTAAATTTTAATATATTATGATAAAAATACTATTTATAACTCATTATACCACTCTTTTCGGAGCAAATAGATCTTTAGTTGAACTGATTAATGGTTTGAAGGAATATGGGTATGATTTACGTTTACTTTCTCCAGAAACTGGTCCAGTAACAGAGAAATTAAAAGACTCTATTAATAAATTTTATATTATTCCATTCAATAGAATTTGTGAGGAAAAGATAGATAATAAAGATAAATTAATAGAGCAATTCATAAACCAAACAAAGAGTATTTACGAACTTATTAAAGATGATAAAATTGATTTAATCTATTCCAATAGCTCTGTTATTGGAACTGGTGCATTGATTTCTTCAATGTTAAATATTCCACATATTTGGCACTTTCGTGAATTAACAGAAGAGCATTATAATTACAAATATATATTTGATAAAGAATTTTTAAAATCTCTTTATAGTGAAACAGAGGAGATAATAGTCAATTCGAAATATTTAGCTAATTCCCTGTATTTAAAAGATTTTTCTGTTATATATAATTCTGTTGGCTATAAAAATGAAATAATTAAGCAAAGTAATGATACAAGAAATAAGGATCAAAATCTGCTATGTAGTGTTGGTTTGCTCCACCCGACCAAATATCATAATGAAGCAATATTAGCACTTTCATCTCTGCATAAATATTTCCCACAAATGCAGTTAGTCATAGCAGGTATTGGCAGCGAAGAAGCATATTTACGACAAGTAGCTCGAATATGTAATGTGCATGAGAGCGTGCATTTTGTTGGATTTGTCAATGAACCGTTACAGTTGATGAAACAAGCTTTCTTAACATTAGTTTGCTCGAGAAATGAGGCATTTGGAAGAGTTACAATTGAATCAATGTCCATTAAAACACCAGTTGTTGCTTATGAACAAGGAGGTACAAGAGAAATAATAGAAAACTATAAAAATGGTATTTTTTATAGAAATAATTATACTGATCTTGCTAATAAAATATTATTATTAAAAGCCAATCCTGAACTATATTCAAATATTTCAGAACAAGGTCATAATAGTGTTGTAGATAATTATACAAACGAAATATATATAAATAAAATAAATTGTATTATTAAAAAGGCGCTTGAAAATGAGATTAAATCAAAGCCAGTTACTAAATCTTTGACTGATAATCATAAACAAAATAAAATATATCATTCAATTATTGAAAAAAGAAAATATTTAAAATTTTCTATAATTACGCCTTCATTTAACCAAGGTAAATATATTGAACAAAATATTCTGAGTGTTTTAAATCAGAAATACCCCAATTTTGAACACATTATTGTTGACGGCGTTTCGACAGACGAAACAATCGATATTTTGGTAAAATATCAGCATTTAAAATGGATTTCTGAAAAAGATAAGGGCCAAGCTGATGCAATAAACAAAGCTTTCAAGCAAGCAAATGGAGATATTATTGCCTGGCTAAATGCTGATGATTTATACACAGAATCAACATTTAATATTGTAAATGAATTTTTTATAAATAACCCTGAAAAAAATGTATTGCAAGGCAATTCGATACTTTACAATGAATCTTCATCTGCATCTATTCCTTTAAACCATCACTGTTATAATTTTGATAATATATTGCAATACTGGGACGGCTCAACAATGCCAACACAGCCCTCCGTTTTTTTTAGGAGGAGTATTATTGAAAATGATAAGTTATTAGATGAATCTTTATCTTATGCAATGGATTACGACTTATGGTGCAGAATTTCACAGAAACACAAATTTTATCATTTAGAACATATTTTTAGCATTTATAGACTTCATAATAAATCAAAAAGTGGTGATTTGAATGAATGGAAGCAGTTTTATCCTGAATGGCACTCTGTATATTGTAGATATAAACAATATTCATTAATTATTCCAAAAAACAAATATTTATTAACAGTAATTATTAATTTTACAATACAAGATATTGAAAGATTCATAAGTTCTGTTAATCTAATTCTTAGCTCAAGAATACAGGATATTAATCTAATAATCTTTACTAGAAACAATATTTATAAATATAATAATGATTTTATAAAATCTAATATTAAGTTAAATATTTATAATATTGATGTAAATAATGAAATAGATTTAATTGCTTTAACTCTGGAAAAGTCTGACTCATATCTTTATAATTTTTTTAATATTGATTTCGATTATAATGTAAACTTCTTTGACATAATGACTAAGGAATTTTTATCATATAAACAAGATATACTATCAATATATGAAACTACTTACTCAAGTTTTGTAACACTTAAACCGAAAACCTTTTATTCAAAAAACTATTTAGAAGAAATAATCGGAAAAGCTATGGAAAAAAAGATTGAAACTCAGTTTAAGATCTCTGTTATAATACCTACATATAACAGATCAGACATCTTGAAAAGAACTCTTCAAGCTCTTTCAAAACAGACACTAGATCCAAGTTTTTATGAAGTAATTGTAATTGATGATGGCTCTACTGATAATAGTTATTACATAGTTAATAACTATTCTTCTAAATATAACCTAAAATATATTAAACAAGAAAATACTGGACCTGGTGCCGCACGTAACAAGGGCATTATCAATGCTTCTTCCGAACTAATTTTAATAATCAATGACGACACGATACTAGCAGCCGATAATTTAGAACGGCATCTCGAAGCGCACTCAAAATATCAAAATGAAAAGCTCTCTGTTCTTGGGACTTTCGACTATATAAAACAAGCACAAACACGACCATTTATCTATTTTGTTCAACAAACTTCACATATTTTTGCTTATAATATTTTAGAGCCAGAAAAAAGGTATAATTATCGCTTTTTCTGGACCTGCAATATTAGTATAAAAAAACAAGCATTGATCGATGTCGGTTTGTTTGATGAAAACTTTAAAGATCCGATGATGGAGGACACTGAAATCGGTTATAGACTTCAAAAAATGGGTTATCAAGTGCTTTTTTATCCTTCTGCAAAATCAGAACATTATGATTTTACTTTCAATATTGATAAATATATAAAACGACAGTCAATGTCCGGAAGAAACGTAGTTAAATTTTTAATAAAACATCCTGAAATGTTCATTATTGAAAAAGAAATTTTTGGTATTTCAAATTTATCAGATAAAACAATTAATATTCTAAAAGATAATATTCAATCTTTAAAAAATCAGTATGAAATCGCATTAAAATTCTTTTATGAAATAGACAAACTCCAAATTATTAATCCATCATTTATACCAATTGGTGGAAATCATCATATCACAGCTAACGAATTACTTAATGCTATGAACAAAAACATTTCATTCATACATTACTATAATTTCTATTCAGGAGTAATTGAAGAAGCAAACAAAATAAAAAATCTGGAGAATACATCGACAGAAGTTGTTGAAAATAATGCTAAAAAACAGGTCCAAATCAAAAAATCAAAACCAAAGATTCTCTTTTTTATGTATGGTTGGAACGAAGGTGGAGGCGGCACAACTTATCCACGAGCAGTTGCCTTAAAATTAGCAGAAATGGATTATGATATCTCTGTATTATATGCTGGTTTACGTCATCAAAAAATTGAAACACCTTATTATCTTGAGGAAACAATAAATAATGCTGTTAAACTGTTCGGTGTTTTCAATCGGAAATATGATTTTTTAATCACCGATAATCCATTATTAGAAATTGAAGATAAAGATGTAATAAAACACTTAGAATATGTTTTGGAAAAATGTAAACCCGACATTGTTCATTATTACAATATTCTTGGTTTATCTTTCAATTCAGCAAAACTAATCAAAGATAAAGGTATCCCATCTGTTTATACAACAGCAAATTACTATCCCATTGACCCCAAATTATATATGATTGAAAATCAATTAATGAATTGGGAAAGCAGCGATTTCTTTGCTAACTCATCTTTACCCAAACAGTATTCACAATTAAAAGAAGATTTCAAATTAAGAGTTAATCAAGGTCGTAGATTTATAAATGAATTTACTAATTTAACTCTTGCTATATCCGAACGTGTCCGCGAAATATTCATTGATTTCGGAGGAGAACCTAATAAAATAAAAATCTTACATCAAATACCCGAAATTGTTACAAAAAAAGTTCAATTACAAAGCAAAGCAATTCATAATCCAGTTAGATTTGGTTTTATTGGCAGCATTTTACCTCACAAAGGGGTTCATAATATTATTTTAGCTGCTCAAATGATAAAAAACAATGCAGAATTCATTATTTATGGAGATGGTAACCAACAATATATCAATCAGTTAAAAAGTATTGACAGAAGAAGTAAAGTTACGTTTCCCGGGCCTTATTCTCAAACTGATTTATTAAAAATAGCTGAAGATATTGATGTAATGATAATTCCTTCAGTTTGGGAGGAATGTGCTGGCTTGGTTGTTCTTGAATCGCTTTACTTGGGAATTCCAGTTATTGCCTCGCGAATTGGAGGAATACCTGATTTCATCAAAAACAAAGAGAATGGTTATCTTTATCCATATAATTCCATAAGAAATCTTGCAGCAATCATTGATGATTTATCTCTAAATCCTGAAAAAATTCTCAAATTGCAAAACAATATCAAGATAGAATATACATTTAATGACTATGTAAATAAAGTTTTAAAAGTTTATGATAACATTTTATTAGAGAATCAAACATAAAAAAAACCTTCCGAAGAAAAAACCTTCGGAAGGTTGTAAATAATCAAAAAAAATAATAAAATACTACATTTTCAGCAATTCCATTGCTTCTTTATTAGTTTTATCAACGTGAGTAGCTGAGTTGGCAAGAAGAGCCTTTTCTTCTTCATTTAAATTCATTTCTAATACTTTTTCAACACCGCCTTTGCCGAGAACGACCGGCACACCAAGCACCATATCTTTATATCCATATTCGCCTTCGAGTAATACCGAACAAGGTAAAATCCTCTTTTGGTCGCGAACTATCGATTCTACCATTTGTGTAACTGCTGCGGCAGGAGCATAATAAGCACTGCCCGATTTTAAATATTTTACAATTTCGCCACCGCCACCAGCTGCGCGAGCACAAATAGCATCGATTTTTTCTTTGGGCATAAGGTCAGTTAATGGTATGCCTGCAACAGTAGTAAATCTTGGCAAAGGAACCATGGTATCTCCGTGTCCACCAAGAATCATACCTTGAATGTCTTGCATCGAAACACCAAGTTCCATTGAAATAAACGAACGATAACGAGCAGTATCAAGAATGCCAGCCATGCCAAACACTTTGTTCCTTGGGAGCTTAGTCTTTTTAAGTGCAACGTAAGTCATTACATCTAATGGATTTGATACGATAATATAATAAGCGTTTGGAGAATACTTAAATGCGTTTTCGATACAAGTCGATACGATTTCAGCATTTTTGACAAGAAGATCGTCTCGGGTCATTCCTGGCTTGCGAGCCAACCCGGCGGTTTGAATAACAATATCTGAATCCTTTGTGTCTTCATAGCTATTTGCACCAAAAACCTTAGTATCTGAGCCAATAACAGGCATAGATTCATACATATCGAGACCTTTGCCTTGAGGAATGCCGTCAAGAATATCTATCAAGTAAACTTCTGATGCTAGTTCGCCATTAGCAAGTAATTGAGCTACCGTAGCGCCCACGTTACCAGCGCCAATAACAGTAATTTTCATATTTTTATACTCCTTGTGTTTTAATAATTATGTTATATTTAAAAAAGTTACAATTAAAATCAGTAGGCCAGACATTTCTGTCTGACCTAAAGTAGGTATTCTTGTCTAACATAAAAATAGCTAATCTTTACGCACCAACTAGTGCTTTAAATTTATTTGTTGGTAATGATTTCGGTCTTGTTATCGCATAGCCCATAGCACGAGCAACGACCGCTTGCGAGCAGATGCCAAGTGCTCTTGAAATGCTAAACAGAACTGTATAATAGCTGAATTCTGTCATACCATAATGATATAATAATGAGCCGGAGCCGGCATCGACATTTGGCCAAGGATTGGAAATCTTGGAAATTTGTTTTAGCACTTCTGGCACTGCATCAAATACATTGGAAACTGTTTTAAACACTGTATCTTCGGCGCAATGTTGCTTGCCAAAGGCAAGGAATGCAGTAAAGCGTGGGTCAGTAACCCTAAGCACAGCGTGACCGTAGCCAGGTATGACTTTACCGGCATTGAGCGTATCCCAAGTGTATTGAGTAATCTGCTCGACAGTAGGTACACCACCAAATTTTTCGATGGTTTCCAACACCCAACCTAAACATTCTTGATTAGCTAGCCCGTGGAGAGGTCCTGCCAATCCATTTAAGCCTGCTGATAGCGAATAATACAAATCGGAGAGTGCCGAACTTACTGTTGCAGCTGAGTAAGCAGAAACGTTTCCACCTTCGTGGTCGCAATGCAATGTTAGGTAAAGGCGCATGAGCTTTGAAAGCTCGCCATTTGGATCGGGTAATCCAAGCATACGAGCGAAATTCTGTCCCCAATCGGCATTCTTATCTGGCTCGATGCGAGGACCTTTGTCAAAACGAAGGCGATAGACATAAGCGCCAATTGCTGGCAACTTGGCAATGATGTTAAGAGTATCTTCCAAAGTCGGTTTCCAATAATCTGGCTTCTTGATGCCTTCTGCATAAGCTTTGGCGAATTCAGACTCTCTTTGCATTACGAGAATTGCAGTATTAAACATTGCCATCGGATGTGAATCTTTGGGCATTGCTTCGAGGACTTTCCAAACATAATCGGGGACTTCGCAACGTGCTTGGAGTTCGCCCTGGATTTCTTTCATTTCTGCTTCATTTGGCAATTCGCCAGTTAAAAGCAACCAGAGAATCTCTTCCGGGTATTTGTCGGTAATCTTACCGAGTTCGATACCGCGAATAATCAAACCTTTGTCCGGGGGCACTTCTGAAGTGTCACAAACCAAACCTTTTACGCCTCTTAAGCCACCATAAGCCTGGGCTAGCGTAACTTCCGATACTTTCTTGGGACCGTGTTCTTTTACGAATGCGGCAATGTCTGCTTTTTCTTGCTCGAACTTTACAGCAAGTTTTTCTTTTAAAATCATTTTTATCCTTTCGATAAATAATGGAACTTGGAAAAGGTTGTTATTTATATATTATATAATAAAATGGGAAATATTATATACCAAAAAAAACAGCATAATTCACTTGAATTATGCTGCTATAAAGATTAAGTCTCTGTTGTGAGCAATGATAATCGAATTTAATATGTCTTCGGGCTGCTTTGCTACATATCTATTTCTTGGCTTGATCATATTGTTTAGTTTATAAGTATAATAAAGACTTTCTGTCAAATTCAGAATACTTTTTAAATATTCGCTCAATTTTTTATAGAAGTAAAATAAGGAAAAAAAAAGTGTTTTCCAAGTGTTCAAAGATGTTTTTTATAGATAAATTTAATTTTTACAAGTTTAATATCGTTTTGTAACCGTTTGTTGATTTTGTAAAATATTAAAAAAGCCCGCTATTTTTTAACAGCGGGCTTTTCATTTAAATATGCAATAGCTT
>CAYVTD010000032.1:0-35593 GCA_964454445.1 uncultured Hyphomicrobiales bacterium
AATACTCTATACGTTTCTCAGTTGCTTTATCCAACTTATCTTGTCTTGCTTTCAACAGTTCATCAACATTGCCCGTGAGAAAATCAATAGGACCTAAGTAAAACAACGAGCTATGCAAACGCTTGTTGTTGTAATGTTCAATATATTCGTCAAACTGTTTTTTAGCATCCTCCATATTTAGCATACTTTTTTTGCTGATACATTCTTCATTCAAACTTCGGTGAAACCTTTCGATTTTGCCATTAGACTGCGGATATGATGGCGAAGTACGCACATGTTTAAGTCCCAACATTTTGATGTAGTTGTTGAAATCATTCGAGATGTATTGTCCGCCATTATCACTTATTAATTTTGGCTTTTTGTCTGGATATTTTTCATGAGCCCTTTGAATTGTAATTTCAACATCATTTTGGGTTGTTTATATAACTTGCATTGAAAAACTTATTCTAAATACAAATAAAATTTCTTATATTTGCACTTTGCAGTTTAACTGCAAGTACAAGTTTTTATATATGCAGAAAAAAGGAGTTATGAATGGATATTGATAAATATAAAGCAGGAAAATATATAAGGCAATTTCAATACGAAAGTTTTCTGCCAACTCTTATCAACACAGATTGGAGTATTAATAATATTGAAATGATTCAGCTTCTTAGTGATGCAGATATAAAAGTTGGAGAATTGAATGCATTTTCCCAGCTTGTACCAGATATAGATTTTTTTATTAAAATGCATGTGATAAAAGAGGCAACGAAGTCAAGTAGAATCGAAGGCACTCAAACTAATATAGCTGAAGCTGTCCAAAAGGAAAACCAGATTGACCCTGAGAAAAAAGATGATTGGGAAGAAGTTCAGAATTATGTTACAGCTATGAACCATGCAATCGAAAATTTGCAAAGTTTACCTTTGTCGAACAGACTTTTATGCAATATTCATAGTACTTTACTACAAGGTGTAAGAGGTAAGCACAAAAGCCCGGGTGAAATCAGACGAAGTCAAAATTGGATAGGTGGCGCTTCGATCAAAGATGCGGTGTTTGTTCCACCTCATAATAATGATTTACCTGAACTGTTGTCCGATTTTGAGAAATTTCTAAATAATGCTGATATTATTTTACCTCATTTAATTAGAATTGGGATAGCACATTATCAATTTGAGACCATTCACCCTTTCCTTGATGGAAACGGAAGAATCGGAAGGCTTTTGATTACTCTATACCTTGTGAGTAACGGACTATTGGCTAAACCAACTTTATATTTATCAGATTTCTTCGAGAAAAACAAATCAATTTATTATGACAATCTTACCCGAGTTAGAACCAATAATGATTTAACTCAATGGCTTAAATTTTTCCTTGTTGGAGTCAGGCAAACAGCTGAAAGTTCGATTTCTACTTTTAAGTCAATTATTGAACTGAGGCAGGATATTGAATTTAAACGAATTTTGACTTTAGGCAAGAAAACCAAAACAGCTCAACAAATGCTACATTATCTTTACAGTAATCCAATGGTAAGTAGCCAAGACATTGCCATCGAATTGAATTGCAATATCTCTACTGCTCTTCGCCTTATTGAAGATTTTATAAGGTTGGGTATCTTTATCGAAACTACAGGTTACAAGAGAAATAGGGTTTTTGTTTTTGAAGAATATTTAAGATTATTTGAATAGGCAATATAAGAATTTAAAAATATACGATTTAAAGATTATTCAATCAATGTAAAAGTAGTTTATAGAAGAACTTTTTACTATTTTTTTTCTTCCGATATGATTCTTGAATATGAAAAGATATTGCAACATCTGATTCAAGAATGAGCATTGAAACTTGAAAAACGATAAAAATAATGGACAAAATATGGACAAAATAATATAAAAAAAAGAACTAAAATTTAATGTAAAAAGTAACAACCAAAATAAAAGAATTAACTATAAAACAAGGTATAATCACGGGATATAAAGAAAAAAGCCAAGCATTATGCTTGGCTTTTTGTGGGCCCGGAGGGACTTGAACCCCCAACCTACGGATTATGAGTCCGCCGCTCTAACCAATTGAGCTACAGGCCCCTATATACTGTTTTTCTGAAAGTATATGCTTCAGAAAAGCAAATATACGAAAAAAAAATTATTTGTCAAGAAAAAATTAATTAAACAAACCGACAAAAATGCCGAACTGCACTCCCAAGCCATTTGCATTGATTGCTGATGGCACATTTTTTAATTTTGAATTGCTGTTGTAGGACCAGTCGTAAGCAAAAGAATATGAATAATTTACTCCAAGTCGCACTGTAGTAAATGGTGTCAGGGCATATTCGACGTTCAAACTTGGTTGAACATAGAAAAAGGAGCTTTTTGTTTTCTTGAAATATGATTCGTCATCAGGGGCATTGTTGTTAAAATTATTCCATTCGACATCGCCAGCTGTCCTGTAATTATCCATATCCATTAAGCCCCAGCCGAAACCAACCCCGGGCAAAATAGCAAGCGATTTCATTGGAACAATAGCATAATCGACGGTTATAGCTGTATAAGTAACTGTAATATCATAATTTTGTTTATAATCTTTATCGTTTATTTTTAATGATTCTTGCAATGTCGTTTCGCCGCCCATGCCATAAAAGCCAATGCGAAGATTTGGTATTATACCGATAGCCGTAAATCCGTGAACTCCGGAAAGAAACACAGGAACCTCAAATTTTTTATCATTAAAAAACTTGTTTGCAGCAAGATGCTTGTTAAGTTCATCGAAATTCAGATACATAAATGTTCCGACATAGCCCACACCGAGCCCAAAATAGGGAATAGATTCTTCTTGTATCGGTTCGCTATCGAATTGAAACGAATCGAGATCTTCGTCTTGTGCAGAGGCAAGCAATTCGTTTTGCGAAAACATACCTGCAAAAACAAGCAGGATCATCGCCAATAAAGTCATCATTTTTTTCATAGTGACAAACTCCAGAGTTTAGAAATTTACAAATAATTATAGTCGTTTTTCAAAAATATATATTTCATATAAGCGTTTAAAATCTTTGTTGTAGCTGCTTGCTGCAAAAAATCAGCTTATTAACTAAAACAATCAAGTATTTAAACAAAATTAAGAGAACAATATGAAAATCACTTTACCAAATGGGGACATTAGAGAATATCAAGACGGAACAACTGGCTATGAAATTGCAAATTCTATATCGCCCAGACTTGCAAAAGATGCTTTGGGTATTTTTGTCGATGGCAAGAGATTCGATTTATCGAGAAAAATAAATGACTCGGCAGCCATAAAAATTGTTACGTTCGACGATGCTGAAGGCAAAGAAATCTTTTGGCATTCTTCTGCTCATTTGATGGCTGAAGCAATCGAAGCGATCTATCCTGGAACAAAATTTGGCATCGGTCCATCTATCGAAAACGGCTTTTATTATGATATAGATCTACCCGGAGATACCAAAATATCGCTCGAAGACCTTCCGAAAATCGAAAATAAGATGCAGCAACTCGTCCAACAAGCATCTGAATATAAGCGTATGGAGATTTCCTGGGACGAAGCCGTCAAACATTTCACACAAGTTGGCGATGAGTATAAATTAGAGCTTCTCGATGGTTTGCGGGATGATGAAATAACTTTCTATCAACAAGGCAACTTTATCGACCTTTGCCGTGGCACACACGTTCCAAATACTGGCGTAATCAAGTATTTCAAGCTTCTCAATGTTGCAGGTGCTTACTGGCGGGGCAATTCTGATAGAAAAATGATGACCCGCATCTATGGCATTAGCTTTCCGAAAAAGAAAATGCTCGACGATTATCTGACATTGCTCGAAGAAGCCAAAAAAAGAGACCACAGAAAGCTCGGCCGCGAACTTGAACTCTTTTTTGTTACTCCTGAGGTTGGTGTTGGCTTGGTTATGTGGCAACCAAAAGGCACAATCGTAAGGCGTATAATTGAAGATTTTTTAAGGAAAGAGCATATTAAACGCGGATATGTGGAAGTCATTACTCCACACATTGGCAATTTGAATATGTACAAAACTTCCGGACATTATCCCTATTATAAAGATGCTCAATTCCCACCACTCGAATTAGAAGGCGAGGAGTTCCTGCTTAAGCCGATGAACTGTCCCCATCACCATTTTATGTATTCGCAGAAGCCTCGTAGCTATCGAGACTTGCCAATTCGCTACTTCGAGCTTGGCACAGTCTATCGCTACGAGAAATCGGGCGAGTTAAGCGGTTTGTCGCGTGCACGTGGCTTTACTCAAGACGATGCGCATATTTATTGCACTTTGGAACAAATCAAAGACGAAGTGATAGGTGTTGTCGATTTTATAAAATTTCTTTTTAGCACATTCCAACTCGAATTGAAAGCCCGTTTATCATTCCGAGACAACGATAATGCCAAATTTAGCGGCGATATTGAATTGTGGGACAAGGCACAAAAAGATTTAGTCGAAGCCGCAGAAGAAATTAATCTCGATTATAGCATCGTCGAAGGCGAAGCCGCTTTTTACGGACCAAAAATTGATTTCGATGTTAAAGATGCACTTGGCAGAAGTTGGCAACTCGGCACCGTCCAAGTCGATTATGTGATGCCTGAACGTTTCAAGCTCGAATACACCGGCTCGGACAATCTCCAACATCGCCCCGTAATCATCCATAGAGCGCCTTTGGGCAGTTTTGAACGGTTTTTCTCTGTTTTGGTCGAGCATTTTGCTGGTAATTTCCCCTTCTGGCTCGCTCCAGTCCAAGCAAGCATCTTGCCAATTGGCGAAAATCAGCATCAATATGCTAAATTAATATTTGACAAATTAATGCAAGCAGGCTTCAGAGTTGAAATTGACCTCAGAAGCGAAAAAATCAATCGAAAAATCGCCGAATCCGAGCAAATGAAAGTTCCTTTCACTATCGTTATCGGACAAAAAGAACTCGAAGCAAATTCCGTTTCACTCAGACAGCACGGAAAAGGCGACTTGGGTACTAAAAATTTCGATGAGATAATGGCTTTATTTAATAAATTAAACATTACTGGTACAAAAATGCCCGAATAATTTTTTGGTTTTTCGCTTTTTTCTCTTATATTTGCTCTTATTATTCTCAGATGTCTCATTTTATTTTCGGATGAATTATGAAAAATCAGTCTTTTCTTATAATTTTTACAATCATTTTCTCCTTTTCTTCTTTTAGTTTAGTCCACGCTCAAGATCAAAAGCTTACAAAGGTTACTGTCCATGCCAACGTTAACGCTCCAATCGGCGACTTTGGCAAGGATTACGATATTTCAATAGGATTTGATGGCATGATCGAACATGTTTTCTTTGAAAATATGCCAGAATTAGCTCTTACTGCCAGTGTCCATTTGATTAATTTCGACAATAAAAGAAATGCAGACATAGGTAGAGATGTCAACGACATCCAATTCCAAACTTTCGGCATCAAAGCCGGTGCATTATATTATTTTTTAAGCCTCGAACAATTCGAGTTTTTTGCTGGTGCCGATATGGGCCTCTATCTGACTAAAGGTTTAAGAACTTATTACGGCAATACCGGTTCGGGCAGCATGGGAAATACAGGCGACCAAGCTGAAGCAAGATTCGGTTTTTCTCCAGTCGTTGGTGGTGATTATTTAATGGGTTCTGCTTTCTCTGTCAATGTCGCTTTGCGGTATAATTATCTTAGTTCTGTTACTCCCAAGCTAACACAAGATTCCCAACTAGTCAATATTGAAATAGCGCCTACATTCTTTAGCTTGTATGTAGGCTTAGCGCTTTATTTTTAAAACACTTTGCCTAATGATAACTATCGGTTTAGCAAAGTTGTCGTTCTTTACTCAAGTGGAACGGGCAACTCCTATCTTGCTTCTCTTTGGATGAAGGAAATTGCAGCTGACTATGCGCCTATTGTCATTCATAAGTCCATCGATGGACTTGATTTAAAAGAAGTTTTCCCTATTGGCAAATCCGATTTGCTTGCTTTTTATTATCCAACTCACGGTTTCACGGCACCATGGCATATTATCAAGTTTGCGATAAAAATCCCTCGTTCGCTTGGGACGTCAGCAGTATGTATTCCAACAAGAGCAAGCGTGAAATTTGGCAATTTCATTTCGCCGGGACTAAGCGGCTCAGCTGCATTTATTATATATCTTGTATTAATTCTTAAAAGCTTTGCAATTAAAGGGTTTACAGCACTCGATATGCCTTCCAACTGGTTTTCTCTTCATCCCATCCAATCAGTTGAATCGCATAAAAAAGTAATAGCTCGCGCAAAGCGATTGCATCATTCCTTTGCAAAAATTATTTTATCCGGTGGTAGGAAATGGCTATCTCTTAACTTAATTTACGAAGCATTCTTTGGCTTGGCACTCTTTCCCATATCCATTTTATATCTTTTTGTTGGCCGGATTTTCCTGGCAAAGCTCTTTTTTGCTAACAAAAACTGCAATTCATGTGGTCTGTGTGCCGAACACTGTCCAATTGGAGCAGTAAAAATGGTCGGTAAAAAGAATGCAAAGCCTTATTGGAGCTATAATTGCGAGAGTTGTATGAGATGTGCCGGCTTTTGCCCGCATAATGCCATCGAAGCGGGGCATTCCTGGGCGGCTATCTTGATTTACGTTGCCTCAATCCCAATCTCATTTCTGGTTTTCTCAACAATTGGTGGAAACTTGTTAATATTAGATTTTCAAGGGACTTTACTAGGCACTTTTATCAATACAATATACACTTATCTTTCTTTGATAACAAGCTATGCCATCTATCATTATTTAATAAGAATTCCACTCGTTAATCGCATCTTTAGTGTAACGACATTCACTCATTATTGGGGCAGATATAAAGCACCGGAAGTAAAAATAAATCACTTAAGCAATAAAGCAGATTAAAATTTGAAAGATTAAGATACTATTTGATTAACCAACCAAATCCAAAAGATATAAAATTCATCTTGTTGTCTATGCCTGTCCCGAAAGAGAAATCAACTTGAAAATTATCTTCGATTAAATAAGTGAAACCAGTGTCATAATTGATGCTATGTTCTTTTAATTCGACAAAATCTCCATAAGTCTCAATAAATATACCTAATTTATCCGTAATTGAATAGCCAAAGACAACTGAATAATTTAAATCCCCTTTTCCTTGACCAAAATAATCATATCCAATATTATATCCTAAAGAAATATCATCGCTTAATGAATGACTAACGGCTATTTTATTGATACTTGCACCTTTTTCATAGCCAAAGCCATCAGTCCCGGTAGGGGCGGCATAATGTGAAACTAAAGCGAGATCGATATAATCGGATTTGATAAAAGCAAGTTTTATTCCAAACTCCAAATCAGAAAAACCGCAGATGTCTAATTTTTCTTGTTCACTTCTCATTTTTAGATTATTGTATTGATGGACAAATCTTAGTTCTAAAAAATCAAAGAGTCCATATCTAAAAAGTGTAGAAGGAGCAGAAATGGAATTGTATTTGCCATAATCATCTTCACTAACCTCATAAGCAAAACCACTTTCGATTTGCAACTTTGCTTTTGGAACTATTGCGGCTGATTCGGCTTGGTCTGGTCGGTCTGTTACAATTTCTTGGGCATTTAAGATACCGAAACAAAATAAAAATATCACGATACAAATGTAATTTGTTAGCTTTAGGCAAAATCTTCTACCTATCATTTTTTAATTCCCTGAATATTTATAAATAACCTAAAATAATTTACAAATTTATGGAAAAATACCGACAAAGCCAACGAAGCTATATAAAAAAGGATGGAATAATTATAAACTGCTTTGAACAATATCGTGGATACGGACAATACCTATGAAAAAATTTTTTTCATCAACAACGGGTAGGACACTAATGGAGCTTGTGCGCCTTTCCATTAAAGCAAGAGCATCGCCAAGGAAAGACGACTGAGCGATTGTTACAGGTTTTAAAGTCATTATATCTACAGCATTAAGTCCTTTTAAATCATCAAATTTCTGAAGGACACGCCTGACATCACCATCGGTAATTATTCCTTGCAAAATCCCATTTTCATCGACAATACCAACACAACCGAGCCCTTTATTTGTTATTTCAATCACAGCTTCTTTAAAACTGGCATTAATGTATGTCTTTGGGCAAGCATCTCCTTTGTGCATAATGTCTTTGACTTGCAAGGTAATGTTCCTTCCGATTTGTCCAAGGGGATGATTACGGGAAAATTCCTCGATAGAAACGTTTCTATAACGCATTGAACAGACAGCAAGCGCATCTCCAAGCGCAAGGGCAGCAATGGAACTTGTCGTGGGAGCAATGTTGAAGGGACAGGATTCTTTGGCAACGGTGGCATCGAGAACGAAATCAGAATTCGTTGCGATGAATGAGTTTAAATTCCCGACAATAGCAATGAGTTTAACGCTGCGGCTTTTTAGAAATGGTATTAGACGGCGAACCTCTTCGGTGCTGCCGCTTTTCGAAAGTAAAATTACGACATCGTCCTTGCCGACGAAACCGATATCGCCATGCAATGCCTCTACGGGGTGTAAAAAGACAGCGTGGAGTCCGGTGCTAACAAAAGTTGCTGCTATTTTCCGGGCAATCAAGCCTGATTTGCCAATACCTGAAACGAAAATTTGTCTGGCGGTAGAGATTAATTGAACAACTTCATAGAAATCATTATTAATTCTTTCGCTAAGTTCAAAAAGGGCTTGTCCTTCTTCTTGTAACGAGCGCTTTGCCTCACTAAAAATCAAGTTTTTATCTGTTTGCATTCTGTTTCAATAACTCAAAATGAATAATTGCCTTGTATATGACTTAATTCTTAATTATTTATTTTTGTTAGAAATCTTTAAGAATTTTTACTATTAAATAAAAAGCCCGCTTGTTTGTTTTGCGGGCTTTTTTATAATATGCAATGTTCTAATACTATTCTTTGGGTTTTTCTTCTGGATATAGAACAACTTGGACAAGATTGTCAGTATTCAAGTACTTGTTAGCCGCATTCCTTATATCTTCAGCTGTCAATTTTTCTATATATTTAGGATGATTCAAGAATTTGGTAAGATCTTCATTATTTGAGACATAACTGTAAAGGTTTTCCATCCAATAGGAGTTTTGTTTCATATTAGTTTCGTATTCGCGGCGTTGGATTTCTTTCACTTTTTGCAAATACTCAGGCGTTGGGGGATTCTTTTTCAAATCTTCAATAATATTCATCGCATCACCGATAAGCTCGTTTACGCGGGTTGGGTTAGTGCTGAATGTAATGTTGATGTTGTAATCGCTGTGAGGATAATGAGAAAATCTACCCCAGGCGCCAACACCATATGTGCCACCTTTTTCTTCGCGTATCTGCTCTCTTAAACGAATACTGAGATATTCCATCATAGATTGCAAGTAGAATCTGTTTTCTTTGTTGTATTCGAAATCACCTGTAATGACAAGCCTGACTGTGCTTTTGTCGGCTATTCCTTTATTAACTTCTTTTTTAATAACTCCCTTGGGGTAGCGAATACCATTGTCCACCCATTTTTCATTTTTCTTTAAAGAGGGTAAACTTGCCAAGTATGTTTCTACTAATGGCTTTACTTTTTTCAAATCTATAGCGCCTACAAAGAAAAAAGTGAAATCGCTAAAATCTGCAAATCTATCCATTGCAAATTGATATGCCTTCTTATGACTGATTTTTTCAACATCTAAAGGTTGCAAAGGCATACGACGCTTGTGATACTGAGCCAAGGTTACTTGCAATGTATCGCTCAAGGCGCTTTCGGGTCTGCGCTTGGAGTTTTCAATAATTTCTTTTAACTGAACTTTATATCTGTTAAATGCGGCATCATCCATCACTTGCTCGGCTACTCCCAAATACAACACTTGAAGCATGGTTTCCAAGTCGGCTGGGGCAGCAGAACCTCTTAAAAATTCAGATGTTTCGTTGATACCTAAGCTCAAAGAAACGTCTTTGCCGGCAAGCATCTTAGAAAGAGTAATTCGGTCGAATTTGCCAGCGCCATATTCGCCAAGGATACCCGATGCATTTGAAGCAGATATGAAATCGCGGTCTGAAGCAAGCGAATATCCTCCCGGGCTGTATGCTTGGAAAAGAATCTCATCATTTTTAAAATTAGTTGGCTTCAAATATACTTTCGCTCCGTTTGACAATTCCCAAATTGTTAGCCCAAGTTCTTTGTTTTTCGTTTCCTTAACTATCTTACCCGGTGTAGGTTTCTTTTCCATCAAAGGCACATTCGCGAATTTGTCAATATAAGGTTCGAGCTTGGAATTCTTCACTTCAGTAAATACTTGTTTCAGTTTGCTTTCTTCAGGAATCGCGACAGCTTCTGTTTCGGGTAATGTCATTGTTATCACAATATTCTTATCGATGATAAGCTCTTTCATTCTTTGGTTGACCATCTCGATAGTAATCTCAGGGAGAAATTGCTTATAAAGGTTGTATTCATACTCTATTCCGGGGATACCTTCACCGGTCATAAAATTGCGCATATATTCAGTAGCATAATTAACTGACTCTGTCTTGTTACGTTCGTTGTATAACTGTTCTATATTTTTCATCATTTCTTTTTTCACCCTTTCTAGTTCTCCAGCCGTATAACCGTGCTGATAGATGCGAAAGGCTTCTTCTAATGTTGTTTTGTATGCCCGGTCGATGTCCCCTGCTTTCATAATCGAAACGAGAGCGAACACTCTTTTTGGTCCGATGAAATCAGCTTCTTGCGAGATTGCAACAAGAAATGGAGCATCTGCTTCGTTGCGCTTTTCGGCATAGCGATTATTGAGCATGCTTGTAGCCAAGCTTGTTATTATATTGTCTTTATATGCACCAATAGTCCCTTCTTCTTTCTCATCATGTTTGAAATATATAGTAAGGTTGGGCATAGTTACTTCTTTATCGACAAAGATTGAAACAAATGTCTCGTTGTGATCAGGAACTGGATATTTTTCTAATTTAGGAGCATTCGGCGGGTTAGTTGCTTTAGCAAAATGATCTTTTATTTTCTGTTCGATTACTTTCACATCGAAATCACCAACAGCGATGACCGCAGAGATATTTGGGCGGTACCAATTTTTATAAAAGGTTGTAAACCTCTCACGAGGTGCATGCAAAATGATAGCTGTATCACCTATTGGCAGCCTATCAACAAATTTTGACCCGTAAACCAAATATGGCAAGTGTTTGCGAAGTGCTCTCATATCGGCTCCACGATAGATACGCCATTCTTCCAATATTACACCGCGTTCTTTTTCGAGTTCTTCCGGGTCGAAGCTCACATTGCTAAGCCAATCTTCAAGCACAAGCAAACCCTTGTCGAGCATACCTGCAGAATCGAGTGGAATTGTCAAGAGATAATATGTTCTGTCGAAGCCGGTATTGGCATTTACATCGGCACCAAAACGCATACCAGTGTTTTCAAGAAATTTAATCAAGTCATTTTTTGGAAAATGTTCGGTGCCATTGAAGCACATGTGTTCGATAAAATGTGCAAGACCTGCCTGATCGTCTTCTTCCTGGATTGAGGCGGCTTTAACGACAATCTGAAGTTCAGCACGGTTTTCCGGTTTGCCATTGTGCCTTATGTAATAGGTCAGTCCGTTGTCGAGCTTACCGATTATAACTGCTGGATCAACTGGAAGCTTCGTTTTGAGGTCTTTAGGTTGGGCTTCGGCACTTGTAAACAAGCACAATACTAACAACAACAAAGCCACAAATTGCGAGAATTTTTTAATCATTAATCTTATACCTTCTTTGTTTTGTGGAAAAAAACTAATTATATTAATTCAAATATGAAAAATCTAATTTACTTAAATTTTCTTGATTACTGAAAAGAAAATTTTGTTTATCAAATAATTTATACTGATTTTTGAAATAAATGTTTCAATTTTTTTTACAGAAAATTAATTAAATTTTTTTATTTAAACATTTTTTTATATTTATTGTAATGCTTGCCTTACAAAACTTTTATTTATTGGTTTTAAAGATATATTTAAAAAATATTCATAATCTTATAAAATTCTTAATGGTTTTTTCATTAATTATTCTTAAATTAACATTGTGTAAATTATGAATTGTTAATTATCTTTTAGAAATATTATTATTAGTTATTAATTACAAACTGTTAGTTAATCATTAACAATTTGCAAGGTGCTTTATGAGGATACTCGTTGTCGAAGACGAAAGAAAAGTTGCAAGCTTTATTAAAAACGGTCTCGAAGAAGAACGATATATAGTCGAAACAGCCCCTGACGGCATTATCGGCTTGGAAATAGCTATGAACAATCAGTTCGACGCAATTTTACTCGATGTTATGTTGCCGGGTAAAGATGGTTTCACTGTGCTGAAGGAGCTTCGGGACGCTGGTGTTTCAACTCCAGTACTTGTGCTAACAGCCAGAGGAACTACTGAAGATAAAGTTCACGGGCTCGATCTCGGAGCCGACGATTATTTATCAAAGCCCTTCAGCTTCGAGGAGCTAGCCGCTCGTCTTCGCTCCATTTTAAGACGTTCCAGCCCCGAAAAATCTACTAAGCTTCGTTGCGGTGATATGTATCTCGACACTGTTTCTCATCTTGCCTACAGGTTTGGCAAGGAAATCGACTTTACTACTAAAGAATACGCACTGCTGGAGTATCTTATCCGCAATAAAAACCGAATTTTAAGCAGAAGCACAATCATACAACACGTCTGGAAACACAATTTCGATCCTGAATCGAACATTATCGATGTTTATATAAAACGACTCCGCTCCAAAGTGGAAAGCGAAGATGGCACAAGACCTCTTATACAAAGCATCAGAGGCGTCGGCTATCGAATGAGGGACATCCCCGTCGATGATGATAATGCGCAAGGCTAACAACAGGCGAAGAGAACAATTTGTATTTTCAAAAAGAATATTGGTATTATCTATTGTAGCTACCTAATTTATCGTAGGATATTAATTAGAAACAAGAGGATAAAATAGTAAATGAAAAAGGATATATTAACTGATTTGGAAATTTCAAATTTAATCGCAGAGGCAAAATATATTCAAAACGATTTATTCCAAATGTTATCAAAAGCCAAGACAAAGAGTAATTTCGGACATAAAGAATGTGATGTTGAAATTCAGAGAGGGGGATGGCAGTAAATTCAAAATAATGATTAGACAGAGTACACAAAACCCTCTTGATTTTTCTCTGATTTTAGGATATATTCCTTCAAATTCAAATGTATTATTTCGTCTAATCAGATATAACGGCAAAAGCCATGAACATCAAAATAAACTTGAGAAATGTCCGAAATTCTATGATTTTCATATACATAAAGCAACAGAAAGATATCAACTCGATGATAGTTTTAAAGAAGAGCATTATGCAGAAGTGACAAAAATATACTCTGATATCCATTCTGCATTAAATTGCTTTATCAAAGATTGCAATATTATTTTACCAGCTTCGAATCAACCAAGCTTATTTTAATTGGAGTTAATAATGGATACCGATATAATAATACAAGAGTTTCATAATAAAATATCATCAGATATTCGCCTTGTTCCAGAAGGTATTAATAGATTTAAAGTTTTTACGCCTTTTCAATTTGAAGACGGTGATTTTTTTCTATTGTTTTAAAAAAGTTAAATGACAATTGGATTTTGACTGATGAGGGACATACATTAATGCATTTAAGTTACGAAATTGACATTAATACATTAGAAAAAGGCACAAGAGCAAAAATTCTTTCAAACGTACTTTCGCAATTCTCTGTAATAATCGAAAATGGTTCTTTAGTTATTCCTCTGAAAGATTCATGGGGAGATTCACTGTTTTCATATATTCAATCTTTAGTTCGAATTTCGGATATCAACTATTTAACTAAAAAGCTCGTGCATTCAACATTTATTCAGGATTTTAAAGATTTTATTGAAGAGAAGGTTGATAAAAAAAGGTTCGTATTTGATTATTTCCACGTAGAATATGACCCAAAAGGGAAGTTTCCCATTGATTGCAAAATTAATGGCATAGCTAAACCTCTATTTCTGTTTGCCATCAACAATGATAATAAATGTAGAGACGTTACGATTAATATATTACAATATGAAAAGTGGAATATATCTTTCCAAACTTTAGCTATATTTGAAGACCAAGAAACTATTAGCAGAAAAACCTTAGCTCGTTTTTCGGATGTCAGCGGAAAACAATTTTCGAGTTTAGTTGACAACAAATCACGTATTGAAAACTATTTAAATAAAATTTTATCAAATTAATTATGAAAATCGAATTAAAAGAAATCACTGTAAGAGAGCTTGCGGCTGGCTATAAGGATAATGCCGAAGACGGTGTTAATGGCTAACCGACCAGGAATTGCGCAATGCTGTTTATACCGGTTCCTGGGTTACTGATGCCAAGCGTTATTTCAGCAAAAAAGGTTGCGCTGCTTATAATTCTGGAAGTGATTATCTTGACGGCTCGCCAAGTTAATAGCCGATGACGATGTAACTAAAAAGAGTGGAATTTATCCTTATATTCTAACCATGAAAGAGAAATATCTTTCCATCCGTGCTTTTACTGATTCTATGAAGCAAAAAGTCTATGAACGTCAAAAAGGCATTTGTGTAAAATGTAAAAAGCATTTTAATATTTCAGAAATGGAAGCCGACCATATAAAACCTTGGCACGAAGGTGGAAAAACAACAGAAGAAAATTGCCAATTGCTATGCAAAGAAGATAATAGGAAAAAATCAGGTAAATAAAAATATTTCTCTGTGTTTGATAGCTATATCAAAATAGATATCTTTTTCCAAAAAAAATTAATTTCCTAATTAGCACTACTTCCCAATAGCTTTCAATGCCTTTTCTGCAGCGTTAATTGTTGGTTTTATTGATATTTTCGAGCCGACAGCGCCTTCCATCCAAAGCTCGGGTATTAATCTCCCTTGCGAACACATTCTGTTCATTTCGATAGCAAGATTCTTGTTTTCTATTTGCTCTTCGATTTGA
Organism: uncultured Hyphomicrobiales bacterium; assembly: GCA_964454445.1. GTDB lineage: Bacteria > Bacteroidota > Ignavibacteria > Kapaibacteriales > UBA2268 > CAYVTD01. The sequence goes on from CAYVTD010000032.1 coordinate 14,956, forward strand.
AATTCGATTAAATGCCCAATAGGATAGGCAGATAAGTAAAGCGGAGTATCTATCATGTGCGAATAAATGCCAAGAATCAACTGGTCTTTAATACCGAAAACGGGTGCGAAATAGCGATTCCAAACTTCTTTTGATATAGCTATCACAGCTTGTTTTAAGTCGGTTTTGCTTGCCTCTGGATGCTCATAAAGCCATTTCCATACTTTCATATCAACAAGCGAAACACCCATTATTTCGTAGCAGGACCAAAGATTGTCCAAAGCCGCAAAATGCTTCTGATTCTTATCTGGTTCGCTCATGCCAAGCAAATCAAGGTCGCGATGTTGGAAGATGAAAGCAAATGCCTCTGTAAAAGCTGTGTTTGGCACCCCAGACATCATATAATTATCAACATCGTGGAGCGTTAATGTTTGTTCGACAGTATGACCAAACTCGTGAACGGCAATATTATAACCCTTGTAATCCATTCCTTTATCACTGATGCGAGTTCTTAAGTGAGCATTTTCGGAGTGCATTTGTGCTCCCCAGGCATGCCCGGCACCACGAGCGCCATCAACTTCAATTTTACTGGCAATGAAATCGGCTTTTGTCTTGTCGAAACCAAGTTTAACGAGCATATTTGGAATATCTTTGGCAAAAGCTTTGTTATCAGGATATTTTTTGTGAGTTATTTCGTTCAGTTTATCGGCGTTTATTCCGCTGCGAGCTTTGAAACCGTCGTACCAAATATCGAATGGCTGTAGATCGCGATTAAGGCGTTTTTTAATGAATTCTGCAGTTTGCTTGATAACAGGGCTGGAAACAAATTCAATAAATAGTTTTTCGACTGCTTCTTGTGGCAATTCATATTCGCTTTCGAATTTTCTTTGAATAAAACTCGGATAATAAGGAGTATATTTATCTATGGCACGCTCTGCATAGAAGTTGTTTAAAATATGCTCGTATCGAGTATCTGCCTCTAATACAGGAGTAGTTGTAATTAATTTCTTGTTCAAATCAAAAATTTCGTTACTAAATGGATTCCAATAGTATTTGTTGCTATTGATAACATTCCGGGGAATCTCTTGCAAAATGATTCTTTGCATAACTTTATAAATCATTTGTTGCGAACCAATACCATTTGGCTTGGCATATTGTGATTTTATCTCATCTCGCAAGTTCCAATGACTAATCAATTTCATATCTTTAGGAAACAACTCCTTGCCATCATTGTTCAAAAGATAGCCGGCAAATATATTATATTCTGAAATGTAAGCATCGGCAGCAGCCATCGTTTCCGCTTCTTTCAACAATAATTGCGAAGGAATCCGCGAACTAAACATATCGCCAAGTCGTGCATAAGCCCATTGCTCGCGTGTCCACTTTTCGCCAAGTTCTTGCTTTTCTTTTAAAGAATAGTAAGGAAAGTTAAGAATGATATAAAAAGCAATTTTGTTTTCAAAAAAATCATCGTTGAGATGTGCGCCTGGCTCATAGCTGGCAAACATCAAGTCAATAGGCACATTTTCTCCAATATCGAGATGCATTGGCACTTTCAGATCGAGCGATATTTTGTTGAAATGCCCAAATAATGTTTCAAAAAACGTTTGGAGACGGTTAAATGTTGTTTCAAGCTGCTTTGGATCATTTATGTAGTTCTCTTTGCAAAAGGCAATATATTCTTCTTGTGAACCATCTTTATCCTGCCAAAACATAGCAACTTGCGAAACTCCTTTTTCGAGTCTTTGCTTGTCTGCGACGTTGCCAATTGCCTCTTTTGCCTGCTCGACATTAGCATCTGTGATGTATTTGCCATCACTTTTTTCTGATTTTGCCATTAGGTCAGTTCTTGTATTTTGTGAAAAAGCATGAAAAGTAAAAAACAATGCGCATATTAGAACAATTAATAGTTTCATTGCTTTGTTCCTCAGATAAATTAATAAATTGTTACTTGCAAAAATAAGAAAAAATGATTTGCTTTTCATAAAATATACTAATTGGAATGATTTGTGCGAGTGATTTCATAATTTTAAACTCAGAATAATAACGAAAAACTCAAAAATATAAAAAGTTTCTGATTATGACCATTAAAAAGAAAAATATCTATATATGTCTTAAATTTACTTATTCAATCATCTGGATTTGGGGATTGTTGTTATTGCCATTATTTACTCTGAATTTGTATTCCTCAAGTCCAAATCAAAGTTCCTTCAGCGAATACAACAAGCTAAATTTCAGATATTTAAACTTTTTCCAAGACGATAATCTTTGTCATAAAAATCTTATTCAAATTAAGATTAAAAGTGTGTATTATAAAAATAATTTCTTGGAAAGTATTAAAGACAATGAACATCTGAAGCGCTTCCTCGATTTTCTTGAGATTATAAGTATCGAAAATCCATATAGTTTTTTCAAAGATAAAACAGATAATGCAAATTCTCTTCAACGCATTTTCGAAATTAGATATGCAAATTCCATAAGTGTAACAAAAGTATGCAAAATTATCAGCACTTCTCCAGAGATTGAATATTGCTGTCCGGTTATTACCCGCCATTTCGACTTTTTTCCAAACGATTCATTATGGGAACTGCAAAGAGAGCTGCGAACCATTAAGATTGATGACGCTTATGACATAACTATGGGAGATAGTAATGTAATAATTGCTTTGGTCGATGCCGATTATGATTGGATGCACGAGGATTTGTCTGAAAATGTCTTCATCAACCCGGGCGAAAAACCAGGCAACAACATTGATGACGACAACAATGGCTTTATCGACGATGTCCACGGTTGGGATTTTCTCGGTAATACATCATATACTGATTTTTCTTTAGGCAAAATAACTGGAGACAACGACACGAGGATAGACGACATCGACACAAGACTCGCCCACGGGACATTTATTGGCGGCTGCATTTCTGCGAGAACAAATAATTATTATGGTATGGCATCTTCTGCACCCAATTGCAAACTTTTGCCTGTAAAAATCGCCAGCGATCTTGGTTTTTCGGCTCTTGAGCATAAAGGAGTGCTATACGGAGCAATGATGGGAGCTAGCGTAATAAATTGTAGCTGGAGTTTCTTTGGCTTTTCACCAGCCGACCGCGAAATAGTCGAAACAGTCGCCCGCCATGGTGTGCTTTTAGTTAACTCAGCAGGCAATAATGCTCAGAATATCGACGAAACGAGCTATCATTACGAAAATTATCTTGATGTAATGTATGTTGGGGCTTCAAACAAAGATGACAGCTTAGCCAATTTTTCAAATTACGGCGTTTTAACAGGAGTTTATGCACCAGGCAGCGAAATCCAAACTTGCCGTCCGGGCAACAGATACTCTGTTGGTAGCGGTTCTTCGTTTTCTGCTCCATTTGTAAGTGGCGCAGCCGGCTTGGTGAAATCTATTCACCCAGATTGGTTGCCACGACAGATTTTTCATCAATTACGCTCAACTTCAGACAGAATTTTCTTTGAAGATGATTCTCCATCGCAAAAACTTGCTTTCGGAAGATTAAATGTGGAAAAAGCGCTTGAGTATAATATTAAATTTGATTCCGGCAAAACGACACCTGGCATTGAGTTTACTAATACACTGATTAATAATGAAAATGGTTTCTTATCCGCTAATGACACTGCAAAAATAAGATTAACTATTAAAAACTGGCTTGCCCCTGCAAAAAATATATCTATTGAAATTAGCTCCATTGACGGAAAAGTTTCTGTAATTAATCCTTTTCTTCTTTTAGATTCTATAAATACATTAGAAGAAAAGCAAATCGAATTATCCATTTTTTCAACCAATCTAGCAAAATGGTACGATAGCGAGGCAAAGCTAATTATTACTTTTTCAAGCAATGAATATATCAATTATCAGTTGCTTAAGATTCCTTTGCTCATTGCACCTGAACAGAATGCCGCCATAATTCCTACTAATACAAATATTCACAATAAAAACGGTGAGACCGGCTGGCTACTAATTGAAAATATATCTTCTACGGAAATAAATTCAGTATGGGCTACGGGCATCAGATTAGACGGTAAACCGTTTTTCTTTGTCGCTAACAGTGCCGGTGTCATCACTTCCGGAGTTATCACTAATTTGGAAGAATACGATAATCGACTGAAAACAAAAATAATTGCTTTAGGCACTAAGTCAGCTATTCTTCTTGCTTCGCATCGCGATAATGCAAAATCAGGCTTACTAATGAAAACTAATAATTATGGAAAAAGTTGGCAAACAATCCCTCTTCCCAATGGTTTAATATCTGCAACCAACTTCGTAATAGCTAATTCAGAAAAAACTGTTTTAATTGATGATGGTGCTGCAAATGCAGAAATCTATATTAGCGAAAATATTGGCAAGAATTGGCACAAAGCAAGCAAAATCGATGTTGGAAAAGGCGAAGAATTGCAAAAAGAATCATTATTTGCATCAGATAACAATATATTTATAGGCACTACTAAAGGAAAGATTTTTCACTCAAGCGATTTTGGAAGAAGTTGGGATTTCGAGCAATTTGATACAAATTTCTCTGTTAATCTGATTCATTATCATAAAGATATTGGCGCTATGGCTCTGCTATCGAACATTAATAAATCATACTTTGCTTATTTAAAAAACTCAGATTGGATTATTGATACAAACTATGAGGCATTTTCAATGCTGACATATCCTTGTTTCTTGTCGAATACATCAAATCCAACATATTTTTTGGCTGCAGGCGACAAAATAACGCTATATAATAGCGAAACGGGAAAATGGCTGCCTTGTCCAATCGATTCTTCTGATTTTAATTCATTGATAAACAGCAACTGGACGGCTGCGTCAAGCGGGCTACATACAAGGGTGTGGTTTATTGCTGACACTTTGAAATACATTGATTTGGGAGTAAAGCCTGAGAAACAGCCAGATAATAAAAAAAATGTTATTTTCTTTAATATTTATCCAAATCCCACAGCCGATTATTTCGATATTCAGTTCTTCCTCGAAAAAAGTCAAGATATTGAAGTATCTATCTTTAACTCACTTGGTCAGCAGGTTTGTAATAAGATTGAATATAATGCAAAAGCAGGAAATTACGAAACTATAAGAATAGATGGCTCGATGTTTGCCCAGGGTATTTATTATGTCAGATTTTTGTCTGGAAATGAAACTTTTTTGAGAGCTATTGCACTTATTAAGTAATTCGATTCGTCAAAGACAGTATTATAGTTCGGTATTTGATGTTTTAAAGAATTTTTTAGCTATATTTGTAAAAAATATATGAATTCATTTGGTTATATATTTTTCTTATATTAAATTGTGTTTTGCTTTAAAGAAGAGATGTTTTATTTAACATATATAAGGATTTATTATGAGAACAGTAAAAAGAACTACTTTGAGCACATTATTTGCTTGCCTTGCGGTTTTTTTGTTGGTAACCTGGCGGGCATCGGCTAATGACGCCTACGGCGAAATAGTAAAAACCAAAACATTTGTGGTTGGTGGCACTGTTGAACTTGACGTTAATACTTCAATGTCCGCAGAAGAACTGAATGTCCAATGGTTTAAAGATGGTGTTCCTCTTCCCTTTAAAGGAAAAAGCTTTCGCAAACCTAATGCCACAATGGAAGACGCCGGCATTTACACAGTTACATTCAATTTTTGCAGTTCCTTCAACAAAAAAAGCATTGTCGTTGTCATTAAAAACGACAAACCAACTTTCGACCTGAACGATGGTATAGTAACCCATCCTATCAAGGGCTTGGACGATATGCAGGGTGTCAATTACGGCTTTTCGCTTTTACCTAACAATCCTAATCCATTTCAGGACCAGACAACTATCAGATTTTTTGCTGGAAAAGAAGCCCATGTCCAACTTAATGTTGTCGATATGCTCGGTAACCATGTAGCTACTCTTTTAGATGCAACGGTAACTGCTGGTGAACATCAAGTAGATTTCTTCCCCAGGAAGCATAACATTTCTTCAGGGCTTTATTATTATACTCTTACTGCCCCAGGCTTCACTGATTCAAAAACAATGATGATAGTAAAATAAATTTGTTGTTTGTATGTAGATAGAAAGATAAATCAAATATAAAAAAAGCCCGTTTGTCGCAAGAAACGGGCTTTTTTTATTGTAGGTAGATCTAATTAGACTAATATTGCTTTGTAAGCATAATTGATGATGCCGCTGGCGCCTTCTTCCATTATTTTTCGGAAGACAAGCTGAACATCGGCGCCGATTTTAAGATCTTTTTCGTCGCAATCGACTACTTGAGCAGTCAGGCGGGCACCTTCTTCGGTTTCAATGATTGCAACAGGGAATGGTGATTCTTTTGCAAAATCGTCGGCTGCAATGTGGACGACTGTGTAAGAAAGAATCTTGCCCTTGCCGCTAAGGGTGATTTTTTCGCTATGTTTGCAAGATTTATCGGGGCAGATATAGCGATTGGCAAGCGAAACGCAGCCACATTCAAACTTTTGTGCCTCGAGACGATAGCGACGTGGTATCTCTCGTGTATATCTTTGACTATTTGCCATTATACTACCTCCAAGATGTGTACAACAGAACTTCCACCGGAACCGCCCATATTTTGAGTCATTCCAATTTTAGCATTTTTTACTTGGCGAACACCTGCTTCGCCACGAAGCTGTTTGAATGCTTCGATTAATTGAGCTGCGCCAGTTGCGCCGACAGGATGCCCTTTTGCTTTTAAGCCACCTGATGAATTTATTACAAGCTTTCCACCGTGTGTTGCTTGCCCTTCGGCAATTGCCTTGCCGGCAGTGCCATATTCAAAAAATCCGAGTTCTTCGGCAACCACTATTTCTGCGATTGAGAAGCAATCGTGAACTTCAGCAAAACTAATGTCTGCAGGGCTTACTCTAGCCATTTTGTATGCTTTATCAGCCGATAGCTTGACAGCATCAAGACGGGTAAGGTCTTTGTGGTCGTGTAAGGCAATTGGACCGGTTGCAGCGCCAACGCCTTTGATTTTCACAGGCTTATCAGTGAAATTTTTAGCCTGGTCGAGTGGTACTAGAATAAGGGCTGCAGCTCCGTCTGTTATTGGCGAACAATCCATTAATCTTAACGGATCGGCTACCATTGCAGATGTTAAAACTGTCCTTAACGATATTTCAAATGGATATTGGGCATATTCATTTCCAATAGAATGTTTGTGATTTTTGATAGGAACAGCTGCAAGCTCTTCGCGAGTCAAACCGTATTGGTGCATATAAGCACGAGCTATCATAGCATAAAGTCCCGGGAATGTAACCCCGTGAAACGCTTCGAACTCTTGGTCAGCAGCAGTGGCAAGGACCATCGAGCCGTCGTCGGCATCCCACATTTTTTCAACTCCGCCGACCATTACGATGTCGCTCATGCCAGAAGCAACATCAAGATAGCCGATGCGAACGGCTTGCCCGGCAGACGAGCAAGCAGATTCGATGCGAGCGGCAGCGGCACCTCTTTGTCCAAGATAATCTGCCATAAGCGAACTGAGATGCTCTTGTCGATTGTATAAACCGCTTGACATCGCACCTACATATAGAGAATCGATTTTGTCAATACCGGCGCTTTCCATGGCTTTCAGTCCGGCTTCTGCGAAAATATCTCGCAAGCTCTGATTCCAAAGCTCACCGAATTTTGTCATGCCAACGCCTACTATTGCAACGTCACGCATATTTTTTTCCTCCGTTATTAAAATTTAATTTCATTTATTCAAATTTATATGTTTTAAAATATTTATAATTCAATGTATTATTAAGCTTCGTTGAAACGAATTTTCTTTCTAAAAGCAACATATTTTCCATAATCGAGATAGATTTTCTTTCCATCGAGAATTTCGCGTGTTTTATGAGCTAGATCCTGTTTTGCTGTGATATTTTCAGTAGCCTGGAAAATGAAGCCATCGCTGCCTGCACCTGAGCCAAAAGAAATCATAAATACTCTTTCGCCGGGTTTCATCACATCGAGGCAAGCCGCCAAGCCTGTGGGTGAGGAGCCGGAATAAGTGTTGCCCATTGTATTTACCACCCATCCCTGCATCATTTGCTCATTGGTAAAACCAAGAGTTTTGCCTGCTTTTAGCGGAAACTTGCCGTTTGGCATGTGGAATACAGCTTGTGCGAAATCACTAGGCTTTAAACCAGATTTTTCTAGCAAAGCGTTTGCACAGCCAAGAATATGTTTAAAATATGCCGGCTCGCCTGTGAAACGTCCACCGTGACGTGGATAATGTTGATATTCACGGCGCCAAAAGTCGGCAGTATCGCTTGTAAAAGAATGTGTAAACAAAACTTCGGCAGCTACATCTTTGTTCCCGAATATGAATGCCGAACCACCTGCCGAAGCGGAATATTCCAAAGCATCACCGGGTGCGCCTTGTGAAGTGTCTGCACCAATACCCATTGCATATTCCATATTGCCAGCTTTCACGTGGCTATAAGATACGAACATCGCTTCGGCACCTGCTTTGCAAGCAAACTCGAAATCGGCAACATGGACATCTGGACCGATGCCAAGGGCATCGATCAAAATGGTACCTGAAGGTTTCACAGCATAAGGATGCGATTCAGAGCCAATATAGACAGCACCAATTTTCTGCGGGTCGATACCGGCGCGTTTCAACGCATTTTTTGCCGCCGCTACGGCAATTGTTATGGTGTCTTCATCCCTGCCAGGCACCGTCTTTTCTTTGATTAGCAGTCCGTTTTCCATTGTAGCGGGATCTGAACCCCATTGACGGGCTATCGTCGCAGAAGTGATGCGATACGCAGGAACATAAGAGCCCCATCCTACTATACCTGTCATTGTTTCTCCTTTGATTTGTATATAGTTAATTAATTCTTACTATGTGATAAACACAATAATATTCTTTTTAAAAATCGCTTTTTTTTTGATATACCTAAATAATAAAAAGACAAAATACAACTTTTTTTATTTTGCAACAAATAATATAGGAAATTATTGGAGAAAGTGAAAAAAAATTTTACAAAAAGAGGTAATAAACTGATAAAAGCTAAAATATAATGTAACTATTTATTTTATAATTTTCAATTTGCTTTCTTCCGTTTAAGAATTCTATTTCGATAAGGAAGTCAAAACCAACAATATTCCCTTCGAGTTTTGATATCAAATTAGCCGCCGCTTTAGCTGTCCCACCTGTTGCGAGCAAGTCATCGACAATCAGTATGTTACTGCCGGGCTGGAAGGCATCTTTATGGATTTCGAGAGAGTTAGTGCCATATTCGAGAGAATATTCCTCCCTTATAACTTCTGCTGGAAGCTTGCCGGGCTTGCGAATTGGCACGAAACCACAGCCAAGAATAAAAGCAAGAGGCACTCCGAAGATAAAGCCGCGAGATTCCATACCAACGATTTGGTCAATTTTTTCGACTCGATGCTTCTCTGCCATTTGGTCGAATGCAAGCTTTAATGCTGTCGGGTTGTTTAGAAGTGTTGTAATATCTTTGAACTGAACGCCAGCAACAGGAAAATCGGGGATATTTCTGATAAATTGAGATAGTTCCATTATTTTTTTGTTGATTGAAACATAATAAGCTATTAGTTTGCAAAAATAATAATTTTTTTTAACAGTGCTTCCATTTTTTTGATAATTTGTAAATGCTATTAATATTAATATTTTTATTGCTAATTAGAAATAAATTTATTAACTTGTATTAATTGTTATTTTTTATTAATAACCATAAATCTTTGGGAGTAAAACATAAGATATTGATAGTCGAAGACCATGAGAATACTGGCAAGTATTTCCAGCGTTTTCTCAGCGCTTCCGGTTATGATGCAAATGCTGTAACAAGCGCCAAAGAAGCAATGAGCTTATTAAAAAAGGAACATTATTCAGTAGTCATCACCGATTGGATAATGCCTGAAATTGATGGCATTGAACTTATAAAAATGATTAGGGACATACTAAGTTATTCGCCAATTATTTTTATGATAACCTCAAAGATTTCCCGTCAGGCGCAAAATATAGCTATCGAAACAGGTGCAGATGCTTATTTTTTCAAACCAATTAACAAAGAGTCGCTTCTTCAACAACTGGAAGAATCTTTAAAAAAGTTGGAATCCGAGCCACAAACTATCCCGCAAGGTGTTTCCGACGAAGCTCTTTTAGCCCTACCTCCATTCCCGGCAACAGTTATTGCAGTCAGCACCGGCGGACCGCCAACCCTAACTACATTTTTTAAGGAGATACCACAAAGATTTGATGGTGTTTTTTATATAATCCAGCATGGCCCTGCTTGGATGCTCGAATCACTTTCAAGCAGATTAGAAGGATTAACGCAGCATAAAATCATAGTAGCAGAAGATGGTATGCCTTCGCAATCAGGAAAAATTTACCTTGCTCCAGGCGACAAACACATCATAATCGAAAAAGAAAACCTGCAGATATACCTCGATGACGGACCAAAGATAAATTTTTGCAAGCCCGCCGCTGATCCCTTGTTTGCAAGTGCTTCGAGATGCTTTGGTAAATATTGTATTGGAGTCGTTCTCACTGGGCTTGGTGCTGACGGCTCGCGAGGAGCGGCACAGATTGCAGCAGGCAAAGGTAAGGTATTTATTCAAGATCCAAGCAGTGCAATAGCCCCGTCAATGCCAAGGTCAGCTATTAATTTTAAGATAAATGCTGAAATACTCGACGTTACAAGCATAGGCAAAGCAGTCAGTAGCAGAATGTTTTCAATGGCAGCAGCTTTGAAGAAATTGAATTTTACCGGTTGAAACTTGATAATTAATATTTTTAAAATGCTTAATAGGTTTAAAGGTAAAAAAGTTTTAATCAATTCCAGTACTGCCAAATCCATCAGAGCCGCGACGGGTTTCATCGAGAGAATCTGTTTCTATCCATCTCACTTTTTCATATTTTGCCACCACAAGCTGAGCAATTCTATCGCTACGCTCGATTCTAAAGCTTTTATCTCCAAAGTTGGCAAGAATGACTTTGATCTCTCCCCGATAATCGCTATCGATTGTGCCGGGAGCATTCAAAGCAAAAATGCCATATTTTGCCGCAAGACCACTTCGAGAGCGAACTTGACATTCGTAACCATTTTCGAGTGAAATAGCCAAGCCAGTTGGCACCAAACAAATCTCTTTTGGTTTTAAAACCATTGCCTCATTTATATCTGCACGAATGTCCATACCAGCCGAGCCGGCAGTTTCGTATTGAGGGAGTGGAATGTCCGTCTTATCAGATTTGACTCTACATATTTTCACATTTACTTGCATATTATTTTGCTATTTATTTAAAAAAAAGCAAAATTATAAATTTTCTGTTATAAGAGCAAGTTTAAAAAAAGAATATAAATTAAACAACACTAAATAAATTTTCTTATATTTGCTGATTAAACGATATATTTAAATCAAAAGAAATAATCATTAATCGGATATTATGAAAACGAAGCTGACCTTGTTCAAGAACTTAAGCAACACAAATCAGGAAACAAAAGTCAATCCTGAAGAATTATCGCGAGATTCAAAGACGTTAAAATTAATTGTTTTTTTAGCCACTGTGCTAATATGTTCATTATTTTTTTCTTTTCAATATGATATGGGCTTGACAGGTATTCCTGAGGTTAAGATTTCCGGGAATAATATTTGGAATGGAAAAACAATAATAGCAAGCTATAGCTTTCCGGTCTATAAATCTTCAAAGCAGTACCAGCTCGATATAGCCAATGCAAGGAGCGAATCCCCAAATGTTTATCAGTTGAGCAGCAACAACGAAAACAAAGCTTACGAATTGCTTGCAAGCCGTTTAAATCAATTAAAAGCTGTATCTGACACGATATCTGAACGAAGTTTTGATAGCATTGACTTCAGCAATTTAGGCATAGTTAGCGAATTGTTTCCCATTCAACAGCTTGAAACTTTTTTCCAGCAGGGCAAGCGAAAACGTACTCAATCGATAAAGAAAATCCAGGATAATATTGAAGATTACCTTCATAAGATTTATCTTTATGGCTTCGTAAACCAATCAGTAAAGGAAATAAGCACCAGCATAGTCTATCTTGAAACACAAGCTAATGTGAAAAAAGCTTATGCATCGGAATATCTAACTGACAATGTTACCTTCAAAGAAAAATTTAAAGAAACTTTAAAAAGTGTTTTTTCCGAGTTAGAACTGCAAATGGCTGAAGAAATTGTCGAGGGCTTGTCATTCCCCAATCTAATTTTTTCTGAATCATTAACAGAAAAATACTCGCAACTTGCAGTGGAAAACGTGGCGCGTTCTTTGGGTGTTGTAAAAGAAGGCAGCAAAATCATATCTTATGGTGAACCGTTATCTCCTGAAAGAATAGCTCAATTAGAATCATATTACAAAGCAGACCTCTTGCAAAGAACGACAATTTTCGATTTGTGGCATTTCTTGGGTAGCCTTCTTCATTCCTTCATTTTAGTTCTAATTTTATTCCTTTATATATTTTATATAAGAAAAAGAATATATAACAATAACTTGCAACTAGCAATCCTATCTTCCCTATTGATTTTCACGGGATTAATGTCATGGCTAAGCTTGCGTATTCCCACACCATTGCCAATAGAATATTTTGTCTTGATACCATCATTGTCGATGCTTTCAGCTATTTTGTTTGACTCACGAACTGCGTTTTACACTACTGTGGCAATGTCCATGATGTTAGCAGGCATTCGCGGTTCAGACTACGAGATAGCTCTAGTAATGCTGTTTGCAGGCTCGCTAGCGGCTTATTCTGTCAGGGACATACAAAGTCGAACCCAGATGTATTCTTCAATTCTGTATATGTTTATCGGCTTTGTTGTTGGCATTGTCAGTATAGGATTGGAAAGGTCTGATGAAATCACTGTAATTTTAAATAAACTTATACTTGCCTCGATTAATTCAGCTATTTCACCAATAGTTACTTTCGGATTGCTTTTTTTAATAGAACGAACGACAAATATCACCACCGATTTAAAACTGCAAGAATATAATAATCTAAATCATCCGCTGCTACTAAAGCTCAACGATATGGCCCCAGGCACATATCAACATACACAAGGTGTGGCACTTCTCGCAGAAAGATGTGCCAGCGCCATCGGAGCTAACCCATTGATGACTAAGGTTGGTGCATATTTCCATGATATTGGCAAAATGGTAAAGCCAGAATATTTTACAGAGAACCAGATTGGCATTGAAAACAAGCACGATCTTATTTCGCCAAGAAAGAGTGTCGAGGCAATCAAGGGGCATGTCGAAGAAGGCATTAGATTAGCACATAGCTATAAACTGCCACAGAGAATTGTCGATTTTATACCTATGCACCACGGCACAACGCTAATAAAGCATTTTTATGCCGAAGCCCTCGAGCAAGCTGCAAATCCCGATGATGTAAACGAAACCGATTTCCGATATCCTGGCCCGAAACCAGATAATCGAGAAACTGCTATTATTATGATTTGCGATTCTGCAGAAGCACTCTCAAAAGTAAAAAACATTACTTCCGAACAATTAGAGAAAGCAATAGATTCCATTATCAAAGAGCGATTTCTCGATGGGCAATTTGACGAATCAAACATCAGCTTGAGCGATTTGAAAATTATCAAGAATACCAGTTTAAAACACTTAGTCGGGAAAAGTCATTCAAGAGTTAAATACAAAGAAATTCCGGTAAAGAAAGATGAAACAGAAACAGAATCATAAGCAAAAACCACTACTGCTTATTGTGGACGACAATCCACGCAATTTACAGCTTATCGGTTCGATACTTTATAAAGAAAACTATCAGATATCAATGGCGGAAAACGGTTACAACGCTTTGAAGCTGCTTGAAAATATAAAGCCCGACTTGATTATCCTCGATATTTCTATGCCCGGCAAGGACGGTTTTGAAGTTTGCACTGATATAAAAAGCAATCCTAATTATGTCAATATTCCAATTATCTTTTTAACAGCCAAAAACAATACAAAAGACCTTTTGCATGCCTTTGAGGTCGGAGGAGTCGATTACATCACAAAACCATTCGATCAACTTGAGCTTATAGCGAGAATAAAGACACATCTCGACCTTAAGTTTTCTCGTGAGCTAATTGAAAAAAGTGTGAAGGATATAGAAGAGGCTAATGCTAAGTTAATTAATCTTAACTTGCTCAAAGATAGATATTTATCGATACTCAAAACTGATTTGGCTAGTGCTTCTAACTACGTAAAATCGCTACTACCAGCTTTTATTGATACTGATCACATAAAAGCTGAATGGCTTTTTGCTCCTTCAGCCGAGCTTGGTGGTGATTCTTTCGGCTATCATTGGATTGACAGCGAGCATTTTGCTATTTATCTGCTCGATGTATCCGGACACGGCGTTAGTTCGGCGCTCGAATCGGTTTCTGTACAAAACATGCTCCGCCAGCAAACACTCCCAAAAACTGATTTCCGCAATCCCGAAAAAGTTTTTACATCGCTAAACAAAGTTTATCAGATGAACGAACACAACAACAATTATTTCACCATCTGGTATGGCGTTTTCCATCGTTCGAGCAGAAAATTGAAGTTTTGCTCTGCCGGTCATCCATCTTCGATATTAATTGATTCACAAGGCCAAGTTCTTGAGCTAAACAATAGAAATCATCCCGTCGGATTTCTACCCGATAGTAATTTCACAGGTGATGAATATAATGGCGCTTGCCCATTCCACCTATTTGTTTTTTCTGATGGAGTATATGAATTACAAAAAAACAACAAATTAATATGGAGTTACGATTCTTTCAAGCTGTTTTTAGCTGATGCTTTCAAGAATAATGATAATGAATTGAAGCTAATTTATGATCACGTGAAAAATAATAGCACAAACAACAAGTTGCAAGATGACTTTTCAATTCTTAAGATTAGCTTTAAATAAATGGAAATTAACAAGTAACAAATCGATGGAAATTAACAAGCAAATCCAGCGCGAGCTTAGAAGCTTTCTTCATTACATTACCCTCGAAAAAGGGCTTTCAGAGAATACACGGACTTCTTATCAAACTGATCTTTTACGACTTGCCGAGTTTCTCGGTACAAACAATATAAACAGTTATGC
This sequence comes from uncultured Hyphomicrobiales bacterium, assembly GCA_964454445.1. GTDB lineage: Bacteria > Bacteroidota > Ignavibacteria > Kapaibacteriales > UBA2268 > CAYVTD01. Next base: position 29,990 of record CAYVTD010000032.1, read on the forward strand.
CAGAGCTAGCTCAAAAGATATAAGCGATTTTATAATATTTCTTGGCAAACTTGGCTTAAGCGGCGCAAGTAGAGCAAGATATTTGTCGTCAATAAGGATGTTTTACAAGTTTCTTTTTAGCACGGGTGGTATAGAAAAAGATATTAGCGAAAAAGTGGAATTACCGAAATCAAGGCGAAAAATTCCTGATGTGATGAGCTATGAACAAATATGCAGGATCCTCGAAGCTCCCGACACGAGCATACCAGCCGGCATACGCGATCGCGCTATGCTCGAAACTCTGTATGCTTGCGGGCTTAGGGTTTCCGAGTTAATCAATTTAAAACATAGAGACATTATCAAAGAAGCCGAAATAGTGCGGGTTTTTGGTAAAGGTTCTAAGGAAAGGATAGTACCTATTGGTCAATCAGCACTTAGATGGCTTGATACATATTTTCACCAAAGTTTGCCATATCTGATGAAACCGGGAAAAAGTGAGGAAACACTATTTTTAAACCAGCGTGGAGGCGCTTTGACAAGAATGGGAGTATGGAAAATAATTGACAATTATGCGAAAATAGCTTCGATTGAAGTAAATGTCCATCCACATATCTTTCGCCATTCTTTTGCCACTCATCTATTGGAAGGCGGGGCAGACTTAAGGGCGGTTCAAGAAATGCTTGGTCATTCGGACATCTCAACTACTCAGATATATACCCATCTCGACCGCGATTTTATAAAAGAAGTGCATCGCAGTTTCCACCCGAGAGCTTAAACATCTATTAATTTGGCTCTATCGCAATATAGAAAAACATAGAAAAAAAGAGATAGTGGGATTATTCCCCAATGATTTTCACCAAAACTCTTTTTCTTCGTTTTCCGTCGAACTCACCGTAAAAAATCCGTTCCCAAGTGCCGAAATCGAGTCGCCCATTTGTAATTGCAACAACGACTTCCCGTCCCATTACTTGCCTTTTCAAATGGGCATCAGCATTGTCTTCAAATCCATTATGGCGATATTGCGAACAAGGCTTTTCCGGTGCTAATTTTTCAAGTCAGACTTCATAATCGTGCTGCAAACCCGATTCGTCGTCATTAATGAAAACGCTTGCAGTAATGTGCATTGCGTTTATGAGCGCAAGACCTTCTTTGATGCCGCTTTCGTCGATAGCTTGCTCGACCTGCGGCGTAATATTAATAAATGCACGCCTTGTTTTCGTCTCGAACCATAGTTCTTTTCTAAAACTCTTCATTTTTACAATTACCTGGATATCTAAAGTAAACACTAAAAGAAAATGATTTGTTAGCTTGGTAAACAGAAAATAAATCGATGTTTAACTGTTTGACTTCAGAATAAGGCATACCAAAATGGCATAAAATTAGTTGGATAGTTTTTAGAAATATTTTATTAAAGAAAGGGTAATAAGATGAAAAAGAAAACTACAATTGGGAGTGTCGTGAGAGACATCAAAAGGCAGACAGCAAAAAGGTACAATGCAGAGGAAAAAATACGGATTGTATTGGAAGGCTTAAAAGAAAGTTGGATAATTCAATTATTTTACTTATTTTTAAATTGTCGGAAGAAGCGGAAACAGGCTCTGCAGGAGTGCAACTTGTCAGGAATATTCCGATATACGGGTTAATGATTGAAGGGCAGTCGTTGGATGCTCTCAATTTCTACAAAATTAACCTGTTTCATATCCCTTAAAAACTCATTAATATTTTATTCATTATTCCATTTCACGCTGGAGCAGTACAATAAAAGCACAGTCGAAAGGGTTTAACCCCCTGCGACTGCACCGGAGATAAACCATAGGTCTGTTTAAATAAATGTGATTTATCAGAATACAAAATTAAATATTTTTTTTAAAATTAGAAGAAAAAATTATGAAAAAAATAGTTGTTATTATATCAACTTTTATTGTGCTGTCTAATTTAATATTCGCTCAACCTCCATTCGATCCTTGGTTAGTGAATGTTGAAGCAGCATCTGCTCCACAATATATTACAGACATGGCAAAATTGGTTAGTATTCTACCAAATTGTTGCGATACTTTACAAAATTCTCCTCCTTGTTATGATAGTCAATTGGATTCATGTGGACAATGGGATGTTTGGAAATATGATACTGCAATAGCCGTGCATCCTAATTATCCGTGTTGTCCTATATTAATTAGGTACAAGTTCAGAGTTTGTATGAGTAATCCCAAAAAGATTCAACATTTCATGTTGGGCTATGTAATCGGGGAAAAAAATAATGATACCTGTTGTGTTGCATTAAAAAACTACCTCAACACCGGAGTTCCAACATGGGATGCAGACCATCAGTCACAATTTGAACATGATCTTTATGCTTTAATGGCTAGACAAAGATTTATTGAATTCAATTCAGGTTTAAGGAATGCTCCACCTTGTTGTAAAGATACTTTGTATTGTACTTATCCAAATGGAAGTCCTAGATACGATCATATTAGAATATCTTATGTTAAGGGAGCCTGTAGGGGTTGTTGCGTTGGTTATTATACTTTTGATGATGGAGGGGCTGGATGGGCTTACCGTCCGATGGATTGTTCTGCAACTGAATGCTGCAGGGTTGTTAATAAATTCTGTATTGATAGAGCTACAGGAACATTAATTCATACTGAAGATAAATCACTTTTGAGTCCTACTCCAGAATGTTTGGGTAATCCAATTTCTGATGTTGGGTGTTACCAATATTGGAGTAGTCATATTTCTGATTCATGGACACCACATTTAGAAGACACATGGGTTGTACCTTGCAAACCAACTTGCGAATTGAATTTCTTAAATCTTGGTGGTAGCCAAATCGTACATTAATTTATTGAGGATAAAATGAAAAATATAATTGTTTATATAATATTGTTCATCTTTATTATTGCAATGCAAGAAGGATTTTCTTCTGAAATCAATTACAATAAAATGATGTACAAAAACTATCAAGGAGAATATTTTTTCTCTTTAGATAAAGGAAAAAAATGGCAAAAGTTGCGCTTTACTGAAAATCCATTTACTAAAATAATTTTTAAAAATCAGAGCATTGGAAGCTATCAATCAAACGATAGAGGTAAAACATGGAGAATTATTCCAGAAATACAATCAAAGAAAGAGGAATTAGTTACATCAATACAAATATCGCCTAATCCTACATACAATAATAAAATTAGTGTGAAATTTCAATATAAAACACTTGGTTTTGCAGAGATTAAAATTTTTGACATAAGTGGTTTTAATGTTGAAACTTATTCTAAAATAAAAATAAATGAAGGACTTAACGAAATCGAATTGAAATTAAATAATTTGAAATTTGGAATATATTATTTATTTCTTGAAATAGCCGGATCTAATTACTATGGTGCATTTCTTATTTCGAATTAATTTGTTAAACTGGGAGAGTAGTGTTACAATAAATACTACTCTCTAATTAAATGGAGTATTAATTATGGAAAGTAGATCAATAAGTAAAAGAATAATAATTTTACCATTTATCATTAGTATAATACTATCTACCAATTTATTTTCTTCGATTAATTTGAATCGAATTGCTTTGTTTACTCCACAACAAAGAATTTCAACTGCAACTGAATTTTCTCTGTTAGTACAAGGAGCTAATCTTTACCTTCTTTGCAACTACACAAATGATACTACTTTTTGGGCTGGTGGAATATTTTCAAAATTCGATACAACTGGGAAGGTTTATTTTTTTAATGTGTTTAATGCTGACTCACAACGTTTGTTGCCGAAAACCATTTTTATTGATAGAGATACTAATATTATAATATTATCTGAGCATGCATTGTATACCTATAAGGATATGTTTTATACTGCACAAGTTTTAAATGTTCGGAAATTTACTCAAGGTGGATATCAAATTAGTAATTTTTCAGATTCTTCTGCTCCAAAAAACACATTGATGTCTTTGTTTCCTTTGGGGATTGATAACAACAGACAACCTGTTGTTATTCAAACTTCAAAACCTGAAATTGAATCTATCTCTACTTTCAACAGGTATGATGAGAGCGGGAAATTTTTAAAGAGTGTTATTCTGGATTCTACGAAGAGCATTTATGATTCAACTCAAAAAACTTGGTCTCAGGAAAAATTTGAAATAGAGGGTTTTACAAATGGTACTGATAATAATTTTTATTGTTATGGAAACCGACAAATGCTATTTCAAAATAAGCCAGATACTCTTTCTGCATATATAATGGCAATTGATTCAGTGGAAAAAATAAAATGGAAATATATTTTCTATTCTGGTATTATTACTTGTTGTTGTACAACAAAAGATGGAAGTATTGTTTTTGTTGGTATAGATGGTAAAAGTTTTATCTCAAAATTTGATTCTCAGGGTAAAATAAAATGGAGGAAAAATTTTGGCAAGGATAGTTACTTTGTCCACCCCTTAAAGGTTATTGAAACATCGAATGGGGATTTTTTTATTATTGGTTCAGCTAAAACCAATGGTCAATCGGATAAAGATAAATATATTGCTAAACTTAATAAAGACGGTGATTTAATTTGGGACGAAAAAGAAGGTTTACCTATTGATGAAAGGTTTGTTTGCATAAAAGAATTCTTTCCAAACAATTTTTATTTGATGGAAGCAAGGCCGGCAAGTATTTCTGTTTATCATTTTGTTGATAATACAGCTGGAATTATCGAAGAATTTAATAAAAATAATGAATTATTATTAAAATTTTCTCCTAATCCAGTTGAAAATGTGCTTTTTTTAAATTCGGATATTGAATTTGGGAAAATTGAAATCTTCTCTACTCTCGGCATAAAAGTCTTAGAAACCGAGTGGAAAGAAAGAATTGATGTTTCGGGTTTGTCCTCAGGAGTGTATATTATAAGAATAGGCAATAAAATAAACAAATTTATAAAATTATAATTTAGGGTATCAAAAATGACAGTCAATAAAGAACATTTTCTAATTAGTAAAAATTCTTTACTAACAGGTTTTTATTTAGTAGCAATAAATTACAATGAAGACCAGATACAATTTAATTCTCAAATAAGAGTATTTCGTATTTTTTTAAAAAATGTTACATACTCTGGTATTAATGTTTTTTTAAGAAAAGAAAATCTTAATCTTGTAACCAATGATTTTGAAGACTTTGCATTCAAGCAATTCTTTAAAATATCTGAAGATCTATTATATGAATCCAAATATGATTTGTATTCAAAAAAAAATGATTTTAGAATAATGGAGGAGGATGACTTGTTATCAACGATTACTTTAGATGAATTTATTGCAAAACTATGGTTGCTAACTAAAGAAGAAAAATTAGTTATCATAAAAACGTTTGAAAATGCTAAATTTTCAAAAGAAACTAAGGATAAAATAAATTATATTGATTTCATCAATTTTGAACCGTCAGTAGATTAGATATTAAAAATCGCTAAAATTTAAACTGGTTATTGGAAAAAGAAATATATTTTTACTTGTCAAAAGTAAAATCGAATAATTAGTTTCTTTTACATTTTACTTTAAAGTGAGTGCCAAATCATGTATTTTTAAGTATATTTGGAATGGGGATATTTTCTTTTGTTTGACTTCAGAATAAGGCATACCAAAATGGCATAAAATTAGTTGGATAGTTT
>CAYVTD010000033.1:0-34858 GCA_964454445.1 uncultured Hyphomicrobiales bacterium
AGACAGATGTTGTATTTAATGGTTCAGACGAAAGGGTTTTTCATGTCCCCACTTCTTTTGACTATGAAGATACTCTTACAACGCAAAGCATGATTGTTCCAATATCATTGTTTTTTAGACTTCAACCCGAAGTACTTGGTTTTATCGATCCATATCTTGACTTTTATGGTGGAATAAATATATTTAGCTATTCGGTTAGCTACGATGAAGAAGACGAGTATCCTGATCCTAAGGATTATCTTAACGCATCATGGAACTGGGGAATTGGCGCTGGATTGATGCTAAAAATTGCTGATTTCTTTAGTTATCCTGATAAACGTTCATCATTTCTATTCGATATGCGTATTCGATATATGCGTGGTGGAACAACTAAATACTACACGGGCAGAATCGATGGCTTGACAGTGAAAATTAAAGAGTATGAATCGAATACAAATATGATTTTATTTCACGCCGGCTTTTCATTTCGCTTTTAATTAAGAAATTCTTTTCTTAAATCATTTCAATTTCTTAACTTTGTTATTCTCATTTTTTTCAACTATTATTAAAAGTATTTAGCAATGAGATTATCAAATATATTTATTCCAACATTAAAAGAAGTGCCTGCCGAGGCGGCAATACCTTCACATCAATTGATGCTTCGCTCAGGACTTGTTCGACAGGTTGCTTCAGGAGTTTTTTCTTGGTTGCCACTTGGCTACAATGTTTTAAAAAAGGTTATTAATATTTTACGTGAAGAAATAGACGACATCGGAGGGCAGGAATTTCTTTTGCCTGCTTTGAACCCAATCGAAATATGGGAACAAACCGGGAGAGTCGCTGCAATGGGAGATGTGATGTTTCACATTAAAAACCGTGACGGTTTGGTCCTTGCTCCTACCCACGAAGAGATAATCACTTATCATGCACGCCAACATGTAAAATCTTATCGCGATTTACCTCAGATTTGGTATCAGATTCAAAACAAATTCCGTAACGAACCGCGTCCAAAATCCGGCGTTTTGCGTGGCAGGCAATTTTTGATGAAAGATGCTTATTCTCTCGATGCAAGTTGGGAGGGACTCGACGTAAGTTATGAAAAGCATTACAATGCCTATAAAAAGATTTTTGAGCGATGTGGCTTAAAATACTTTATTGTTGGTGCTTCGAGCGGAGCTATGGGTGGCAAGCAATCGCAAGAGTTTATGGTCGAGGCCGCTTCTGGTGAAGATGTATGTGCTTTGTGTGATAATTGCGGTTATGCAGCAAATCTTGAGGTAGCTTCTTCAAATTTACCAGCAGTTGTCAGATTAGAAGATAATCCTCCAGTTGAAATATTCCCGACACCAAATGCAAAAACTATTGATGATTTGATCGAGCAATTTGGTTTGCCAGAGGAGCAATGTGCGAAATCTGTTGTTTATATCATCGACGACAAGCCCGTTCTGATTTTTATGCGTGGTAATGATGAGTTAAACGAGTCGAAATTGCAAGGTGTGTTTGGCACAAATAATCTTCGTCCTGCCGTCTCCGAAGAATTAATCAAATACACAGGTGCTGACCACGGCTCGATTGGACCAATCAACCTTAAGGAAAATATAAAAGTCATTGCTGATAATCTATTAAAACACGCAAATGGATTAGTCAGCGGGGCTAACAAAGATGGTTTTCACTATAAGAATATAGATTTCGATCGTGATGCAAAGATCGAAGAGTTCTTTGATTTGCGAACAATTAATCCAGGCGAGCCATGTCCAAAGTGCGGTAATGAGTTGCGAGTCGTCAAAGCAATCGAATTAGGACATATTTTCAAATTGGGAACAAAATATTCCGAAGCACTCGAAGCCCGTTTCTTGGATAATGAAGGGCAGGAACATCCTATTATTATGGGTAGTTATGGCATTGGCGTCGAGCGTATTGTCGCTTGCTACATCGAGCAACATTACGACGATAATGGAATTATTTGGCAAGAACCATTAGCACCTTATCAAATTCACCTGATTGGCATACAAATAAATAAATTCGATAATGTAAAAAACACTTGTGAAAAGCTTTACGATGATTTGATGCACAGTGGCTTTGAAGTTTTATTCGACGACAGAGATGAAACTCCCGGTGTAAAATTTAATGATGCTGATTTGCTTGGCATGCCCTTACAGGTAATCGTAGGAAATAAAAATTTGAAAAACGGTATTATTGAATTAAAACATAGAAAATCTGGAGAAAGAGAAATGATTGCTTTGGAAAAAATAATCGACAAAGTAAAAGAAATTTTAAAACGTTAATATTCCATATTTGAATAAAAAAAACGAGGTAATTATGAATATTTTTAATCGATTTACCGTGTTGCTCTTATTTGCTTTAACTTTTGCTATTTTTTCTTCTTGCAGTGATGAAAAAACTACCGAACCAACAGTAGAAGAGTATTTCAGGGCAAAGATTAGTGGAGAACTGTCATTAGACTTAAACGCGAGTTTGATAAAATACTACAATAACGAAGGGGTAATCTCTTTGGTAGCTTATGGTGGTACAACGCAAAATAGTGATTTTATTACACTTCAGTTGGATAATATTTCTACCGGAGCGAAAACTTATGTTTTAGGAGGGGATAACAATATTGCTAATGCTATGTTTACTCATTTTGCTGTTTCCGTGCCTTTTATCTATAATGACACTGAAGGTGAAATAAAAATTAATGTCAATAATAGCAGTAGGATATCAGGGACTTTTCATTTCAAAGCAGTAAACAATAAGAAGGTTGTTGATATAGCCAACGGTGAGTTTTCTGTGAATAAAAAATAATTACTTGAGATTATTATTTATATATCTTATGAAATCAATTTCTCAAGATTGTTTAGCTACAATGACGATATCATCGAGAAAAAAAGTCGTTTCATTTGAAAAACTATCAAAGGGGTTTGAAGCTAATATTTTAACTTTACTCTTTTTTTTTATTTTTACTACAACAGCCTTTTCAAATGATACTCTGTCACAAACAGAGAATAATTTTAGATACTCTGTTAGCACAACAAAGAAATCAAGTATAAGTAGTTTTTTTGCACCTGAAGCCCCGCGTTGGACAAACGTTCCTGATATTGATTTATATGTTCGCGAGAAAATAAAGTGGGATGATTACAGAACTGCATCGAAAATAAGCGATGTTATGCTTTTTGGGGCAGTGCTGCCAAGTATTGTCTGGACACCTGCCTTGTTGCGAAATTATTCAAAAATGTTGCTACTAAACGTCGAAGTGTTTACGGTTAACGCGCTTATTACAAGTATTGTAAAACTAATTGCTGCAAGAGAACGCCCTGGTATTGCCTTCGGTTCATATTCGGTTGCTGAATTGAAAAGTGACTCTTACCAGTCTTTTTTCAGTGGTCATGCGAGCATAGCATATTCTCTTTCGACAACAGCTGCAATGATATTGGCTGACAGTTATAGGAAAAACAGTGCATTAATTTGGACAGGGGCGCTATCAATAGCCACTTTTACGTCATATTTACGCATTGCCGGAGACAGGCATTATTTTACTGACGTCGTTGTTGGAGCTGTAGTCGGCATGGCAATAGGTTACATCATCCCATATTTACAAAAAGATGACTTGTTCCCTGAAAATGGTAATAAAGCCAAAAATTATTCGTTTAATATATGTTTGCCTTTTTAGATAATTAAAAAATTTCACTAAAACACTCTTTTTTATCGTAATGCGTTTTTTTAATTGACAAACTATAATTAAAAAGCTAGAAAAGCATGAAAAATAGATCTGATATTTTTGAAGTATTAATCTTTCACTTGTCGAAGTCATTGAAGGTAGTTTTTCTTGCTTTTTCTATTTTACTCTTTTTTGTTGCTTTATTGGTTCTTCCCACGTCTATATCATATTTACTATATATGTTTGTGGTTGTTCCCATGCTGCTTGCTACTATTTTTTTTGGTACATTTTACGGTTTAGCCACAGTAGTATTATTAGCTCTAATCTCTGCTTTGCTTTTTGCAAGTTTTAATGGCGATTTTTCATCTTATCTACCTAAATTTATAGCTGAAACTCTAATGACATTAATTGTCGTATTTGTTTTTGGGAAAATCAGGCAGATGACTTTTACAATGTATGATGAATATAAGCGAATTACCAAGTACGAAAAGGAACTCAAGGAGCAAAAAGCATTAATCGAGCAGCATGACCAAAGATTGAACCGAATTTTCAATAATGCAAATTTTGGGATATATCGCAGCACTCCTGAAGGCAAATTATTGATGGCTAATCCCAGCTTGGCAAGGATTTTTAAATATCCAGATACTGATGAGCTTATCGCAAATTGTCAGGTCGAAAACGACACTAATCCATTCTTTAAAAGTGGTTATTTCAAAGAATTAATCGAATACGAGGGAAGAATTCAAAATAATGAAAACCAATGGCAAGCTAAAGATGCTTCTTTCATTTATACGAGGGAAACAGCCTGGGTCTGCCGCGATAATGATGGGGCAGCCAAATATTACGAAGGGATTATCGAGGATATAACAAATAGTTTTCTCGCTGAAGAGAATTTAAAAAAAAGCGAGAGAAGATTTCGCAGTATATTCGAAAATGCGAACGCTGGTATATATCGCCGTTCTCCTGATGGGCTTATCCTAATGGCTAATCAACAACTTTTAAATTATCTTGTGAAAATTTCACCTGCCTACTTAGAATTCTTTAATCCAGAAGATCAATATCATATAGGCCATTATAAAAACTCTAAATTTTACAAAACTCTTCTCTCAAAAGATAAGATTGTGGGATTTGAACATTGTTTTACTGATAACCAATCTAATGAGTTTTATTTTTCTGATAGTGCCTGGCTTGTTAAAAATGATAAAGACGAAATTCAGTATATCGAAGGAATCATTCAAGATATAACAGAGAATAAAAAAGCGGAAAAGGAGATTAAACGATATATAGCGCTTCTTGAAAAGGAAATTGACGAAAAAAACAAATTGGTCAAAGATTTGAATACTGCCTTAAACGAAGTTACCCAGTTGAGTGGACTTTTACCGATTTGTTCACGCTGTAAAAGTATTAGAGACGACTCCGGCTATTGGAACGAACTCGAAGATTATTTTTCTGCTCATAGTACCGCACAGTTTAGCCATAGTTTATGCCCGAAATGTACGCTAGAACTTTATCCAAAATATGCCGATAACATTGCTGATAAAAAATTTAATGATAATACAAACAATGATATACTATTTGATGCCAATGATTCAATTAACAATATTTAAATTCCTTATCCGATATTTATTTTAAGCGAATTAGACCATTATTACATAAATAAAATTTATAAGAATTACATTTGGAAAACTTGCTATATAGTCAATTAATCTAAAAATTAGTAGTTAAGAAAAAGAAAAGAATTGTTTAAAACGATAAAATAAAGAACAAAGCACTCAAAAATATTAAAATGGAACAAAAATCTATTGCATTAATTGGTGCCGGGCAAATTGCTCAAAATTTTCATCTCCCAGTCCTTGACGCCCTTAAAAATACTAAGTTAGTGGCTATTTTAGATACTAATAAAACTCGTGCTATGCACCTCGCCGAAAAATATAATGTTCCTTATGTTTGCAAGGACATCGACGAGCTACTTGATATAGGAGAGCTTGACGCTGTGGACATTTGCACACCGACAGATACCCATGCAGACCTTGCTTTGAAATGCCTTGATCGTGGAAAAAGCATTTTTGTCGAGCGTCCTTTGGCTCGGACATATAGAGAAGCTGAAGAATTAAGGGATTTTGCAGACAAAAAAGGCTTGAAATTAATGGTTGGAATGAACCAAAGATTTCGTTCTGATGCCATTATGCTTAAAAATTATATCCAAATGGGTGAAGTTGGAGATGTTTTTTATATTAAAGCAGGTTGGCACCAACGAAAGCGTGATGCCCAATGGCACGCTGATTTACAAAAATCAGGAGGCGGCGTTTTAATGGATTTAGGGATTCCATTGATAGATTCTTTGTTGTGGTTTTATGACTTTATTCCTGTGAAATCTGTTTTCGCCTCGCTTTTTCATCATCAAAAAGCCGATGTGGAAGATGTTTTTCTTGCTACTCTCAACTTCGAAAATGGTTCGGTTGCCACTGTCGAAGCATCGTGGTCTTTGCACCGAAAGGAAAGCAAGTATTTTTGTGATGTTTTTGGTAGCGAAGGGAGCGCTTTTATCAACCCTTTGCAACTATATAAAGAAAACGATGAAGTGTACATACCATTTACAACCGCTACAAAGAAAAATAAATTTATGATCCTTAGAAAGTCATTTGAGAACGAATTAAAACACTTTATCAATGTCATTTGCGGATATGCACCTGTGATTTCTACTGCTAATGAAGCAGTAAAAATATTAAAAATTGTCGATGCAATGTATCGTTCCGCAAACGAAAGGCGAGAAATTACTATCGAACAGGAAAATTAATTGAAAAAAATATATATCGAGACTTACGGCTGTCAGATGAATGTTAACGACACCGAAATAGTCTCTTCAGTATTAGCTGCAGGTGGCTTTGAGCTTACTTCCGAAATTAATAATGCCGACGCAATCCTTTTAAATACTTGTTCTGTAAGAGATAATGCCGAAAAAAGAATTACGGCACGACTTAAGCACCTCAAGCCATATAAGAAAAAGAAACCTGATTTGCTGTTGGGCATTCTCGGCTGTATGGCTGAGAGGCTCAGAGCTAAGTTATTAGAAAATAATTCACTTCTTGACCTTGTCGTTGGTCCTGATGAATACAGGAAAATTGATTCGTTAATCGAAAAGGCTTTTGATGGAGAAAAAGGTATTGCTGTAAGGCTTAGTAAAATTGAAACTTACGACGATATTCCACCCTTGAGAAAGAGCGGGCTCTCTGCATATCTCTCAATTATGCGTGGTTGCAACAATTTTTGCTCATATTGCGTTGTTCCTTATACACGCGGGAGGGAAAGATCTCGCTCTTACGATTCAATTCTCAAAGAAATAAATGTATTAGCTCAAGAAGGATTTTTGGAAATAACTCTATTAGGGCAAAATGTTAATAGCTATTTCTGCAAATCATCTAATATATCATTTCCACAACTTTTAAAAGCTGCTGCAGATACAGTTAAGAATTTTAATCATAATTCTAACGGGCTTAGGATACGTTTTACTACCTCACATCCTCGCGACCTGAGCGATGAGTTAATAGATGTAATGGCTGAAAATGATAATATTTGCAAACATTTGCATTTGCCCGTTCAGTCTGGCTCAAATAAAGTATTAGAACTAATGAACAGGGGTTATAATGTCGAGCATTACCTTAAGAAAATTGAAAAGATAAGGGCAGCAATACCAAATATTGCTTTAACTACAGATTTAATAGCAGGTTTCCCAGGCGAGGGTATCGATGATCATAATTATACAATGGAATTATTGAAAACGGTGCGCTACGACGGTGCTTTTATGTTCAGATATTCGGCACGCGAGGGAACAAATGCTTTTAAATACGAAGATAACGTAACAGAAGAAGAAAAGATACGACGTTTAAACGAAATCATAAATCTGCAACAAACCATTTCAAAAGAGATTAATAGAGGAGAAATCGGAAATATATATGTTGTACTCGCCGAGGGACCGAGCAAACGGAGTAATCTCGATTGGCAAGGGCGAACTGACACTAATAAAACAGTGATATTTCCATTAGAAAATCGGAATATTAGCGCCGGTGAGTTTGTTAAAGTAAAGATTATTCGCTCGACAGCTGCTACTTTGTTTGGAGAAATTGATCCCTCCCCAGCCCTCCCTTGCAAGCAAGGGAGGGAGTAAAGAGTGTTATTACAAAAGAGCAAGGGAGGGAGTAAAGAGCGTTATTACAAAAGAGCAAGGGAGGGAGTAAAGAGCGTTATTACAAAAGAGCAAGGGAGGGAGTAAAGAGCGTTATTATTACAAAAGAGCAAAAGAGGGAGTAAAGAGCGTTATTACAAAAGAGCAAAAGAGGGAGTAAGAAACAATACAAGTTATTGTGCCAGTCCGAGGATTTGGAAGAGTATATTTAAAAATTTTTGTAAATAAAATGAGGAATTATGCTAATGCTATTGCAAAATGGATTTATTGACTTGGTTAAAGGCGCTGTGGACATTTTTTTACATCTCGACAAACATTTAGGAGAGATAATATCTCATTATGGAACTTGGACTTATGCAATATTGTTTATAATAATTTTCTGTGAAACAGGTTTGGTTGTTACCCCCTTTCTTCCAGGTGATTCATTATTATTTGCGGTCGGTACATTTTCTGCTTTGGGCGTTCTCAATGTGCATACTGCATTTGTATTATTAGCGATTGCAGCAGTTTTGGGTGATACTGTTAATTATTGGATAGGCAATAAGCTCGGACATAAGGTCTTTAACCAAAATTATCGTTTTTTAAAAAGAGAATACCTCGAAAGAACGCACAAGTTTTATGAGAAACACGGAGGAAAAACAATCATTATAGCAAGATTTGTCCCCATTGTAAGAACATTTGCACCTTTTGTGGCTGGAATAGGCGAAATGACATATTTTAAATTCATCTCTTATAATATTTTTGGGGGGATATTGTGGGTTGCATTATTTGTTTATGGTGGCTATTTCTTTGGAAATATTCCGATAATTAAACAAAACTTCTCGATTGTAGCCGTAGTTATTATTTTATTATCGATTGTACCAATTATTATTGAGTTTCTAAAAAAGAAAAGAACAGCAAAGCCAGCGCAGGAAATTAATTAAAAGATAAAAGAAGAGGTTGTCTCAAAAGGATTATTTTTTTAAAAATTTGTCAGGTAAAGATGCCTAACCCCAAGAAATAATTGGATTTGGTAGAACAGACATCCTTGTCTGTTCAGGGTAATGCTACTCATAAGATAGCCTTTCTTAGAAACGATTGCCGTCCTTAGTATAAGGAATAATAAATTCCTTTGGGAAATACAATAACAAATTGATTTTGTTACTAAATTCTAGATCACCGAAATATCTTACGGCTTTTAGTTCATTGCCTATCTTAAAATAAAGGATGTGTTCATATCCAATATATTCAATATTATCAATATGTACATCAATAGTGTTAATACTGTTTTCATTAGCTAATGCGATACTCTCTGGTCGTATGCCAACAATAATTTCAGTATTTTTTTCTAAATTATTTGTTAAGAAATTTGATTTTGGAATTAGCAAGGAAAGATTATCATTCCTGTTTTCAAATAAAACATCTTCATTAACAAAATCAACAATTTTGCCATTGAAAAAGTTCATTTGCGGGCTTCCAATAAATCCTGCAACGAACAAATTATCGGGCTTTTCGTATAATTCCGAGGGCTTGGCGTTTTGCATAACAACGCCATCTTTCAAGACAATAAGTCGCGAGCCCATCGTCATTGCTTCCACTTGGTCGTGGGTAACATAAATAGATGTAATACCAAATTTTTTATGAAGATTAGTGATTTCCGAGCGCATTTGTACCCGCAATTTTGCATCTAAATTTGAAAGTGGCTCATCGAATAAAAAAATTTTAGGTTTGCGAACTATTGCACGCCCAAGCGCAACTCGCTGCCTTTGACCACCAGATAACTCTTTTGGCTTTTTACTTCCATATTCCTTTAAATCGAGAAGTTGTAAAACTTCGTCAACACGATCATTAATTATTGCTTTTTTTTCTTTTCGGACACTTAAGGGAAAAGCAATATTTTGGGCAACTGTTAAATGAGGGTATAAAGCGTAATTTTGAAAAACCATGCCGACGTCTCGCTCGCGTGCAGGAGTGTTATTCATTTTTTTACCGTCAAAGAACAGGCTCCCTTCACTAATTTCTTCTAAACCTGCAATCATCCTTAAAATCGTAGTCTTTCCGCAGCCTGATGGACCGACCAATACAAGAAATTCGCCGTCGTCGGCAGTGAAACTTACATTGCGTACCGCCCATCTTTCTTTATTATATTGTTTGGAAATGTTCTCGAAAACTATTTTTGACATTTTTCAAATAATGCATCGTGATTCAACACAATTAAAACAACAAAATTAGCAATAAAAAACAAGCGGAAAACAATTATTTCAAATCTTTGAGATGTTTTTGCGTTTATTGTGTTATTCTCAAGGATTTTATATGGGAAACTATTAAATAATGTTTAATTAAAGTATAATAAAAAAATTAGTTATGAGCAGAATATTAAAAGTGATTTTGATGCTATTTGTATTATTTGGTGATACTTATGCAGAGGTTTTATATCATCCTTATAATCTGGATTTTGAGGAGGGAAGTAAATATGGCATTCCAAACGGGTGGTTTCTACCAACTTATGCAGAAAAAGCGGGTTACAAAGCAGAAATTAGTAACGAAAAACCATTCAAAGGTAAATACTGCTTACAACTGTCCATCAAAGAGAATCCAGGAACTGGTGTTTATGGTTCGGTTATGCAAAGCATCAATGCCGAGAATTACCGGGGGAAAAGAATCCGGTTCCGTGCTGCAGTTAGAACTGAACTAGAGGGCGATTCGAGCACAACACATTTATGGTTAAGAACGCATCTGTCTAATAAACAGACTGGATTCGTTGATTTAATGGAAGATAGACCCATAGTCATTGGCGATTGGAATTTTTATGAGATTACAGGATATATCGATGAAAGCGCAGTTACGATTAATTATGGCTTGATGTTGAAAGGCTGGGGTAAAGCATGGATTGATGCGGCAGAATTTGAGATTATTCGCGAGGATACAATGCTTTTTGAGAAACCAAAGACATTGACAAAGCAATCCGTCGAAAATATTAAGGCTTTTGCTCAAATTATGAGATATGCCCGCTTTTTTTATCCCGGAACAGAGGCAGTCAATACAGATTGGGAGCATTTTGCATTGACCGGGATTGAATATGTCGAAGATGCAGCAAACAATAATGAGTTATTAAACAAATTAAACCAGCTTTTTAATCCGATAGCTCCCGGAATTTTAATTTATAATAGTTCTGAAATACCTAAAGATATTGATTATGCACAAAAGCCGCAAGAAGCAATTGATAATGTGGCTCTTGTTTATAAACACACTGGCTTGAGCCCCACTGGCGAAGAGAATGCAGTTTTCGAAGCTGGACCATTTAACATTTATCAATCGACAAGGCGCCAAGACGGTATAGCAACACAGTTAGTCAATGCAGAGACTCTACGTGGTAAAAAACTTAGATATTCAGCCTTTGTTAAAACAGATTTGAAATCTATTTCAGGGCAGGCACAATTAATTGCTGCTATCGAATTTGATAATAAGAACATAACACCGTTAACTTATAAACTGCCTCTTGGAATAAAAAGCAAGCATTGGGAGAAAAACTCAATAGAGTTTACAGTGCCTAATAATGCAAACAGGATCAGGCTCGGCATAGTTTTAATAGGCGAAGGAAAGGCATTTTTCGATGAAACATCATTGAAAGTAATTGAAGATGAGAAAGAAGGTGCTCAGAATTACATTAGTAATCCAAGTTTTGAACAGGATAAAGGCACGAAACTTGTTTATGGATGGAAATTTGTAAATGAAGAAAAAGATAAAGAATATTATGGCACTATACTCGAAAAAGGTGCTTATTTCGGCAAACAATGCTTTGAGATAAAATCAGACGAGGAAACGTTGATTTCGTTTCCAAAACCGGGTGATAAAATAACAACCTCAATCGGAGCCGGGCTTTCTATCACTATGCCATTGACATTATTTATTGATTCTATGCAAACATTGCCATATCCAAAGTCATCAAGTTTAAAAATAAAAAGTAAGTATAATAATGATTTTGTTCTTACTTGCAAAGATAGGACATCGCGTCTTGCAATTACAAGCTTGCTCTGGGGTATCCTAAGAACCTTTAGTATATATAATGACTCAGATGAAGAATGGAATTTTGCTCTCGAAAAGGCTATTGCAAGTTCTTCACAAAATCAAAATCTGAATGAATATATTTCAACATTATCAAAACTAACTGTCCCGCTAAACGATTGCCAAGCGAGGATCTGGAGCGATCAGGAAGATGTCAAAGCCTCTTTTCCATTTAATTGGAGAATACTCAACGACAAAGTATATATTTCTCAGACAGCAGAGAGCTTTAAATTATTATCTAATGGCGACGAAGTAATTGCAATTAATGGAGTTCCAATGTTAACGGCTTTAGATAGTGTTTCACAACAAATCTCAGCTGCAGATGTGCGCTGGAAATACCTTCGTTCATTGGCAGAGCTGAAAGCAGGCAAACTTGGTTCGAAGGAGAAATTGACTGTTGTCAATGCACAAACGGATACTGTTGTAGTTGAAGTTGAAAGGAATATTTATTTTAGTGAATTAACTGAGCAACGCCCGCCAGCATTTTACAGATTTGAAAAAGAGGACATAAATTATATAGATTTAACTCGATTTGACGATAAGGAAATGAAGGATACAATGAAATATCTCCGTCTTGCAGATAAAATAATATTTGATTTGCGGGGATTTACTTTGGTTTCGGAGTATTTCTTAGGTATGTTTACAGAAGAAAAATTGCCGTCTGTGAAATGGAAAATCCCCATTCTTGTTTCGCCAAATAAAAAAGATAATTCGAGTCGATTGCTGCACAGCAATGTAACTTCATTGCCATTGCAGTTATCAAGAAAAATTGTCTTCCTTGCCGACGAACGTTCAATTGGCTATTCCGAGGGCATTTTATCTGTTGTCAAGCATTATAAATTGGGAAAAATCATTGGCAGGAAGACAGCAAGCGCACCTGGCGAGGTGTCGGTGATGCGCCTGCCCGGCAATTTTTATTTGTCGATGACTTCAATGTATGGCATAAGCCCGGATGGGAAATATATTAATAAAACTGGAGTAATACCGGACATTACTGTCGAGCCAACTATTGAAGGTATTTCTGACGGCGATGATGAAATACTAATGAATGCAATGGGTTATTTGTATGATATTAAAGACTCCAAATAAACAATTAGATGTTTTAAGATAACGATTTTTTTGCAAATTGTATGTCATATAGTTTTTTATAAATACCATTTTTTTCTATTAGTTCAAAATGGTTGCCCCTTTCTGCAATTTCCCCGTTGTCGAAAACTAAAATCTCATCACAGTTTATTATTGTTGCCAGCCTATGAGCAATAATCACAGCAGTTTTGTTTTCCAAAGAATTATCAATAGCATTTTGTACTATTTTTTCCGATTCGGAATCAAGGGCAGACGTTGCCTCGTCGAATAATAGTACGTAAGGATTGCGAATTAAAGCTCGGGCAATGGCTATTCTTTGTTTCTCACCACCGGAAAGCTTCACACCACGGTCTCCAACAATAGAGTTGTAGCCTTCCGGGAACTTTGTGATAAAACTATGTGCATTAGCCAATTTCGAAGCATTTTCTATATCATCTTGACTAATATTTTCCAAGCCATAGCGTATATTATTGGCAATGGTATCGTTGAATAGCATAGATTCTTGTGTTACAATGCCAAACAAGGAGCGATAATCCTGTGTGTTTAGCGTCTTGATATTTCTATCATCAATAAAAATATCTCCATTTACAGGATCATAGAATCGAATTAGCAAGTCGAGCATAGTCGATTTACCGCTTCCACTAAGCCCGACAAAAGCCGTTTTTTTGCATTTATTTATTTTAAAAGATACATTCTTAAGAACTTGAGTTTTATTATCGTAGCTGAAAGAGACGTTTTTTACATCAATTGACTGATCGAAGGTCTCAATTTTCTCTTTGCCATCAATGACAGTAGGTTCCTGGTCAAGGATTTCAAGCACCCTTTCGGTAGCAACAAAGCCCCGCTGGAATTTGGTAATATCGCTAGTAACAGCAACGATAGGCGACATAATAGCAAAAAGAGCGAATAAAAAGACCATCAATTCGTCGGCTTTCATAGTTCCAGATAAAACATCTTTACCTCCAACAAAAAACACTACACAAAGAGCTAATATGGCAAACATTTCGTTAATCGAGGGAATAAAAGATATTATCTTTCTTTCCTTGACTGCCGATCTAACGAAACGCTTGGTTTCGTTTTCGAAACGCTTGTCGGAGCTTGTTTCAGCATTGAATGCTTTGACTATTCTGATGCCATAAATAGTTTCATTCAATATCGAAGTATAGCTTGCCATCGAAGATTGCATTCTCGAGGCATATCGACGAAGGAATTTCATTGAAAGGCGAAGCAAAGACAAGCTGATGATGCTAGTGCTAAATGCGATTAGCGTCAATTGTGGAGATATTGAAACCAAATAAAAAATAAAAACAAAAACTTGTACTATCTCCCTGAAAAAATTTGTAAAAGAGTTGACCGTAGTGTTGTTGATAACGCTTACGTCGTTAGTTATTATTGATATTATATTACCTTCTTTGCGCTTTGCAAAGAAATCGACGGACAGAGAAGTAAGTTTACGAAATAGACTGTCCCTAATGTTTTTTAACAAGCCCTGCTCGAAATTGACGCTGATAATTTGCCCCCAATACTTAAAAATATTCTTGGCTAAAAATAATAAAATGATCAGCAAAGAGAGATTGAACAAAGTAGCGGCGATATCGCCTTTTACGACAAAAAGCGAGTTCATATAATAATAGAAATTATTCTTTAGCGATTCAAGCAAACCAGCAGAGGCAGGAGCAAGCTCGACAGGGACATTTTCCTCAAACAAAATCTGAAATACTGGCTTGATGATAGCAGCAATGGAAATAGCGCTTAAAATAGAATATATTGAATTGACAACGAGAAGCATAGCAAGCAAACCGAAAAATGGTTTGACGAATTTCAATAATCTTCGCAACAAAACAAAGATATTTTTGCTTTTCAATCCTTCGAATTCTTTCGTTTGAGTGTTCATCTTATTAAAAATGGCTGATTTCCCAAAAATGATACTAGGGGTTAATTGGCAATCTTACAGTGATGGTGGTTCCGATGCCGGAAATGCCACTAATATTCAAACTGCCGCCCAATGCATTGGTGCGTTCGTTCATTCCAATTATTCCAAAAGATTTTACGTCGGTTATTTGGTCTTGTTTGATGCCTTTTCCGTTATCGCTAACTTTTAGATAAAGACTATTTTCTTTAAGCTCTAGACTAACATCTACTCTCGAAGCGTTTGCATGTCGGGCAACATTGGTAAGTATCTCTTGAAAGATGCGGAAAAGTGTGATAGTGTGGTATTCATCAACACTGATCTCCTGTGGAGTGATAGTAAGCCGGGTTCTGCATCCTGTTCGTTTTTGAAATTCTTTAGCTTGCCATTCGATAGCGGCGACAAGTCCGAAATGGTCGAGCACTGATGGGCGAAGCTCAGTTGAAATCAATCTGACTTTGCGAATGGTTACCTCTATTAATTCATACATTTGTTGGATCTTTTCCAGCAAAGCATCTCGTCTTAAGAATTTCTTTTTGAGCAACCAGGCAAGATCGAGCTTTAAGGCTGTAAGTGCATGACCGAGTTCATCGTGTATCTCGAGGGCGATTCGTTTCTTTTCTTCCTCGCGGGCAGTTTCAAGGTGTATAGCAAGGTTGCGCAATTGCTCCTGTGAACGTTTTAAGTCGAATTCTGCTTTTTTTCTTTCAGTAATACTGTAAATCGTGCCTTGTATATAGAGCAATTTATTGTCTTCGCCACAAATGTTTTGCAAATGCTCATGCACCCAGATATCTTGTCCATCTTTTCGCAAGATTCGATATTCAAAATCATGCTCATAATTAGGCATAACGCCGACTTTATCGTTCTGTAACTTTATTGATTGCAAGTCTTCAGGAAGGATAATGTCGTCCCATTTTATTCTTCCTTCAGTAAAGTCTTTTTCTTCATAGCCCGTAATCTCTTTGACAGAACCGTGAAAGAGCAATGGGCGGTAATCTAAAGTCCAACGAAAAGCGATGCCTTTGAAATTTTGGACGAAACCGCGATAGCGCTCCTCGCTTTCTTTGAGGGCTTCTTCGGAAGCAATCCTTTGCGAGGTATCGTCGAAGATTGAGACTATATCGCCAGAGGGGAGCTTATAAATATAATTTTTTCGCCAACCGGCGATATTGTTAACATCTTTATAAAAAGTATAAGGGAATTCTGCCGGCTTGCCGCTTAGCCATACTTTTTTCATAGCTTCGAACAAACCCTTGTTCAAATCGCGGGGTGTTAACTCACTTAGTTTTTTTCGTATAACATCTTCTTTGTTTGCATTCTCGATTCTTGTAGCGGCTGGGTTGAGGTCTTTGATAATGAAATCGTCGCCGCTCTCAATTGGCTCGTAAAAGACGACTCCACTGCTCATATTGTCATATAATTCGATGAAGCGATTTTGGCTTTCTTGCAATGCTTTCTCAAAATTTTTTCGTTTTGATATGTCAATGACAATGCCAATCATTCCAGTTACTTCTCCTTCGTTGTCGAGCAAGGGAGAAGAAGATAGACTAGCAATTAAGTTTGTATTATTGTTTCGATTTAATACTATTTCGCTGTTGCTGATAACATCTCCATTCAAAGTAGCTTGGAAAATATCCTGGAATTCTTGACTGAAATTTTTAGGGATAATAGGTATTATGCTATTTATGACATCATTACTTTTATATAAAAACATTTTTTCAGCGGCCAAATTCCAAAGAGTAATTCTCTTTTCTTTATCAAGAATAAAAATTGCCGCTGGTGAAGAATCAATAAGAGCACTAAGCTTTAGATTAGTGTTCTGCAACTCCAATTCCGAAGCGACTCGTTTGCTAATGTCAGCTACGGTAGCCACAGAGCCAACAATTTCTCCGTTTACAGCATAATGCGGAGCAAATGAGACGCTTAACCATTTTTCTGTTATAAAATCATCACTAGTAAGACCTTTTATTGATAAAGGAACAGTTCCTTTTATAGAAGTATCAGCAAGGTGGGATTTGCCGAATTCTTTTTTCTCCTCAACTCTGATTTTTGTATGTAATTTTGCCCGATAAGAAGGAAGAGTTTGACCGGAGATCGCTTTACTAAAAAAGTCTTCAAATTTGTCTTTTGCCAGAAAAGACATAATTTCAGATGCGGGCTTCATCAGAGCATCTTTTGAAGGAATCTGCGTGAATTCCTCCATAAATCTGTTCCAGAGTTTTATTTTTCCATCAAGACCAATAACAGCAATGCCATGCTTGACACTCGACAAGATAGTATTTTTAAAATTTTCTGATTCTTTTAACGCCATCTCGGCAACTTTAGACGGGGTGATGTCTCTTGAAATAATAGAGAAACCCGCCGTTCCTGTAGTTACATCTACGAAATGTGACACAGCAAGCGAAACCACAATTCGTTCCCCATTTTTTCTTAAATGTTCAGCTTCGTAGCGCTCAATTTTTTCGTTATTTTTTAATTTTTCAAGGATATTTTGTGATATTTCAAGTCTATCTTCTGGCACAAGAAATGAAATAAGCTTTCCGACCACTTCTTCTCTTTTGTATCCATAAGTCATCTCTGCACCCTTGTTCCAGATAATTATTACTCCTTCGAGGTCAAGTCCGATGATGGCATCTTCGGTTGATTCGACTATCGATACAAAGAGCGATTTGGCAAAATCAGTAAAATTATTATCAGGTGTGTAAATAAAATCAGTATTTATCATAGCTTTGTTATTATTCGATATTATGTTGTTATTATTTGATATTATGTTGTTATTATTCGATATTATGTTGATAAGAATTTGTTTAAACTAATCAAATGGATTTGGTTCGGCTTCTTCACTTTCGTCAATATCATCGGTTGCAGCTCGAGTAGATTTCAACCATAAAATAAAATAACGAACAACACTTGCGAGTATATATGACATCATAAATGGAAAAATATATTTTCCTGAGCTAAGTATTGAGCCAACTACTGCGATTAGAAAAAGAATACTGAAGACAGGACGCTGCATTATACTCCGCTTCGACGGCCTTGGCATATTATCGAAACGAATGTTGGACACCATTACAAGCGATGTTAAAATCGTTACAATGAAAATCAGGGGTACTTTTAGTTCATTGTTAATCAAGTCGGTCTGATGATAGAATAAAATATAGGATATTATAGTAACTGCCGAACTTGGTATAGGCATACCCTTGAAATACTCCTTGTCTTCAAAATTGGTTACTTGCACATTAAATCGAGCCAAGCGGGCAATGCCTGCAAGAGCTGGGAACGAAGCCCATAATATTCCAATCTCGCCATACTGGAAGAAAAAGACTTTGTATAGCATAAAGGCAGGAGCTACTCCAAAAGAGACAGCATCGCACAATGAATCAAGCTCAACTCCAAATTCGCTCGACGATCTTGTCAATCTTGCCATTATGCCGTCGAAAGTATCGAAAAATCCTCCAGCAAGCACAAACAATGCTCCACGCCAAAACTCTCCATCTGCGATATTTACTATTGCTGTAAAACCGCAAAACAAGTTCGCAAGTGTAAATAGATTGGGTATTATTGAGCGGGTTATTCTCATTTTTCGCTTATTATTCCATTTTTTAATTTACCATAATAAAAGCATTTTAATTAGAACAATATCATTTTAGTCTTGCCATTATGGTCTCGCCGGCAATAACTCTTTGTCCTTTTTTTAAAAAAACTGTTGACTCCTGAGGCACAAAAACGTCCATTCTCGAACCAAATTTCATCATACCGAACTTTTGTCCGGCAGAGATAGTGTCCCCCTCTTTGATGTCCCATACAAGTCGCCTTGCCAAAATACCGACAATCTGTTTAAAAAATACTTTTCCAGCGTTATTCTCCAATCCGATATGCGTCTGTTCATTTTTTATAGAGGATTTTGGATGGTAAGCAACAATATAATCGCCCGGTAAATACTTGAAATATTTGATTATGCCGCTTGCAGGCGAGCGATTGACATGCACGTCGAGCGGCGAAAGAAATATGCTAATCTGTGTTGCTTTGCCCTTGATGAATGTATTTTCTTCTGTTTCAACAATGGCAACAACTCTTCCGTCTGCTGGTGCTAGTATCATCGACGGATCAGCAAGAGCTTCAGCTGGAATATTTCTATCCGGATCTCTGAAAAATAAGAATGTAAACAAAGTAAGGAGCAAGCTTGTTGAAAAACATATAATTCGTATCCATAATGGATGAACGATTATTGCAACTACTATCAATAAAAATGCTACTGTTAGCATTACTATTATGTTGCTGGTACCATATTTTGTAAACATAAACTGTTTTTCAGTTATATATCATAAAAAAAAATAAATTTAATGAAATTTTTGCTTCTTTTTTCAATTTAGAAATATTTTTTTTAATTTTCCATTCGAAATTGGAATTAATCATAATTTTTTTTGTAAATTATATTTCTTTTTTGAATAAAAATATTATTAATAATTACATAGGTTGCTATAATGAAATTTACATTAGAAATTGGAGTTTTTCAAAAAGTTTTGCAAAAGATAATGCCTGCAATACCGAGGAAATCAACGCTTCCCGCCCTCGAGCATTTACATCTGGAGCTTATTGATTCAAGGTTGAAAATTATTGCTACTGACCAGGATATAACATTAATGGGCACAATCGGGGTAGAAGATGCCGAAGATGGCACAATTCTTATTCCCGGCAGAAAGCTTCACGATATTGTCAAGAATTATCAAGCAGAGGGTTCACTCTATTTTTCAGCCGATACTGAAAGTTTCGATGTCGAATTGCGTATTCATCAGGGCAAATTCAAGCTTAAAGGAATGGATCCAGATGAATATCTAAACTTGCCAGAGCTTTTTGAATCGAAAAAACCCGAATTTCCGACCGGTGAACCACAGGAAGCAGACGATTCGCCAAGAGCATTATTCAAAACAGAAACTCTCAATTGGCTTTGTAATAAAACCTATTTTGCAGTTTCTTCAGACGAA
This sequence comes from uncultured Hyphomicrobiales bacterium, assembly GCA_964454445.1. GTDB lineage: Bacteria > Bacteroidota > Ignavibacteria > Kapaibacteriales > UBA2268 > CAYVTD01. Next base: position 19,845 of record CAYVTD010000033.1, read on the forward strand.
TTTCGCCCGGCAATGAATGGCGTGTTGTTCCAGTTCCGAGAAAGCTTTGTCAATACAGTTGCAACCGACAGTTTTAAGCTCGTAAGAGCAACTGCCCGCGCTGAAAAACCAGACTTCCCTAAAGACCTTGACATTATCATTCCTTCTCGTTCTGTGGATATACTTCGCAAATCAGATGATGATGTTTTGATGTCCGTTATTGAGAAAAATGGGAAAATTTCACATCTCCGCTTCGATATTGGTGAGATTGTATTTATTACAAGAATTATTGACGAAAAGTTCCCACCTTATGAAAATGTCATTCCTACGAATAATGATGTCATAATGAAGGTCGAGCAATCGAAATTGTTAAATGCAATAAAACGAGTGGCTATCGTAACAAGCACAATTTCCAATCAGGTTAAGCTATTGTTAACCGAAAATCAAGTTTCCATTATTGGCGAGAACGAAGACATTGGAGACCGGGGCAATGAAATAATTGATTGCCAATACACGGGAGAAGATTTCCAAATTGGATTTAACATAAAGTATTTTCAAGAGATTATACAGAATGTCGACGACGAAACAAAGGGCAATTTAATTAATATCTGTTTCTCGTTGCCAACACGACCTGCCATAGCAAAACCAGACAATGAAGAAGATAATCTGTTGATGCTAATTATGCCTGTTAGAATTTAGTTTAGGCTAAATCGAATAAGTTCATTAATGGATATGCAGAAAAGCAAACTCAGTATAGAAAGGATAATCATTACTGCATGGTTATTGATAGTGCTTGTTTTTTATTTCTGGACAGCATCCACTAACTTGGCACCATTCAAATTTGATTTCAGTGATGAGCAAGAGTGGTATAGGACCTCAGGCTATCAGGAAAAATCGTATATTTATTACAATTATTTATCTGATGCTTTTCTCGCAGGTCAGCTGCATTTGCTAATCAAGCCAAGCGAACAACTTTTAAGCGTCAAAGACCCTTATGAACCAGAGCAAAATGCCTATATTAGCCTGCTCGATGCTTCATTGTATAACAATCAGTATTATTTTTACTTTGGTCCTTCTCCTGCTTTATGTTTTTTTATACCATATCGTTTGTTTTTCTCTGGAAAAATGCCTGCAAACTTTGCTGCTGCATTGATTTCTTATCTTGGTTTGCTTTTTTCAATTCTGCTATTAAATTTCTCCCGTAAAAGATATTTTGAGAGAACTCCCTTCTTACTTTTCTTTTCTGGGGTAGTCGCTCTGTCATTATGCACATTTATTCCTTTCGCATTAAGGCGTCCATCATCTTATGAGATAGCTATACTTGGAGCATATTTCTTTGTAATGGGTGCTTTCTACCTTATAATTAGTGGAACATTGGGCAAGGCTGTTAAAAAGTGGAAATTATTGCTTGGTAGCATCTCTCTGGGTCTGGCTGTCGGTTCGCGGCCAACCACTATACTTGCCTCACTGTTATTGGTTTTTATGTTTGTTTATGTTGTTAAAGAATATAAAGACAACAGATTTTCAAAGGCTGTGCCAGAATTCATATTATTATCATTACCTTATGGTTTAATTATTTTTCTATTGGGTTTATATAATTACTTAAGATTTGACAATTGGTTTGAGTTTGGGCAGTCTTGGCAGCTGACACTGCAAAATATGCGTGAAATAAGCATGTACAAGTTCGCAAATTTTTTTCCTAATCTGCTTCGCTATCTTTTCAAACCCATCGATATAATTTCAACTTTTCCATATTTTACGATAGGTCATAAACATACTTACGAAGGTGGCTTTTCGCTTGAGCCTGTGGCGGGCATTTTGCTTGCACTGCCGATTGTCTTGATGATCATTATATTTTTCATAGATTTCAAAAAGATCCGGAAAGAAAATGTTGGATTGTTCTATTCAATGGTTTCGATTATTGGTTCTGCTACCTTAGTATTATTGTTTGTTAGCTTTTACAGTGCCGTAACAATGAGATATGCTATTGATTTTACACCTTTGTTTTTAGTGGCGGCATTATTAAGCTGGTTTTATTTTTATCAAAAAGTAAATAATGTAAAAATCGAATTGGAAAAGCGAAGATTTCACAATAGGATAACTCAAAAGAAGAGTAAAAAAGCAGACAAGCCCGTCAAGAATAAAGATATTTTATCGTTGGATAAATCATATCGTCAAAAGAGGCTCATTTTTACGATTATTAGCATTTTTGCTGTATCATCGATAGTTTATAGCAGCATTGCCAATGTATTTATGAGTTTTGCTGGATATCACAACAATTTATTAATAGGCAATCCATCATTATATCATAGTTTGCAGAGTTTGTTCTAAGAAATGCTACTTGATGAGAGGAATTGAATTATCTATAAATAATCTTCGAAACCATGCTTCGACGAGAATAAGTCTTAATCCTGGATTGAATATTTTTTCCGGGATGAATGGAGCTGGCAAGACAACGATTCTCGAAGCTGCTTCCATTTCAGCTTTTTCCAAAAGTTTTTTGAATTCTTCAGATTCGTCTCTAATCAGGAAAGGAGAAGATGCCTTCTTTATTTCAGCAGCTTGCGAATCTGATATGACGGTGCCTTATAGAGTTGCTGTAAAGCTTGCAATAGGTAAAAGAAAGGAAATCAGCTCGAGTATAGGCGAAAACCTTACCCCAAAAGATATTATTGGAGAGATTCCGATGGTTATCCTTTCGCCAGACTATAAGGCTATCACCTTTGGTTCGCCTGACAACAGGAGGAGTTTCATCGATAGAACTCTTTCGCAAACAAGCAAAATTTATTACGAGGATTTGATAAAACATAAGAGGGCACTTAAACAAAGAAATGCTCTACTTGCCCAAGCAAGAACAGATTATCGCTTTGTCCAAACGCAGATAAGCGCTTGGACCGAACAATTTATCAATATTTCGGCAAATATTGTTGTTCGCAGGAATAAGTTTATTTCCGAATTTATACCATTTTTTAAAGATTTATATAAAACTGTTTCCGGAGGTAAAGAGCAGGCTGATTTGACATATCAACCTGATTCGCTTTGTGTTGAAAATATTGAAAACAAAGAAATTATAATTGAGAAATATTGTGAAATTGCCACGCAAGCAAGTCAAGAAGAGTTTCGGCGGGGAACAACACTTTTTGGTCCTCAGAAAGATGACTTGAAGATTTTCATCAATGGAGGCTTGGCTAAAGAATATGCTTCTCAAGGTCAGCATAAATCGCTTTTAATTGCCATTAAATTTGCAGAGTTTGAATATCTTAAATCAAGGCGCCAGGAAACGCCTCTCATCTTGCTGGACGACATCTTTTCCGAACTCGATGCACAGCGTGCTGCAAAAGTTTTTAGCTTGGTTCACAACAACAGAGCCCAAAGTTTGATAACAGTAACAGATGCTGCAATAATTAACAATTTGATGCCATTAGACAGCGATTACAAGATTTTTCAAGTCGATAATGGTATAATTTTAGGAGATGATGAATAAAATGGCAATAGTAACATTGCAGTCAGCTTTGAATAAAGCGGCAAAAACTCTCGGTTTAGAAGATAAAATGCAGCAAAACCAGATTGGCAAGGTTTGGGAAGAGATATATGGCGAAAAAATCGCTTCTGTTCAAAATTTTAAAAACGGAACTCTATATCTCCAGACAAAATCGACCACTTGGCGATTTGAACTCGAGCTGCGAAAAGATGCGATTATCGAACAGATCAATTCAAAATTGGAGCAATCTTTAGTTAAGATACTAGTAATAAAGTAGCCTTTTTTTTAGTGAAAATAAAATAATTTTATTTGTTTTTCGCCTTATACACTTAGTTAAAGCTAAATTTATTTCTATTTGACCATAAAAAAAAGAATATTTAAATGTTTATTATCGATATATTGTATGAAGTTTACGTTCTTTTTCTAGAGATGGCGCCATATATGCTGTTGGGTCTTTTTTTTGTTGGCTTACTTGACCTTTTTGTAAGTCAGGATATGATAATGAGACATCTTGGCGGTAATAAGTATTCCTCTATCGTTAAAGCAGCGCTTTTTGGAGTTCCTTTGCCACTTTGCTCCTGCGGAGTGGTGCCAACAGCGGTTTACATGGCAAAAAGCGGCTCAAGCAAAGGCAGTGTCATTGCTTTTCTAATTTCCACCCCTCAAACTGGAGTTGATAGTATCGTTGCTACTTATGGTATGCTGGGATGGGTGTTTGCGATATTTCGCCCTTTGGCAGCTTTGGTTATGGGGGTAGCAGGCGGAATAATTATAAAAATAGCCAATGTTAAAGAAAAAATCGAAGAATTAAACGCCTTTGGAAATGGTGAAACAGCTGCAGATATGAGAATCTCCGGCTTTTTTCCAAAAATAAAACGTTTTTATACTTATGCTTTTGCTGAGTTCCTCGATGGCATTTCAGTTCAGTTTGTTATTGGTCTGATTATTTCCGGATTGATTTCTTACTATGTGCCTGATGATTTTTTTGCTGGATCTGCTATTACCCAAGGCATTTGGGGAATGTTGGTGTTGATAGCGATAGGAATACCAATGTATGTGTGTGCCACTGCTTCGATACCAATAGCAGTAACGTTAATACTTAAAGGTTTTTCGCCGGGCATAGCATTTGTGTTCCTTGTAGCAGGACCTGCCACTAATGCGGCATCTTTGGCTATTTTATTTAAAGTATTGGGTAAAAAGGTTACTTTTCTTTATTTGGCTATCATCACAGTTTTTGCCATCATTTTTGGATATTTACTCGATGCTGTTTTTATGCTTTTACACATAAATCCCACTTCATTAATAAACGTATCACAATCTTGCAATTGCGGGTTTGAATCGTACCAATATCTGCTTGGTGGATTGTTCTTTTTACTCATTCTCTTATCAATATACAGACTCTATTTTAAAAAACTATTCAGGAAAAAAACAATGAATTCAGAAAACGAAAGCAAAAAGAGAATAAATATCGAAGGAATGGAATGCAAGCATTGTGTTATAAATGTTAGCAAGGCAGTATCTTCTGTTCCTGGAGTAACTTCTGTAAATGTTACGCTCGAAGATAATGCTGCTTTTGTAGAAGGCAATTTCGATTTTTCACAAATTAAAAAGGCAATCGAAGGAGTTGGCTACAAAGTCGTGGATTAAGTTTCGCGAAAAGTCGTGGAATTAGTATTATAAATAATCTTTGAAATCATTACGCACATAGCTTGAGAGAAAAACAGCTATATCAACAAAAATGCTTTGATAAAGTCGCCTATATCACCATCCATAACTGAATGAATATCTGTTTTTTTCAGTTCTGTTCTATGGTCGTTTACCATAGTATAAGGTTGAAAAACATAAGAGCGGATTTGGCTGCCCCATTCGATTTTCATTTTTTTGCCCTCTTCCAAAGCGCGGGCTTCTTCTTCCTCACGCATTTTCCTCTGATAGAGCTGCGATCTGAGCATCCTCATAGCAAGTTCACGATTTTGAAACTGTGATCGCTCTTGTTGACAGGAAACAACGATCCCAGTAGGAATATGACGCAATCTAACGGCAGTTTCCACTTTATTAACGTTTTGCCCACCAGCACCACTTGCCCGAAAAGTATCCATTTCGATGTCTGAAGCGTTTATTTCGATTTCGACATCGTCGTCCACAACGGGATAGACATAAACAGAAGCAAAGGAGGTGTGCCGTCGGGCATTGCTGTCGAAAGGGGAGATTCTGACAAGCCTATGCACTCCATTTTCAGCTTTTAGATAGCCATAAGCGAACTTTCCCTGCACTTCTAAAGTAGCCGATTTAATACCTGCACCATCTCCGGGCAGTTCGTCCACTAAAAAAATCTTGTATCCATTTCTTTCGCAGTAGCGGCTGTACATTCTCAGTAACATTTCAGCCCAGTCTTGTGCTTCTGTGCCGCCAGCTCCGGAGTGAATGGTTAGAAGAGCGTCACGGTTATCGTCTTTTCCCGAGAGTAGATTTTTGATTTCCAGGTCTTCAAGTTTGGCGCTTGCTTTGTCGATTTCAGTAATGATTTCGGCTTCGAGGGAGATATCTTCGGCTTCATCGGCGAGTTGGAGTATTGCTTCTGCATCTTCGATAGTAGTATTTACATCTTTCCAAAGGATTATCCAATCTTTTAAACTTGAGATTTCCTGCATTATTTTCTGAGCGGCTTCGGTATCGTTCCAAAAGCCATCTGCTTCGCTAATTTTCTGCTTTTCAGCTATTGTTTCCTGCTTTTTATCGATGTCAAAGAAACCTCCACAGCTTGGCTGAACGCTCTTTTAAATCGTCAATAATATCCTTTTGTGGTTCGAACATATTTCTTTATTTTTTGATTATCATTTAGTTAAAAATTACTATATAACTTGGAAAGTCAGGTCTAACAGAAAAAAAAAGCCTCGAAAAGAGGCGATTTTTTATGATTAAACGCTTGCTTTTTTCAGCTTTTTCATCATAGCGTTGTAACCAATTCTATCGAGAGTCTTCAACGCTTTGGCAGTTGCCTTGACGGTGATAAATTTTTTCTCTTCAGGCAGCCAAATTTTCTTTTTCTGAAGATTAGGCATATAACGACGCCGTGTTTTATTGTGTGCATGCGATACATTGTTGCCCGATAAAGGTTGCGTGCCGGTTAACTCACATCTTCTTGCCATGTTTTTCTACCTTTAATGTTTTAGTTACTTTATAAGAACTACAAATTTAAGAATAATTTCTGTATTATCAAAGATTATTTTTATTTAATTTTAATATAAAGAATTCCTTTTGATGTTCTTTTGATATATTAATAAATATTTGTAAATTTAAATTGTAAATAATATTGCCGTTTGATAATAAAAAAAACGATTGGAATTATCAACAAATCTTTTTATCGATAGGAAATTATGGAAAAACTCAGGAACACAAAGCAGGATAGTATTTCGAGGCAAATATTTGAAAAGTCTTATGATCCAATGGTAATATATACTCAAGGACATATTATTGATTGCAACGAAGCTGCCTGCAGGTTTCTTGGGTTAAATGATAAAAGTGAGTTAATCAACAAAACGCTTGTTGATATTTCCCCTGAGTTTCAGCCCGATGGAAGATCCTCAAAAGATGTTTTTCAAGAGATTATTGATTCATTAGAGAATAGCGGTGGTTCAATCCAAATCGAATGGCTAGTGAAAATCAACGATAGCGCTACGCAGTTAGTGGAGTTAACTCTTACAAAGGTAGAAATTGCTTTTGGAAATATTATTCATTGTATTTGGCGAGATCTAAGTGAACTGACTATAACAAACGCCAAACTTAAAGAATCTGAAAAGAAATATAAAGCATTATTAGATGTATCTCCAGATATGATACTTCATACTAATAATGAAGGTATTATTACATTTATTTCTGGTACTGCTACCATTTTTCATCGTTGTAGTGTCGATGAAATTATTGGTACATCCATTTTAAAATGGGTCCATAGAAAAGAGCACAAAATAATTCTAGAAAACATGCAAAAACGGTTGTCTAGAGTAATTGCGCCCCAGACATATACTCTTTTGCGAAAAGATGGTACAAGTTATATAGGAGAGGTGAATACTCAGGTATTGTACGATTCTGATGGAAAGCAAATCGGATTGATATCTGTCATCAGAGATGTAACCGAACGGGTTAATACGTTAAAAACTTTGAAAGATACTGAAAGGCAACTTGAGATTAGAAACAGAATTGCAAATGTCTTTCTATTATCAAATCGTGATGATGTTTTCGATGATGTATTAAAAATACTATTGGAAGTTTTCGAAGTTGAGTTTGGCTGAATTGGCTATATCAGTGAAAACAACGAGCTTATCCTACCATCCCTTACTAACAAGATTTGGAATATATGCACGATGGAGGATAAATCTAATAAATTAGACATAAACTCATTGACTGGCTTTCTGAAAAGAAGTCTTTCGGACAAGCATGCAATAACTCAAAATCAGGGTTTAAGTGTTCCTACTGGACATATTCCGCTTCACAATGCCTTGTCTTCCCCCATCAGATTTATGGATAATACAATTGGATTAATCACTCTTGCAAATCGGGAGATTGATTTTAATCTGGAAGATGCTCGGAAGCTTGAAATTATTGCAAATTATATAGTACCAATTCTAAAATACCGGCTTGACACAAAAAAAGAAATAGAAAAGCGAAAAAAGGCTCAAGAAGAGAATGACCTAAAAGCATTTATTATAGACAAAGCAAATGATGTTATTTTAATGCATAAAATTGACGGTAGCTTGATCTATTTCAACGAGAAAGCATATCAGAAAGCAGGCATTTCAAAAGAAGAATTCAAAAATCTTTCTGCCAAGGATATGCTAACGAAAGAATCGTTTGATACAGACAAGAATCTTATCGAAAGGATTGTCAAAGAAGGAGTTGTTACTTTTGAAGCTCTTCACAAACATAAAAACGGTTCAATAATTCCCGTTGAAGTTTGCTCCCAACTTATCGAATTAAACGATGAAAAAGTGGTTTTAAGTATATCAAGAAACATTTCTGAAAGGAAGCAAGCCGAAGAAGTATTAAAGGAGAGTCAAGAGCAATATATGCTCGTTGTAAAAGGGACTAATGACGGTATTTGGGATTGGGACTTCCCCACGAATAGGCTTTATTTTTCAGAAAGATGGAAAGAAATACTCGGATATGCTGGCGATGAGCTTGTTCCTGAACCCGAAACTTTTTGGAATTTAGTACATCAAGAAGACAAGCAAAAAGTGATAGATAGAGCAATGAGTTATATAAAAGGAGAAATCCAACATTTTAACATAGAATTTAGGATGCTCCACAAAAATAGCTCTATCGTATGGATATTAGCAAAAGCAGCTGCAAAGCGAGATGAGAATGGAATTATTATGCGTATGTCTGGTTCGATTAGTGATATTACCGAAAGAAAGGAATCCGAGAATAAATTGCTTTTAGCCAAAGAGCAGGCAGAGCAAGCAGACAGGGCAAAATCTGATTTCATTGCAAATATGAGCCATGAGATTAGAACACCGATGAATGCCATTCTTGGCTTTTCAGAGTTGTTAAAGCACGAAGCTTTAAACGAAAAGCAATTGGGATACTTATCGGGAATTCTATCTAGTGGCAAAAGTTTGCTAATGCTTATCAATGATATTCTCGATCTGTCAAAAATCGTTGCTGGGAAAATGGAAATCACTTACGAGCCGGTTTATCTCGATGTGCTTTTCAAGGAGCTTAACTCCATATTTTTGATAAGTGCTAAAGAAAAAGGACTTGATTTTAGATTTGATATTGACCAAGGAATACCAGAAGCGATATTACTTGATGAAATCAGAATTAGGCAAATTCTCTTTAACTTGATAGGAAACGCTGTGAAGTTTACTCATTCTGGTCATATCGGCGTAAAAGTCGAAAAACGTAATGCTGACCAGCAGGGCAGCAGTATCGATTTGATTTTCACTGTTACTGATACTGGCATTGGAATACCAGAAGATCAACTGGAAAAAATTTTCGAACCATTTAACCAACAGGAAAAGTTAAATACTAAACGCTATGGCGGGACCGGACTCGGACTTGCAATATCAAAACGTCTCGTTGAAATGATGAATGGCAAAATTACATTTAAAAGCACTGTCGGGGCCGGCACTTCTATCAGCGTTTGCTTGGCAGAGGTAAAAGTCGCTTCAGTATTTAACGAAATTAGTGCCAGGCAAAATGTGGATATTGACATCAGGTTCCAAGGTCAAATTGTACTGATTATAGATGATATTGAGCCAAATAGGATTATTGTCAAGAATTTCCTTGAACCAATGAATCTTGTGATTTTTGAAGCTAGTAATGGTTTTGATGGTATTACTATTGCTCGAGAAATCAGACCGGATCTAATTCTTATGGATATTCAAATGCCAGAGATAAATGGTATTGAAACGACAAAGAGAATCAAGCTAATTGACAAATTGAAAGATGTGCCAATAATTGCTCTTACTGCTTATGCTATGAAAGGAGATGATGTGGAGATCAAAGAAGTATGTGATGGTTGTCTCATCAAACCAGTAACAAAGAATCGAATTATTCAAGAATTGATGCGTCATCTTGCTTATCAAAAAGATGAAAAAGAAAATGAACTGAGTGAAAAGCCTTATATTGATGTGAGTGAATTATCAAAAGAACTCATTAGCATTATAAAAGAAAAGTTGATACCTGAATGGCAGAAAGTATCAAGAACGATGATAATTGAACAAATTCAAAATTTTGCAGAAATGATAATAACTACTGCTATTGAACATAATTCTGAAAAACTTATTGAATATGGTACTAATTTGAAGGAATATACTATTAATTTTAATATTGAAAAGATAATAGAATTGCTGCCTTATTTTTATAATCTTATTAAGCAAGAAAATAAAAGTTTAACCGATCTGAAAAATTGAAAAATCCAATAAATGATTTAGGTTTAATCGAATTTCTGGCATGTCCTGAATGTAAAGGCGACATAAATGAAATAGATGGGCAGCTGAGTTGTAAAGTATGCAAGGCTCAATATTTAATACAAGATGGAATACCAGTTTTTTTATCTGGCATTGGTCAGAATAATCTTAACAATAGTGATGCTTTTACATCAAAAATGAATTATATCGAGCATTATTCCCGAGACGCTATTCATTTTGATTATTTTGAAGAAAGGGAATGCAGGGCTACACAACATGACGAAAAAAGATTAAGGGAATATATCGTTTCGCTCGTGCCAAAAGATGCCACGGCAATACTTGATGCAGGCTCTGGAGGCGGTTGGCTAGCGAAATATTTAAAAAAAAGCAAGAAGCTTGTTTCATTGGATATTAGCTTAAAGAATCTTGCGAGAATCAAGGAAGAGCATTTTGCAACACAAATAAAAAGAAAGGCAGACAGCATAGTTTTTGCAGTTTGTGGTGATGCGCTTAGACCACCTTTCAAAAACGAGAGCTTCGATTGCATAATTGCCTCAGAAGTCATAGAACATATCGTCGAACCACAAGTTTTTACGAAATCACTACTTCAATTATTGAAACCGGGAGGAGTGTTGATTATAAGTACTCCATACAAAGAAAAGATACCCTTGTATTTGTGTATTCATTGCAATCAGTTAACTCCTAAAAACGCTCATCTCCACTCTTTTGATGAACAAAAATTGAGCGATTTAATCAAAGATCATAACCTTGCTCGTAGCCAAACATTTATATTTGGTAATAAAGCGTCTCATTTATTGCGTTTTTATGTTTTTCTGCAATTTTTCCCTTTTCCAGTCTGGAGAGTTTTTGATAAATTGATGAATATAATAATAAAAAAACCAGAACATATTATTATCAAATATTATAGGCATTGCTCACCGTATTAGATTTGCTCAAAGATATTATGAAAAAACTCAAAAAAGACTATTCTATTGTTGCAGTCTTACTTTTTTTCAGCTTAATAACAATGCTAAACTTTGATTCCGGCGAAATACAGGGCTGGGACGAAGGTTTGTATGCCATCAGGGCAAGGAGTATCCTCTATTTCCATGTTTTTTGTGACCAAACTGATTACGCCGTGGGCGGTCTGTATTCTTCGACTTATCCACCGATGTATGTGTGGCTGATGAGCGGAATAATGGCTTTAAATGGCGAATCAAATTTGTCTGTAAGGCTGCTTTCAGTTTTGAGTTCAATGTTTTCAGTATTTTTGCTTTATGCCATTAGCACAAGGATAGTTGAAAAAGAAAATGCCCTGATTTCAGCCTTGCTGCTTACCGGCACTTTCTGCTGGAATACTTATGCTCGTTTGGGTATGACTGACATTTTTCTTATAATGCTGTTTCTGCTTGCGTTTTGGAGCATAATCAAGGCAGATGAATCGAGAAAAACTAACAAAAAGTATTGGTTTGTTCTCCTCTTCGGCATTGCTTTTTATTGTGGATTGATGACAAAAATTGTGATTTCATTAATGCCATTGCTTTTTATGGTCTTCTATTTTTTTTACGGCAAAGATCGCTCTGTAAAGTTTTTTTTAATACTAGTCTCTTTGATGGCTATGTTTTTTGCTTATTTATGGTATTGGGATATGTCTGTGCGTTATGGAGCAGAGTTTTACAAAGCATTGCTTGTTCCGCACTTATATTCAGTAGTAGAAAACAACACACCTCGACTTGGTTTGTTTTACTATTTGAATCAGCTTGTTTTTTCCAATCCGTTGTTGTTACTTTCTTTTGTATCATTAGTAATTTTTTATCTGCAATATAAAAAATCTGAATTATTTGCTAATTATATTGAAAAAATTGTTTTATTTCCATCTATCGTATGGTTTTTTGCTGGCTTTGTTATTTTTTCTGTTTCAGTAACCAAATTGCATCATTATACGAATTATATAATCCCACCAGCAATAGTTTTGACATTATATGCAATGGAAAAAATCGAGGACTATATTGTTAATCCAAGGGGTAAGTGGCTAATAATAATTGGGCTAGTTATATGGAGCATGTGGGCATTTGCCGGCAATTTGCGTCATAGTTTCAGGCAATTGGATTTGGGAAGTAATATCCCAGTTATTATCATCGTCTTTTTAATCCTTGTCATAATATTAGCGTTAATGCTGTCTATTCCGCAAAAAAGACTTGCAAAAATTTGCAATTTTTCATCAAAATACCTTTCTCTACTTATTTTATCATTATTAATTATTAGGGTGCTAACCTCTAATTCGCTACTACCTAATGGTAAAGAACAAGGCGCTAGCGAAACTGCTTGCATAATCTTCAACTTTGCAGGCGACAGTTTTGTGTATTTATATCACGAGCATACAGCTGCAGAGGATATAAGCCCGCAGCTCGACTGGTATTTAGGAGGATGGATGTGTAAATGGGACAAAACCAAATTCTATCAGCCAATTGCTTTATCAGAAACAGCCTTCGATGAGAAAATACTTCGTAAGCATTACGATTTCCCAAATAATATTATAGTTTATAAAAAAGCCAGCAACCCGGAACTGTCCAAGCAAGTAATTGAAGTATTAAGAGATACGCGCATAATGCTTTTAGAAACTAAAAGTTTTGCCGTCTTTAGTTTACTCAATAAAAACCGTAGCAAAGAAGCATTTATTTAATCACAAAAACTAAAAACACCTACGAGAAACCTTCAGAAGATTATCAAGAATATTATCCTCCCATCTTATTGATAAGGGTGGTAAGGGGGGATACTCATCACATTTTTACAAACTCTACCCTTCTATTCTTTGCTTTTCCTTCGGGTGTATCGTTCTTGTCGATTGGCTCGCTTTCGTCTTTGCCTTCGCATGTCAAATGGGATTCTTCAATGACAAACTCCTTGATTAATATTGCTTTTACGACGTTTGCACGCTTGAGTGAAAGAGCCAAATTCGATTTTTCATCGCCATCACTGTCGGTGTGTCCCGTTATTTTCAATTTCATTCCACTCGTTGCCTTTAAAACATCTGCTATTTCTTTAATAGCTCCATAAGATACAGGTTGAATCACATCAGAGCCCTTGTAATATTTAATCTAATATAAGAATATGGCAATCAAATCGTTATAAATGACTTAAGTTGTTGTTTATAAAAATTTAGCTATTCAAAAAAAATTATAATGAAAGATTTACAACGGTTACTACCATATATTATTAAGTACAAGAAGATGATAATTGGTGGCTTTGTGCTTGTTACCATTTCTAATATTTGTTCTACGTATGTGCCTCGTGTTGTTGGTTTGACTATAGATTTGCTTGGAAAAGATTCAGTTTCGCAAGTAGAAGTGCTGAAAAACTTGCTTATGATAATAGGATTAACTTTGGCAAGCGGATTATTTATGTTTTTCACAAGAAAAACCATTATTGTTGCTTCGCGAATGATTGAATATGATCTAAGGCGCGATTTTCTTGATCATGTTCAAAAACGAAAAATGAGTTTCTTTTATGAATACAGCCCTGGCACACTAATGGCTTATGCAACCAACGACATAACGGCGGCACGCGAATTCCTGGGACCAGCGATAATGTACACGGCAAATTCCGTAACTACATTTATTTTTGTTTTGTTTTTTATGTTAAATATCGATCCTCTTTTAACTCTTTTAGCTCTATTACCATTGCCATTAATAACGTATTTTGTTCATCGACTTGGCAAAGAAATCCATAAAAGTTTCAAAGCGGTGCAAGAACAATATGCAGTGCTGAGTAGTCGTTCGCAAGAGACATTCTCAGGCATTCGCGTTGTGAAGTCACACGTACGCGAAGAATATGAAAACGAGCATTTTAACATATTGAGTAAAGACTATTTTGAAAAGAACCTGCGTCTTGCCCGCATACAGTCTATAATGATGCCTGTTTTAATGGTGCTTGTCGGTGTGGCACAAATGCTTGTTCTTGGTTATGGTGGTTGGAAGGTTATGAATGGGAAGTCTTCACTTGGCGATTTAACGCAGTTTTTCATTTATATAAATATGCTTATTTGGCCCGTAACGGCAATTGGTTGGATAACAAATGTTGTGCAAAGAGCATCGGCGTCGATGGCAAGACTATCCGTTATTTTAGATAATGTTGCCGATGATGAGTTGATTATTAACAATGAAAAACTGGCAAAAGACACTCGAGATACATCTATTGCAAATCATCAATTATCAATTGATTTTATTGATGTGTCATTGAAATACAAAGAGAATAGCCCTACTGTGTTATGCAAGATTAGCTTTTCCATAAAAAAAGGTGAGTCGCTCGGCATTACAGGTCCAGTAGGGAGCGGCAAGACAACAATTATCAATCTTTTACCCTCTCTTATCGAAACAAGTGGCGGGAATATTATGTTAGATGGGAAAAACATAAGGGAAATTGACAAGCAACAACTACGCAATATGATAGCTGTTGTGCCACAAGACCAATTCCTTTTTTCTACAACAATCAAAGAAAACATATCCTTTGGAAACAAATCCGCAAGCAACAAAGACATAGAAAAAGCAGTCTGGATCGCTTGTTTAGATGAAGATATAAGAGCTTTTCCTGATAATTACGATACTATGCTCGGCGAAAGGGGAATAACTCTCTCCGGAGGTCAGAAG
>CAYVTD010000034.1:0-34321 GCA_964454445.1 uncultured Hyphomicrobiales bacterium
CTCGAATGGTCTTAAAAGCATAGGATTTGTACTCCCTTTTTCAAAAAGCATTTTTGCAATTTCGTTGTTTTTAATGTTTACATTACCCCATTTGCCATCTTTTTCGCGAAAGCCTTTTCTTTGAGTATATTGTGCAGCCATAGCAGAAAAATCCTTGCCATCTTTTAACTGCGAGTAAACAAGCTTGGCAATAGAGTCGTTCAATACATAAATTTCACTCAAGTCATACGTCGGTTCGGTTTTATAGCGTGTTTTTGTTGTATCATAATATTTCTGGGCAAGCAATGTGTCGAACTTCAGTTTGTCCCAAACTTCATCTGCTTCGACTTTAAAAAGGAGTATTCCATCGCGAAACTCATTGAGTAATTCGGTAAAACCGGGATAATCTTTTTCTAGAGTTAATGCTGCCTTCGACAGCACTATCGGATCTGTAACTTTGTCTATTGCGTTTTCGATGCCTTCAGTCGTTAGCGGAGTGCCACGCAATAGTGGATGCTCGATACGGTCGTTCATCATGCCAATAAACTTGCCAACTTGTGTCTTTTTACCATCGATTTGAAACAAGATCTGGTCTAACAAAGATTCTGGGACTGCTGATGTCCAAGCAGAATCGAGATTTGTTTTAGTTGTATCGAATGATGCAAGCAATTCTTTTAATACAGGATGATTAATTTCAAAACCGTAATTTTTTCTGATTTTATTGATGTATTCTCGTTTATCGTCGTTGAAATATATCTTTTTATAAAGTTTTTTAACTTCTTCCCGCTCATCTTCAGGGTTAACTGTTCTTGTGCTATCGCGGCGGAGGATGTGAACACCATACTCAGTAATAATACCACCTCTGATTTCTCCGTCTTTCATACTATAAAGCGTATTTTCCATCTCCGGTACAATGTGTCTGCCCGTTTTGTCGAAGCCAAAAACTCTTGAATACCAACCGAGTGCACCACCATTTGAAGCGCTTGCAGGATCTTCAGAATTATCGCGTGCAAGCTTTTCAAAACTAGACCCTTTTTTTATTAAAGCATGCAAGCTGTCGGCAGTTTTTCTTGCAGCTGCTGAATCGTTCTGAACTCCCCAAGGGACAAGAATATGGCTGGCGCGAACATCGGTTCTTTCAATTTTATTAAGCAATTTAATAATAAAATAACCATATTTTGTTTCAATCGGTTGTGGATAGTATTCGCCAACATTAAGAGAGTAAATGGCATCTTCTATGGGTCTTTGTACCCTGCCTGAGGTTATCAAACTTGGGATTCTTCCTCCTAATTTTGCAGTTTCTTTATCATCAGACAATTCCATTGCCAGGTCTTCAAATTTTTCTCCATTTTTTAAGCGAACTATAGTTTGCAATGCTTTTTGTTGGGCAGGTACACGATCAGTGCTGATTTCAGGTAGAGGATAAGTGAACAAGATAATAGCTATTTCCATTTCGTATTTCCGTCTTTTAACCATTTCTTCGACAGCCGGTTCGGTTAAATTTTTTTCAAACAGATATGACTCGGCTAGAATCCTTTTGTTCTGCTCGATATCGGCAATAACAGCAGAATCTTTGTCGAAACCCCGCTTGATGGCATCTTGCACTTTAAGTCGATAATTAACATATAAATCAAGGAAATCGAGCACACTATCCTTAGCTACCTCCCACAATTTTGCATCCTGACGATTCATGTTCTTTTTAAATGCTTTTTCCAAATCACCATAAGTAATTTCTTCACTTCCTACTTTTGCAACTACTTCATTATTATAGGGATTTTGGGCAAGTGATGTGTAAACAATAGATAATACAAAGATTATTGTAAATACAAGAAAGCGTTTCATCGTAAGAATCCTAAAATTTCACAAATTTTTTTCTCATTAATAAGATATATACTTAAATAATTGTAAATTATTGTAAGAATTAACAAATTGTCATTTCTATGTTATCTATTATGTTGCATAATATATTACAAATTTTATTTGTTTAAAAGTTCATCACCTAATTTCCAAATATCGCCTGCTCCCATTGTGATAACGATATCACCTTCTCTGACAATATCTGTAACATTTTGCATAAGTGTCTCTTTTTCAGGGAAATAATGCACGCCACGATGTCCATACTGAGCCGCCGCATCGGCAATCAATTTTCCATTTATACCCTCAATTGGCTTCTCGCGGGCAGGATATACATCTGTTACAACGAGCATATCAGCATTATCGAAGGATCTGCCGAATTCCTTATAAAATCGTTGAGTTCGCGTGTATGTATGAGGTTGGAAAATGCAAACAATGCGCCGCTTCCAACCCTCGCGGGCCGCTTTTAATGATGCTTTGATTTCCGTTGGGTGGTGGGCATAATCGTCAATAAAAATCATGCCATCTCGCTCACCCTTTATCTCAAAGCGTCTGAAAACACCCGTAAACTCCTTAGCTGCTTGGCTAATGTCATCAAAACTTGCTCCGAGCCGACGTGCTACGGTTACTGCCGCAAGTGCATTTTTTACATTATGCAACCCTGGAATATTTAAAGTCATTTCACCAAGCTCTTGCCCGTCTTCGATTACTCTGAATCGCGATTCCCGGTTTTCGTAAATAATGTTTTCGGCACGAACATCGCAATGCGGTGAAATACCGAAAGTTACTATCTTTTTGTTTATATCGGACAGTATCTCCTTAACGCCTGCATCGTCCAAACCAACAGCTGCGAATCCATAAAAGGGAACTTTGTTTACAAACTCAAGGAAAGTATTTTTCAGATCGTCGAAATCGCTGTAAACATCCATGTGCTCGGGCTCGATATTGTTAACCACTGCCACCGTCGGAAGCAACTGCAAAAACGAGCGGTCGTATTCGTCTGCTTCTACTACCGTCCAATCGCCTTTGCCAAGTCGTGCATTCGAGCCTCCAAGACCACGCAGGCGCCCACCAACAATCACCGTTGGATCGAAACCTGATTTTATCATCGTCAAGCCGACAAGCGACGTTGTGGTTGTTTTACCATGCGTACCGGCAATTGCTACTGTATAATTTAGCCGGGAAACCTCCGAAAGCATCTCTGCCCGACGCAAAACGGGAATGTTCTTTTTTAAGGCAAATGCTGTTTCAGGATTTTCCTTTGGATTTATAGCACTCGAATAAATAAGCACTTCCGCATCTTCGATATTACTTTCATTATGACCAATAAATATCTGAGCACCCAATTTAGCGAGATAATCGGTATTTTCTGATTGAGACATATCCGATCCACTAATCGAAAAGCCCTGATTTATAAGTATTTCGGCTATGGCGCTCATACCAATGCCACCAATGCCTACAAAATGTATTTTTTTTATCGAGGAAAACATATTTTTCTGTTATTTCAATATTTATTAATAATTTTATATTGTTATTGTTTCTTTGAAAAAGATTTCCTTTTTTTGCGTGTTCCAAGGCTTTAAAAATATGGAAATTATCGCATAAATAAAAGAAACTGCAAATTATAAATAATTAAAAAAAACAATATCTTTCGCTATGGGTACGAAAAAAACATCAAAAAACAAGCATAAAGCTCAAAAGAATGAAAAAGAACTTTCGGCTAATACAGTCAAAAAAAATACTTATTTCATCTTCGACAGCAAATATACTTATATCTGGTTTATTTTGATAGCCTCTGTTTTCATTACTATCTTCGTAATCAATGCCATTGGCTACTTGTCATTTATCGAAGATGATGCCCTCATTTCCCTCCGCTACGTAAAGCGTTTTGTCGCCGGCGAAGGGCTTACATGGACTAACGGACAAAAAGTCGAGGGTTACTCCAATTTGCTTTGGATTCTTTTATGCTCCGCTATCAGTATTTTTGGGATTGAACCCATAGACTCTGCTCGTATTCTGGGCTTTGCTCTTAACAGCGCCATTATAATGGCTCTTGTTTGGTATTTCTTAAAAAACAATAACATATACAAAAGTGCTGCGGCAATGACTGCCGCCGCTTTGATTGCCTTTTCCGGACCTTTCGCAGTTTGGACTGTCGGCGGACTCGAACAACCCCTTGTAGCATTTTTGCTTTGCTTGGGAATTTTGTTTTTAATTGATCCTATTTCACAAAATCGAACTAACTTTCGTAGTTTTATTTTACCGGGCATATTTTTAGGATTGTTGTCTCTAACTCGACCAGATGGAATATTATTCCCGGCAGTTATTGCTTTATTTTATTTTATCTTGAATCGTTTTCGTAAGCAAGCTTTTCTTATTTCATTAAAGTTCTTTTTAATTCCTTTCTCTTTTTATCTTCTTCAGTTGGCTTTTCGGCTGGTTTACTACGGTGAATGGATCCCCAACACCGCTTTGGTTAAGGTATCATTTTCATCATCGCATTTTTGGCATGGTTTGCAATATACTCTCGAGGGCATTATCAATCTTCTCCCCTTGTTCTTATTGCTTTTATTTTCAATTTATATCATTTTCAAAGCAAAAAAGTTTTCTTCAATAGCAATAATTTTGTCTGGAAGTTTGCTTTTATGGCTTATATACTTGACTATCGTTGGGGGAGATATATTCCCCGGGCGACGGCATTTCGTTCCTGTTATATTAATCTCTGTTATTCTCATTTCGTTGGCTATTTCGCAATTAAATGAACTTAAAAATCATTATCCCAAGTCATTATTGTTGTTTGTGCTGCCATTTATTGCCGCTTTTGCTTATATGCAATATGACGATAAAGAAAATTTGCGTGCAAAAGAAGAAAATTGGGAGCAAAACGGGCAGGCAATTGGACTTTTATTAAAAAAGGCGTTTCATCGTGAGCAGCCCCTCCTTGCAGTTACCTCGGCAGGCTGCATCCCTTATTGGTCAGAGCTGCCAAGCTTGGATATGTTAGGATTGAATGATTATTATCTTCCACGCCATAAACCAAAGAATTTTGGTTATGAATGGATTGCACACGAATTAAGCGATGCAAATTATATTATGAGCCAAAAGCCTGATATTGTTATTTACAATATGAGCCGATTGGGTAGGAGTGCTGTGCTTCGAGCAGAAATTGAACTGTATAACCATAAGGATTTTAAGAAATTATATAGTGGTATGACCGTTTTTTGCCGCGAGCCACAGCAAAAAGATATAATGGTTTTCTTTCGCAAAGATAGCGAAAAAATTGGAATTAGACACTTCGGAGACACGTTATACATTCCTGGATATTTGATCGCAAATAATCCAACCATTACAGTTTCAATGCTCGATTTGAACAATAATCTTGTATGTTTAGTTAATAAAAAGAATCCTGCATATCTTTATGACATTCAATTAGAACAAGGCTTGTATAAATTCGAAATTATTGCAAAAAACAAACAAGTATTTGCTGCAGTCAGAGAAGGCGAAATTGAAATTGGGCGAGGCAATGGCTCTTTCACTTTTGAATACAATGCCATTTTTGACGTAAATTTCGGCATCTGGGGAACAAGCAAACAACCCGATGAAATTATCGGCATAAGATTAATAAAAATACCAAATCCTTGATATTAAGATTTGGTATATATAAAAAAAACTATCGCTAGAAACTAGCTATGGATAAAAATTATCTGAATCAGAATAAAGAGCGGTAGAAGAACAATTAGCGAAAATTTATACATGTAAGCAAAGAAATCCGGCATTTTTATTCCTTGACTTTCAGCAATTGCTTTCACCATAAAGTTAGGTCCGTTGCCAATATATGTCATCGAACCAAACATAACAGCCCCAACACAAATAGCTTCCATATAAATTGATGGTATATTGGCTATCATATCCATATTAGCAACAATGTCCGGATTCATATCTGTCCAACCGCGAGCCAGCGAATAAAAAGTAACCGCCGTCGGCGTGTTATCTAGAAAAGAACTAAGTCCACCAGCAGCATAATAATAAAGCATAGGAGTATCTATGCCGAGATCGGCGGCATGATGCTCCAAATAAGACAATGCAGGCACCATTGTAATAAATATACCAAGGAATAGATAAGCCACTTCTTCGATCGGCTCCCAACTGAATTTGTTGTTTTCTCTAGTTAGCTTGTCAGTAAATTTCATTGAAAGAGCAGCCATCAGCACAAAAATAAGTTCGCGTAAAAATGATGATGGATGCGCAGCGTGAATGAAGCTAAAAGTGCTTGGATTGATGAAGGCAACAGCAAGAACGACACCAAGAAGCCACACAAAGTTGAGTTTTCCATGTATTCTGACAGGCCTTTTGTTCTCAGGATTGAAATATTTTACGCTTTCGTCTTCTTTTTTCCAAAAGTGGGTATCAATAATGTAAAAAATGACGATTAAAGCAAGATTTGTAGATGCCCATTCTTTTATGAAACCAGCAAACCAAAGGAACGGAACGCCGCGCAAGTACATCATAAACAAAGGTGGATCACCGAGCGGGGTCAGAAGCCCACCGCAGTTGGCAATGATGGCAATGAAGAACAAAATTGTATGAACTTTGTATTTTCTATTTGCATTAGTGCTAATAATTGGTCGAATGAGGAGCATTGCTGCACCTGTTGTCCCCATTAAAGAAGCCAAAACTGCACCTATTCCGAGAATAATTGCGTTTGTTGCCGGTTTGGACTCGATGCTCCCATCGACATAAATGCCTCCGGTTATTATAAATAAAGCACCGAGCATTAATATAAACGGGACGTAATCGTAAACCATTGCGTGGAGGACTTCATGACTCATTCCGTTAGCCAAAAGCCAGATTGCTGTCGGCACACCAAGTATCAAAGCGACAATAAGTTTGTTACGGTTTGATTCCCAAAAGTAGCTGGCTTTTAAAGGGAGGACTGCAATAGCTCCAAGCATTAAAACAAAGGGTATGATTTCCCAAATTTGCACTGAGTGGACGGCGTGTTCCATAATTAACTTTGTTTTTGTTTGTAAAAAAGACAAAACTATTACAATATTATTTATTATGGACATTACAAATCTAATTCTGTAATTTATGTGTTTAAAAATTATTTTTAAAATTTACTATTATCCTATTAAATAAATTCATAAATTTATAGTTTAAGCAATTTGCTTTTACAAAATTATGATTATATACATTTTAATTATTATTGTCAGGAGGCATTAGCAATGGGAAAACAGCAAGAAATGGTTGCATTAAGAGATAATAGCCTGGGTTTTCATATTAAAAGTGTTATTGAGGGTAAAAGGAGATTTGAGAACGTATTCCAAAGTGTTTCTAAAATGATACTCGAAGACCCTGCAAAAATCCAGAAAATAACCGTTAACGGAAGACAGACTTATGACTTCTTGATTTTTAGACAAAAGGGCAAGCATATAGTCGGGATGTTCGACGAGATAAATAGCTTCGTTTCTTATGTGAAAGATGCAGCAGAAGGAGGCTCCTCAGCTGAGATGGCATTTGTGCTTATCGGCGAACCAGGCAATGGCAAAACCTTTTTCGTCGATTTTTTAAGTTCGTTATATCGCAAATTCGTTTCTCAAGCTCCGAATAAACGCTATACATTTCAAATAAAAGACTTAGACAAAATTGGCGGATATGGTAAAATTAACCGTATCGAATCGCAAACTTTCGAAGATCCAATGATTTTAGCAATGAATCTTTATGAAAATCGCGAAGAAAATATCGAACATTTATCGAAACTTGGTGCAAAAGATG
Source organism: uncultured Hyphomicrobiales bacterium (assembly GCA_964454445.1). Classification (GTDB taxonomy): domain Bacteria; phylum Bacteroidota; class Ignavibacteria; order Kapaibacteriales; family UBA2268; genus CAYVTD01. Next base: position 7,609 of record CAYVTD010000034.1, read on the forward strand.
CCCAAATAAAACAGTTTTATAAAATGTACCGCCCTCTTGGTGCCTGCACCGATTATATTTTGCATCAGATTAGGGAATATTGCAATGGAGATGTTCAAAAAATGATCGAATTTATCGATATTGTCCCAATTCCAATCAACGAAACCCGCGGAACACTGACCGGGAAATATGCTGCAAAAGACAAAATAACCTCTTCTGCAGTCGATTTGCTTGGCGAGGAGTCCATAACTCGTTTATTGAATATCAGCGATACAAATAACCCATACCGCTTCGATTTGCGTCGCGGCGCCCTGGCTCGTGTTGCTGGTGGAGGCATTCACTTCGCTGACGAAATATTTAAAAACAAACGCGATCTTGTACAGGTCTATCTCGGAGTAATTCAAAACAGAACCATTGACATAGAAGGCTTTAAGTGGCCCATCGATACATTGATTATTGCCACAAGCAATAACTCGGAATTTGCCCGCTTCCTCGAAGAAAAAGAGCAGGCACCAATTGTTGACAGATGCAGAGTTTCTTATATGGCTCATAATACTAACTACATTCATCAGCAAGAACTTACACAATATGCACTCGGTAGCTCCGAAAAGACAACATTTTCCGGCGAGAAAATGCACATCGACCCAAATTTGAATTATGCAGCTTCCGTTGCAATCACTCTTTCCCGTATGCCTCCTTCAGACAAATTAACTCCTGTTGAGATGATGAAACTTTCTGCCGCCGAAGTTGCTGGTGAAAAAAGCATTAAAACCCTCAGCGAAGTAATCAACGACCTTAACAATGACCCGGATATTACAAAACGTTTCGGCCAAAAGGGGCTTGGACATAGAAATCTTGGCAGAGCTTTGCAGGTTTTATTAGAGCGTTCCGAGACTCAAGAGGGCAAATGTATGTATGCAGGAGATTTTTTCCCTGCACTCGAAAGCGTAATCCTCGACTATGTGAAAGAACCAAACGACCGCGTTAAATACCTTAATGATTTAAAGATAGCCAAAGGCTTGCACCGCAAAAACGTGATGACAACCATTTTCAATGCTTATATGGACGAGCCTGATGCAATCGAAAAAGATGTGATGAATTATGTAAATATGATTATCGGAATTGACGCTAAAAATCTTGGCCCAGATAAGATTTGGACATATCGCGACCCGCAAACAGGCAAACTTGTCCCGCTGAAAATCGACGAGACCTTTATAAACAGCGTAGAATCGCGACTCGGTTTGAAAAATATGGAGCAAAAGCAAAGCTATCGAACTACAATATCTAAGATTTATGGTCAGAAGATGATTAAAGATCCGAATTATAATTTTATGGATAATAACGACCTCGTAAAAGCTGTTACAGATGTTCGTTTGAAATCTGATGTGGCAGGTGCTGGCTCTCTCGTTGGAGCACTTTCAAACCGAACTAACGAAGAAAATCAAAAACTTTATAACAGAATGATCGACACAATGATTAATAAGCTTGGATATTGCAGAACTTGCGCCCAGAAGACCATCGAGTATTTCTGCACTCAAGATGACGCAAATTAATTCTCGTTTCTCTAATTATCTATATTTAAAGGCGATACGATGAATATTACCGGGATAATCGTATTCGGTATTCTATGGTTTGTATTTGCATATATTTATTATGGCAATAAAATAAAAAACAAAGCATTGGATTGTATAAAGATAGATAAGCTGCCCTCACACGAATTTCAAGATGAGCAAGATTATGTTCCTACAAAGACAGCGATATTATTTGGACATCACTTCTCATCAATAGCTGGAGCTGGACCTATCGTTGGACCAATATTGGCTTTTAGCTTGTTCGGCTGGCTGCCTGCAGTTCTTTGGATATTGATAGGCTCAGTATTTTTTGGTGCAGTTCACGATTTTTCAGCTATGCTTGTTTCTGTAAAAAACAAAGGTATATCAATAGTTGAAATTGCTGAAACAGCTATTTCAAAGCGAGCAAGCACAATCTTCGCAATTTTTGTATGGCTTACTTTAACACTTGTCGAAGCAGTTTTTGCCAATTTAACAGCAAGCACCGTAGTTGATAAACCAGAAATAGCCATTCCAACTTTCGGTCTGATTGCTTTGGCAATAATATTTGGATATTTTGTAATAAGAAAGAATATGAATTTAGTTACCGGCACTATCCTTGCTTTGATAATACTTGGATTCTTAATCTATTTAGGGGAAATATTCCCAATCGTAGCCAGCTACGATTTTTGGCTTATATTAACTTTCGTCTATACTTTTGCAGCAGCGATTTTACCCGTTTGGCTATTACTGCAGCCACGCGATTATTTGTCTATGTATATATTAATTATTTCGCTTCTTTTTGGCTTGGTTGGGATACTGATACTACATCCGAGTATTAATTCGCCAGCATTTATCTCATTTAACAGCAAATCAGGTCCTATATTTCCAATCTTGTTTATTATCATTGCTTGTGGTGCAATATCTGGCTTTCATTCGATTATAGCAAGCGGGACAACAGCAAAACAACTTGATAAGATACCTGATGCAAAAAAAATTGGCTTCGGAGGAATGCTTGTCGAGGCGCTGCTTGCTTTGCTGGTCGTTATGATGGTAGCAAGTGTCTTACAATGGGAAGGAAACGGACAATTCTCTTTCCACGATTTATTAAAAAAGAGTCCTAATATTGCTTTTGGCACCGCTTATGGTTCGACGCTTGCAGTCTTTGGAATACCTATGTTTCTTGGAACTTCCTTTGGTGTTTTAATGCTTAATGCTTTTATATTAACTTCCTTAGATACAAGTGCCAGGCTTAATCGCTACATCGTCCAGGAAACATTAGGATCCCGCTACAAAGGCATTTTTAAAAACAAATATTTTGCCACTTCTTCTAGCCTTGTCCTTGCATTAATCCTTTGCATGTCGAATGGTTTCAAATCGCTCTGGCCCATGTTTGGCGCTTCTAACCAACTTATTGCGGCTCTAACACTTTTTGTTGTCTCGGCTTATATATCAGGTTTCAAAGCTCCATTACGATATACATTAATTCCAGCTGTCTTGATGCTCATTATTACTGAAGCGGCATTATTTTATCAGGCGGTCTTTACTCATTTTCCAACTGGAAACTGGGTATTGTTTACCTTATCTGTTATATTGTTTATATCTGGGCTTATTGTTACCATAGAGGCAAGTAAGAAGCTTTTAATTAATTTAAAAATTATTAAAAGTTGATGTCTTGTATAATTCAGTTTATATAACAATACAATAGAAACCGCAAAATATCGTATAATTTAAATCAAATAACAGAAGAAATCAAATTTTTTGGAGAAATCTTATGAAGCAAGTAAAGAATATCCTTTTGCTCGTAATTTTTATGCTTTTTGTGAGCAAAACTCTCGAAGCAGATATCATTCTTGGACCATATCCCCAAGCAGTAACTCAAAATTCAGCGATAATAATGCTCGAATGTAACAATACCGAACCAGTCAGTTGTTTATTCAACATAAAGGGCGAAAAAACCACGCGGATTGGCTCTAGCGAATACAAAAAAATCAGCGCTAATACCTTTGTATTTAAATTATATCTTGAAAATCTCAAGCCCGGAACTGAATATGGGCTAAAAGCTGCTCAAAGAGGCATGGACGAAGCGACCAATAGTATTTATTTTAGCACATTAGCTTCAGCTGGTAATAAATTTACTTTCTCAATTATGGGCAACACAAAGGGCAATAGCGAATTAGCCTCAAAATTAGCCACAACAGCGAAAGCCTACAAGCCTTCATTCAGCTTGTTTTTAGGAGATATAGCAAGCTCGCCAGCATATAAAAGCCTTAAAGGTGAGTTTTTTACTAAAGAAATGATTGAATATATTCAAAAATCACCCTTTTTTAATGCTGTTGGGAAAGGCGAAGGCTGGAAAGAAAACACACAGGCTTTTACTTGTTCTCCTAAACTTAAAGATAAAAATGTAGAAAGCTCAAATAATGACCCATATTATTCATTTGAAGCAGGCGATGCCTGTTTTCTCGTTTTAAGCACTGAAACTGATATGAGAGAAGGAAGCAAGCAATGGGAATTTGCTAAAAATACTTTGGCACAAACTAATAAAAAATGGAAAATTGTTTCCTTTAATGCACCTGCTTTTTGCTCGCAATGTAATCATTTTAATAAACAAATGCAAGAAGCAAGCAAAGAACTTTTCAGCGAATATAATGTAAATCTTGTTCTTACAAGCACTGATGATGCTTATGAGCATATCGTAGCGAATAATATTCATTATTTGCTTATTTCATCTGTTGGGACAATGACACAATCGCAGAATAATAATGACAAAGTTGCCAATGATGAAAATAAAGAGATGCGTTTAGAAACAGGGAAGCAGCAAATTATAAAAACAGAACAAGGTCAACACTTCGCAATCTCAGAAGTTAGCTCGAAAGAGCTTGTTATCACAGTGTATTCTGCTGCAAACACTGAAGTTGAAAAGATTATAATTAACTGATCCTCTTTCATAAGAAAATCGAACTCTCAAATCACAGAATCTTCAATTATTTGATTAGATTATATGTTTCCACCCTTAAACGAACAAATGGACATTATCAAGAGCGGCGCAATCGAGGTATTGCCAGAAAACGAGCTCGAACAAAAAATCGTAAAGTCCATTAAAAAAGACAAACCCTTGATAGTAAAACTCGGATGCGATCCGAGCAAACCCGATTTACATCTGGGGCACGCTGTTGTTTTGAATAAATTACGGCAATTCCAAGATTTAGGTCATACGGCATTATTAATTATTGGTGACTTTACAGCTATGATTGGCGACCCATCGGGTAGAAACAAGACACGTCCTCAGCTAACAAAAGAAGAAACACAAATATATGGACAAACATACATTGAGCAAGCTACACGTATCTTAAGCAAAGACAGATTATTGAAACGCAGCAATTCCGAATGGCTTTCTCCTTTAGATTTTGCTGATATTATAAAATTAGCTTCAAAATATACTGTTGCACAATTGCTCGAACGCGACGATTTTACAAAAAGATACAAAGCAGGTGTGCCAATAAGTATCCATGAACTGCTTTACCCATTGGCACAAGCATATGATTCTTATGCCACTTGGACAGACATTGAAATAGGTGGGACAGATCAAAAATTCAACCTTCTTGTTGCTCGCGAGATACAAAAGCAATATGGAGTGGCACAGCAATGTATTGTTACCTTGCCAATTTTAGAAGGCACTAACGGCATAGAAAAAATGAGCAAATCGCTCGATAATTATATCGCTTTCAATGATTCTCCACGAGATATGTTCGGTAAAGTAATGTCTATTCCCGATAGCCTAATTGTTCAGTATTATAAATATGCCGCTTGGGCAAATGACAGTGAAGTGGAGCAAATGGCTAAGGGTTTAGAAAATTGTAGTATTCATCCTCGTGATGCAAAAGTAAAAACGGCAATGGCAATAGTCGAAAAATATTATGATGCCGAAGCAGCAAGTAATGCACTAACAGAATTTGAACGAATTTTCAAACAAAGCGGATCGCCCGACGACATAAAAGATTTTATTATAGAATCACAAGAAACACTTATGCAATTAGGCAATGCACTTGTGCTTTCTGCGCTGGCTCCTTCTAAAAAAGAAGCTTTTCGAATGGTAAAGCAGGGCGCCGTTTCCCTCGATAACGAAAAATGTGGCGACCCATTTGCCAAAATTGATTTTAGCGAAAAACGCCTTGTCAAATATGGCAAAAAGAATTTCTTAAATATTATGGTTAAACAAAGCAATTAATCATTTTAGCTATGCATTATTTGTTAATTTTATGCAATTAATTAAATAATTGAAAATTTAATTTATAACTATGAACAAAAATAAACCGGAGTGGGCGCCAGTTGGCTCTGGCGAAGAATTTGCAACTGAAGTAGTATCAGGACTAAAAGGCGCCATCAAATCTGCACAAACCAAAAAAAGACCTTATTCTCCAACGGTTTCAGCGCTTAAAGAAGGTATTATCAATGGAGATTTGCCTCTGCTCGCACGCGCAATAACTCTTGTCGAAAGCGCTTCAAAACAGCATTTGGAACAATCGCAAAAACTGATAAAAGAACTGCTGCCTTATACTGGAAAATCAATCAGAATAGCAATCTCAGGACCTCCCGGAGCGGGGAAAAGCTCTTTTATTGACTCAATAGGAGAAATTCTGTGCAACAATGGTAAAAAAGTTGCTGTGCTTGCAGTTGATCCAAGTAGTACACTTTCCGGTGGCTCAATACTCGGCGATAAAACAAGAATGGAACGGCTTTCTCGTTGCGAAAATGCATTCATCAGACCATCTCCCTCCGGGGGAGTATTAGGAGGAGTAGCACGAAAAACACGAGAAACAATTCTTTTATGCGAAGCAGCCGGTTTCGATACAATTTTTATCGAGACTGTTGGAGTAGGACAGAGCGAAATCAACGTTCGTTCGATGGTCGATTTTTTTCTCCTTTTACTACTGCCCGGCTCAGGCGACGAATTGCAAGGAGTGAAAAAAGGCGTTGTTGAAATTGCTGATGCTCTTGCTATCAACAAAGCCGATAATTCCCCATTAATCGCTTCTTTAACTCAAAAAGCATACATTGAAGCATTGCATTATTTGATTAATGAGGAAAGGTCAATACCACCAAAAGTATTTCTAAGCTCTGCCATAAAAGGCGACGGGATTAAAGATATTTGGGAGGAAATTGTGAGTTTTACTCAAATAATGAAAGAGAATGGCAAGTTCGACAAACAGCGAAAAGAGCAAACCATCGAATGGATTATTTCAACAGTCGAAGAAAACATTATAAATGATTTTTACTCTAATCCTGAAGTGGCTAAGCTCATTCCAACGATAAAAGAACAATCAATTCTTGGCAAAATTACTCCCACTTCAGCAGTAATGGAATTGCTAAAAGCATACAAGCAGAAATAAAGGAAACAAACAGTGAAGACCGAACTAATGCAAGAGCGGGAAGAACGACTTATAGCTTCAAATAAAAAGGCATATTTCGATTTTTTTATTATTCAAGTATTTGAAGCTGGTATTGCTTTGCTCGGCACTGAAGTTAAATCGCTTAGACAAGGAAAATGTAGTATTAAAGAGGCTTATTGCACTTTCCCTGATAAAAAAGCCAATGAACTCTATCTTGTTGAGTCACACATTAGCCCTTACGACCACGGAAGCGCTTCCAACCACAAACCAAAACGTCGCAGAAAACTCCTTTTGCACGAACACGAGCTTGTCAAACTACGCACGGCAATTGAAGAGAAAGGTATGACGATAGTTCCCATCGAAATTTACTTTTCAGGACATCTTGTAAAAATTAGGATTGCCATCGTAAAGGCAAAAAAGAAATACGACAAACGCGAAACAACCAAACAACGCGAAACAGAGCGGGAAATCCATAAAAAATATAAAGCATGAAATGAGACAAAATATTTTTATAACCGGTGCTTCCAAAGGCATCGGCAGACAACTTGCTATTGAATATGCACGCAGAGGCAACACATTATATCTAAGCTCTCGAAATACTGATAGATTACAAGAACTTACTGCAATATTAAATAGCGCAGGAGCAACTGCTTATTATTCACAATGCAATGTTACTTCTCCTGAAAATGTAAAGTCTTCTTTTAAAGACGCAATCGACAAACTACATCTAATCGACATTGTAATTCTTAATGCCGGCATATCAAAAACTAGCTATTTTAAAGATTTTAATATTGAAGAATTTAAAAGAGTAATCGACGTAAATCTTTATGGTGTGATAAATTGCTTCGATATTGCATTGCAATATTTATTAAAACAGGGTTTTGGTAAGATTGTTGTAATATCTTCCATAGCAGATTCTCGCGGAATGCCAGGCAGCGGCTCTTACAACGCAAGCAAAGCCGCAGTCAGTACTGTTTTCGAATCTGCCCGCGCAGAACTGGCTCAACACAATATCCAGTTAATCACAGTAAGACCAGGATTTATCAAAACAGACCTAACAAGCAAAAACAAATTTCCAATGCCTTTTCTAATGGATGTCGAGAAGGCAGCAAAGATCATTATTAATGGAATTGACAAATCAAAGAAAGTGATTAGTTTTCCTTTTCCGATGACTACTTTGACAACTTTGTTGAAAATATTACCCGCGTCTGTTTACGATTTTGCATCTAAAAATATAATTAGCCCTTACAGGAAAAAATCAGAATGAACAAAGGTAGTTATCAGCTACATATCGAAATAAGCGAAAATATCCAAATTAAAATTGGTAGTTTGGGTATTTGTAATTTTGAAAAAGGAAAGTATGTTTACACGGGAAGCGCAATGAGTTCTTTGACTAAAAGAGTCGAACGTCATTTAAAAATGAATAAAAAAATGCATTGGCACATTGATTATTTACTTACAAACAGAAATGTTACTATAACAAAAATTGAGTTATTCCCATCTTCCATCAAACAAGAATGTCAACTTAACCACGACATAATCAACAACCATAATGGCGTTCCTGTAGTCTTGGGTTTTGGCTCTTCCGATTGCAAGAACTGTCCCTCACATCTCTTACTTGTACAATAGAATACTACTTTATCTTTAATTGTTATGGCTTGAAAAAGTAGATAACAAACAGCTCGTCGCTCTCCTTTGTAATCCAATGACTTGCGCCAAGGCTCGTCGCTTTGTCAATCAGAGGAGCGGGCAAGAATGGAGCAATTACCTTGTAAATCTTGCCATTACTTAGTTTTTGAACATCAGCAATGACCATTCCGACTGGATGATCGCCTTCAGCAAGTATGGGGCGGACATCGAGTTCCTTTTCAATTAGGTTTTCTGCAAACCAACTCGGCTTGTTTATCTGGTAAGTCGATTCTCCGCTATCTTCAAAGAAATCTTGTCCCACTTCTTTTCTCAATAAATTTGTTAATTCATCAATTCTTACATTTCCAATGGAGGCGGCTTGTTGTAAAGTAGCAATCTTGGCTACAGTTTTACGCAAAATTGGATTTTTAAGCTTAGCAAAAGCAGGCACATAGCCTATCAGAATATCTTCCAACTGTGGATATGTTTCTATAAGCTCCAAAACTTTCGTTTTTGGAGTAATTATCAATTTATTTTCCATTCTTTTTTTTCCTATATTTATATTTTTAAAGTAATAATGTCCTTGCTATTTATATGACAAGAGCCTCTGTTCACCTTCCAAAGCACGAAAATTTGTAATATCGTGAGAAACCTCTAGTGTCCCGAGATACTCGCCAGTTTCATTGCGTAAAGCAAAGTATTCGATATGAATAAATTTCCCTCCTTTATTTATCCAAAAAGGAGCGCGATTTTGTTTGCCCGTTTTGAAATCCTCAATGATTTTATTTACAATATGCACGCTGCCAGGAGGATGGCAATGGCGAACATCTCTGTTTAAAATTGCCCGATTCCTAGCAAAAATCCTATCTGCTCCTTGAGAAAAATACTTTACTTTGTCGTCTTTATCAACAAAAGTCATATCTAATGGTAAAGTATTCAAAATGCTTAGCAACTCTTCAACAGTAAATCCGCCTGATGGCAACTGCACATGGCTGCCTGTTTTATTCGATTCATTAACATCTTCTTTTGTAATCCATTCCGGTTTCCAATCCATTGGTGGATCATAAAGACAGAAGCCAAACTCGAGCGATTGCTTGCTTATCTGATACCATTCTTTCTCTAAAATTTTATCTAATGCCATTGGAAACAATATCTCTTCTTCCTTGACAACCATATCCTTTATACCAAATAATGCTGGAGCGATGACTATCTCGGCAGAAGCAATCAGTTCTTCTTTGCTTATCTTGTCTGTTAGAAGAATTTCGATGCTACCTTTTATCAAATCCCTGATCTCATCGTGCTTTCCCCAAAGCACTTGCGGAGGACCAGTTATTCCTGCTTTTTCGAGAAAAGGAAATACAAGGTATTCTAAACGCAAATAATGTTTATCGACATCAAAGAGCAGATTAAACATACCACGAAGAGCCAGTATCGTCTCTTTTAACGTATCTTCATCCATTTTCTCCAGGTTTTCAAGCAGAGAACTCGCCTCAGCAACTATCTTGTTTAATTCAATGTTTTCTTTTAACATAATGTCGATTGGATGTCCATCAGCAACTTTCCTGGCTCCTTGCAGGTCGATATTTCCTTGCAATACCGCTGAATGAACATCGCACAATCTTAGAATTTCAGAAACAGGCAAGCCGCCTTCGATTAATTCTTGCTCGACACTAACAACATCTTCGTAAGGGATGCTGCTAAGTGTTTCCATAAGTTCTTTTCTAACAAGAGCTTCGTCAACTCCATCGTGAATTTTTAAGATTAACTCTTTGAGTTTTGCTTTTTTTTCTTTTGAGTTATTGATAAGTTCGCTCATAAATTTTTCCTAAAAAAGATAAACAAGTCTGTAATTCTAAATTATTATGAGGTCGTTTATCTTTAGATTTTCTTGTATTTGAAAAAATAGTTTATTAATCTTTATGAATTAAGAATTTTTATAAGTTCCTTAATAATCTATATTTATTTAAAATTTGAATAAAGTATAAAACACTTAAACTTTAATTATTTCGTATATTTGAAACAAATAATATTAATGGATTTTTAATGAATGAAGATACCATAACCGCATTAGCAACACCTCCTGGAACAGGAGGCATAGCCGTTATTCGCATCTCTGGCAATCAATCGAAATTTATAATTGATAAATGTTTTAAAGGCAAAAATCCAATTTCTACTGCAAAAACCCATACTATACATTATGGATGCTTTTATGATAACGACAATTTTATCGATACTGTTTTAGTTTCATATTTTGCTTCACCAAATTCATATACCGGCGAAGACATTATCGAAGTATCCTGCCATGGGGGAAGTATTCCAGCGAAACTAATAGTGAATGCTCTTTTAAAGCAAGGTGCAAGACATGCTGAACCAGGTGAGTTTACAAAAAGAGCATTTCTAAATGGAAAAATTGACCTTGCCTCTGCTGAAGCTATAGCTGACCTTATTCATTCAATATCAATTCCTGGTGCGCAAACAGCAGCAAAACAACTTCAAGGAAAATTTACTGAAAAACTTTCGACTTTTAGAAAAAAACTCTTGGATATATGCTCCCTCTTGGAAATAGAACTTGATTTTTCTGAAGAAGACATTATTTTTACTGACAAAGAAAAAATAAAAAATGAGATTAATAGCTCTTTACAATATTGTGAAGAATTAGCCAATTCTTACAGTAGTTCTCAAATTCTACGATCAGGCTTATATGTTGCTTTAGTTGGCTATCCTAATTCTGGAAAATCGACGCTTTTCAATACATTATTGCAAAAAGAAAGATCAATAGTAAGCCCTCAACCAGGGACAACTCGAGATTATATTGAAGAATCCTTTTATATAGCAAATATACCAATTATAATAACAGACACTGCTGGCTTGAGAGAAACAGAAGATTTAATCGAAATCGAAGGTATAAAATTTGTTCAATCTGTCCTCTCACGCTCGAATATGATCTTAATAATCAATGATTCTACTATTTCAAGCAATGATTCTATAAATCTACTTAACAAAATAAAAACAAATTACAAAGAAACGAAAGTTATTCTATTAAACAATAAAATTGATAAAATCGACGAAAGCAATCTTTCAATTCTTGAAGCCAAAGAGCAATCAAATTCTGAGGAAATAATAAATATATCAGCAAAATATGGTTTTGGAATAGAAAAGATTAAATCAGCAATAGAAAGAGAAGCATCTAAGAGCATAGATATTGTTAAAGATGCCTTGTTGAATAAGCGTCAAGAATCTTTATTACAAAAATCGGCTGAATATTTAAAAGGTGCAAAGCGAGCTATAGACGATGGATTTGAAAATGAAATTATTTCAATAAATATAAGGAAAGCTGCAGAAATGTTCGGTAGAATAACAGGTGATAATTTCAACGAAGAGGTGTTAAACAATATATTCTCAAAATTTTGCATTGGAAAATAAAATTTTTTCTTGCTTAAGAAATTGTTTCACGTGAAACAATTCAAACAAATAATGATTATAACACTTTTTCGTCTCTTTTTCTTTTTTGTAACTGAATACAAAATTGCAAAATAAATTCGACATTATAGTAATAGGAGGAGGGCATGCCGGCATTGAGGCTTCTTATGTTTCTGCCAAGATGGGTATGCAAACTGCTCTTATTACAATGGATTTCAAAACGATTGGCAAACCATCTTGCAATCCTTCCATTGGTGGTAGCGCAAAAGGGCATTTAGTCAAAGAAATAGATGCAATCGGAGGACTACAACCATTGCTTGGCGATAGAGCTGGAATTATGTTCAAAATGCTTAATGTTTCCAAAGGTCCGGCTGTTTGGTCGCCACGATCGCAAATTGACAAGGATTTATACCCAAAATACGCTTTAAATTATCTTTCATATACAAAAAACCTTGTTATTTTAAAAGAAAATATTAAGAAAATACTCATCGAGAACAATAAAGCTATTGGAGTACATACACATTCAAACGAAAATCTTTATTCTCGAGCTGTTATCCTTTGTGCAGGGACCTTTTTAAATGGACTGATGTTTATTGGAGATGAAACATATAAAGGTGGGCGCCTTGGTGAAAAACAATCTACTATACTTTCCGATAGACTTAAGGAAATGGGCTTTGAACTTTCTCGATTAAAAACAGGGACCCCGCCAAGAATACATTCTAAATCAATTGATTATTCAAAAACAGAAATAGAACCAGGTGACAAGTTGCCTTCACCATTTTCATATAGAACAAATACTGTAAAAAACAGTATCGTTTGCCATTCTACTTCTACAAATAATGAAACACATAATATTTTATCTTCTGCTTTCGATCGATCTCCTTTATTTACTGGAACAATAAAAGGAAAAGGACCAAGATATTGTCCATCAATCGAAGATAAAGTAGCTCGTTTTTCTGATAGGGATATGCACAAAATATTACTCGAGCCAGAAGGTTTAAATACCGATTCTGTTTATATGAATGGCTTTTCTTCAAGTATGCCAAAAGACATACAAGACAAGGCTATAAGAACTGTCCCTGGGCTAAAAAATGCAAATATACTGAGTTATGCTTATGCAATTGAATACGATTATTTTCTTCCTTACCAACTCAAATATACTTTAGAAACAAAACAAATCTCCAATCTCTACTTCGCAGGGCAAATCAATGGTACTTCTGGTTATGAAGAAGCAGCAGCCCAAGGCATAATAGCTGGAATTAACGCTGTTATAAAATTAAAAGAGCAAGCACCATTTATTTTAAAAAGAAGTGAGGCATACATTGGTGTTATAATTGATGATTTAGTAAACAAAACCATAGACGAACCTTATCGCTTGTTTACATCTCTGGCGGAATATCGCCTTTTACTTCGCCAGGACAACGCAGACCAACGTCTAATGCAATATGGTTTCAATCTTGGATTAATCCCGGAAGCTATTTATACAAAAGTTGCCAAACATTACAACAATCTTGATAAATCCATAGCAAAGTTTCAAGCAACAAAATTAAATAAAGACATTATTAATTCTTTTTTTTCAAGTATTGAAGAGACACCAGTAAAAGATAATACAAACATAGTTACTTTGCTAAAAAGAAGCAAAGTACAGTTAAATGACCTCCTCTCCATACCAGAATTTAAAGATAATTTCTATACAAGTTATTTACTTACTGACAAACTAATTCAACAAATACAAACTGAAATAAAATATGAAGGATATATAAAACGACAATTAAAAGAGATACAGTACTTCACTGACAACGAAGAAAAAAGAATACCAGAAAATTTTGATTATGATAAATTACCATCTCTTTCAAACGAAGCAAGGGAGAAGCTTAAGAAAATACGCCCGCAATCAATCGGTCAAGCCTCGAGAATAAGCGGAGTATCTGCTACCGATGTTTCGATTTTATCGGTTTTTTTAAGGTAATGTTTCACGTGAAACAATTTTTATGGCAAAGAACAAAATACTAATAGTTGGCGCCAATAGCAAGACAGCTATTGCATTAATATCTTTATTTTTATCTGAGACTTCCTTTGAGCTTGTTTTATTTTCACGCTCTGAGATAGATATACCTCTTGAAAAGAATGTAAGGGCTTATGCATTTGACCCTTTAAATTTGAAGAAGTTAAAATCGATATGTTACAGCGAAAAGCCAAATGTCATAATAAATACTCATTCTTATAATGATGTTTCTAATAAAGAATTGAACAGAAAGAAAGTGTGGGATGCTAACGTAATCGTTACAGAGAATCTTGTAAGTGTTAGTCGTGTGCTTGATTGCACTTTAATTCAACTATCGTGCGAACAGATTTTTAATGGTAAGGAACGCTTATATACTGAGCAATCAATACCTGATCCATTGAATTATTATGGTAAAGCTAAGCTTGCAGCCGAAAATGCTTGTTTAAGTCGCCATCATAAATCTGTAATTGTCCGTTGTTGTCCTCTCTATGGTTTTAATTTAAGAGATGACTTTTATTTTAATATACCTTCTTTTGATGATTTTTCTTCAAAGATGCCCATAAATGCTTATAATAAGTTATATACAACCCCTACTTTTGTTGAAGATTTAGCCGTTTTAATTTTAAAAATTATTGATAAAAAGCGTTTTGGTGTATATAATTGCGGCGGTCCAACAATGTATTCTCAAGTAGAAATTTTTCTAAAAATATCAGAAGTTTTCAATTTCTATGATTATTTAATGGATTATCACCTGCTTAATGAAGTTAGTCTTTATCCACTAAAAATGCATTCCAGTGGGTTAATTAATCTTAAAGCAGAAACCGATTTAGGTGTAAAGTTTACAAGCTTGGAGAATGGATTACTCTTAATAAAATATAATATGCGAAATAACAAAAAACGGATTTTTTCAAAATTTTCTTATTTAATATGAATAATAATTTCATTGGGTTTAATGAAGAAACATTAAACTTTTTTATAGACATCAAAAATAATAATAATAGAACCTGGTTTGCGGAGAACAAAAGCCGATATGAAAAATATGTCAAAGAAACAAGCCTCTTATTTATAGAGTATATTGCTTGTTTGTTTGCTGAAATTGGCTTGCCTTTTGTAGCCGATACGAAGAAATCTTTGTTCCGTATATATCGTGATATACGTTTTTCGAGTAACAAGAATCCATATAAAACGCATCTTGGTATATTCTTTCCTTATATTTCTTCAATTCTTGATAGAAAACCTATTAATTCTTTCGGTATATATTTCCATATTGAGCCTGAAATGTATTTTCTTTCCGCTGGAATTTATCAACCCGAGCCATCGATTCTCAAAGATATTAGAGAAAGAATATCAGAAGATTATCCAAGGTTTAAAGATATTTTGAAAAGTAATAATTTTTCTGCTATTTTTCCCGATGGTATAGATGGTGAGAAACTAAAAAAAGCACCAAAGGGCTTTGACATCGACCATCCAGCTATTGATTACTTAAAACTGAAGGAGTTCTCTGCTTTTTTACCTCTTACAAAAAGCGAGGTTACCAATTCTTCTATTTCTGAATATATTATAAAAGTAGCAATAGCAATTCTACCATTGCTCGAATTTTTAGATGGGGCTATTAATAAAACAAATGGACAATAAAAAAATATGAAAACAATTTCAAAAAATTATGTTAGGACAATTATTGACAACTGCAAAGGTAAGCAGGTAGCAATCATTGGCGATTTGATGATCGACCATTATTATTGGGGCTCTGTTTCTCGAATTTCTCCGGAGGCACCTGTTCCTGTGATAGATGTCGATTATGAATCTTCCCATTTCGGTGGAGCTGCTAATGTCGTTTTAAATCTTCATTCGCTCGGCATAAACCCCTTAATGTGTGGTGTTGTTGGGAATGATGAGAATGGTAGAAAATTCAAGGAGCTGTCTGAAGAAATCGGCATTTCTATTGATGGTCTTTACTTTGACGACAGTCGTCCAACCACCGTAAAAACAAGAGTAATCGGCAATAACCAGCAAATAGCCCGCATCGATAAGGAAATCTGCTCACCGATCAACGTAGCTATTGAAGATTATTTCATTGAACTGATAGAAAGCGCTACAGCCTTGGATGCTATTATTTTTGCAGACTACAATAAAGGAGTAATTACCGATCGCTTAATTTTAAAAATTACGGACTTTGCAAAGAAAAACAACTTACTGGTTTTTGTTGATCCAAAATTCTATAACTTCTTTTTATACAAAGGTGTTACTCTGTTTAAACCGAACAGAAAAGAGGCTTCGTTATCTCTTGGGTTTGATGTTAAAACCGATAATGATATTAACAAGGCGGGTAAAATTCTGCTTGATAGATTACAATGTGAAAATGTATTGCTAACTTTGGGCAGCAAAGGAATGAAACTATTTCGAAAAGATGGCAGCTCTTCACACATACCAACAATTGCCCGCCATGTTGCTGACGTTTCAGGTGCAGGCGATACCGCAATATCTACTATTGCTGCAGCAATGACCGGCGGCGCGAGTATTGAAGAAGCTGCCTTGCTCGCTAATTATGCCTCTGGTGTGGTTTGCGAAAAACCAGGAATTGTATCAATCACTATTGACGAATTAATATCTTCTTTTGAATAATGATTATTGAATTAAACGATAGCAATTTTCCAAACACAATAGCTACTATACGAGCGTCTGGAAAAATAATAGTCTTTACAAATGGCTGTTTTGATATAATTCATGCGGGCCATGTGAGTTATTTATCTAAAGCAAAATCTTATGGTGATGTGCTTATTGTTGGCTTGAATACTGATGATTCTGTTCACAGATTAAAAGGAAAAGATAGACCAATTAACAATGAAAATGATAGGGCAATTGTATTAAACGCACTTTCTTTTGTCGATTATGTAGTACTTTTTGACGAAGACACTCCATATAAGCTAATTAAGCAAGTCAAGCCAGATGTTTTGGTCAAAGGTGGAGATTATACTATAGAAACTGTCGTGGGAGCTGATTTTGTAACAGAATCTGGCGGCATTGTCAGGCTGATACCACTTCTCGAAAACCGCTCCACAACTAATATAGTAAAGAAATTAAAAAAATAATCCTTTTTGATATTAGGATAATCTTACATAAAAAAGTATTATCTTTGTGTTTTATTTTGTTCAACATTATACAAATTAATAATTTATGCTGAAAAGTATGACTGGTTATGGCAAAGCCGAAGAATCGAATGAAGATTTATCAATCTCTGTTGAGTTAAAAAGTTTAAATAATAGGTTTTTTGATGTAAGTTTAAAACTTCCACGCGAGCTTTTTAGTAGAGAGTTTCAAATTCGTGATTTGCTTAAAACCAGAGTGTCTCGAGGATCATTGACTGTTTATATAAATTTTGAAAGAAAATCTTCAGCTCTTCCGTTCAGTATTGATTACGATGCTGTTTCAGAGGCATATAATTCGCTTGAACAAGTGAGAAAACAATTAAAATTAAAATCTGTTGTTAATCTGGAAAATTTGTTGGTATTTTCAAATTTCTTTCAAAAAAAGGAAGAAAAGGAAATTAACTCTGGTGAATGGAACCTATTGCAAAAAACTATTAAAAAAGCATTAGCCGAATTAGATCGCGCTCGTCGTAATGAAGGAAAGCAACTCGAAAAAGACATCAACTCACATCTTAAAAAAATTAGTGAAATGCTAGAAAGCGTTGAAAAACTGTCAATGAAACGAATCCCTGAAGAAAGAGAGCGCCTCCGCCAACGTATTTCTTTATTGTTCGATAGCGACGAAATCGACGAACAGCGCTTGCAAATGGAAATGGTTATTCTCGCTGACAAGTTAGATGTTTCTGAAGAATGTGTCCGTTTGCGTTCACATTTAAAGTTTTTTTATGAAACAATGAACGAGAATGAGTCTAATGGCAGAAAAATCAATTTTTTACTACAAGAAATGAATCGCGAAACTAATACAATCGGCTCAAAAATCAACGATGCTGCCATCGGACAGATTGTTGTCAATATGAAGGAAGAAATTGAAAGAATTCGCGAGCAAATTCAGAATATTGAATAAATTATTCGATTTTCCACATTTTGTTGAAATATATGTTAGAAAATTGAATACAATTTAGTTTGTAGTGTATAAATTATACATTTCTTATTATTTTTTCATTTTTTTTACACTTGTATCTTGAAAAATAAATTTTTCTCTACAAGATAATCTACAGCTTTTTTTATATTTTTATTTCTTTATTATATCATATTTCTAATGTACTTGCAATTTTCCAAGTCTTTTTTTTCAACATTTCAACAGAGTATAATATAATAGATTAAATAAATAAATTAAAATATATATATTATTTTTTTTATTTTTTTTTTTTACTTATTTTTAAAAAAGAATTTTTTAGAAATTAAATTTTCTATAAAAATTATAATGTTTTTTATCATTTATAGGAGGTTTTATGAAAAAATCATTTCTCAAATTGTTTTCTGCAATGTTACTAATTGTAGCATTCTTTTTTGCTAATAATGCTTTTGCTCAGGTCCCTGCAAATACATTTGGTATTTATGTAGGATTAGATAATGATGGGATGCATTCAGGCTTTTCTTACACCCTATCAAATAGTATTGAGCTAGGTTTAGGTGTTATTTTCAAATCTGAAAGTGTTTCTTCTGATATTAAGGGCTTTAAAGCACCAGATGCAGAAACACATGTTGGTTTTGACCTTACAGGTTTGTATTACTTTTCGAAAGGTGATGTTAACCCTTATGTTGAATTAGAAATTGGATATTTACAATACCCAAAGGATGAAGATGAAGGAGATATCAAATCAAATGATTTAGGTTTTGGCCTGAGCTTGGGTGCTAATGCATTTATAGTAAAAAGTTTTGCTTTATATGGCTCTTTAGGTTTATATTATAATATGTACACTATGAATCATCCAAAATATTCTATAACACAAAATACTTTAAATTTGTTAACAGCATCTTTAGGTTTCTCGTATTATTTTACTAAATAATTATTTGAAAATTTATATAAAAAATGTCCAAAACCTCAAAATTTTGGACATTTTTCATTTTATATAAAGTGTATTTGTAAAAATATTAAAGATTTAATTCAATATTCCTTAATTTAAAGTCTTATCGCCTATTTCCCAGTTGCAAGGAGTTTGTTTACCAGATTGCAGGGCAGATAAAACGCGGAGGATTTCTTTTGAGCTACGTCCAACCGCTTCTGGATGAATAACAGAATATCTTAAATTGCCATCGGGATCAATTATGTATAATCCACGAAGGGCATATCCAGTATCTGCTTTTAGAATTTCATAATCTGTTGATATTTCGCGGGTAAAGTCGGCAAGCATCGGATATGGAAGCTTTTTAAGCCCAGGATGACTACTTCTCCAAGCAAGGTGCGAAAAATGGCTATCAGTCGAACAAGCGATGACTTCACTGTTTAATTTCTTAAATTCTTCATAATATTTGCCGAACTCTTCGATTTCTGTTGGGCATACGAATGTGAAATCGAGAGGATAGAAGAACAAAATAACCCATTTGCCTTTGTAATCGGCAAGGGATATCTGTTTAAATGCATTTTCCGGCGACATTGTCGCTGCATCGCCACCAACTACAGCAGTACCTTTAAATTCAGGTGCTTTGTTTCCAACTAATAAAGACATAAATAAACTCCTAATAATAAATAAAAGAGACAATTAAAAAGCATTTATTTTTATATCGATAGAAATAATAATATTTTGAATTCGTTTTTTTGTTTCGTAACGAAAACAATATCTGTTTAGTGTTAAGATTTTCGTGTTAATTAAATTATTTTTTTATTACAGCTAAACTTAAACAATTATTATAGTGGAAAGGCATAAATGGTAGACAAGAAATTGTTGATAGTAGAATCGCCTGCAAAGGCAAAAACGATAAAGAAATATCTTGGAAGTAAGTTTATAGTTGAGGCGTCTGTTGGACATGTAAAGGACCTTGTGGCTTTCCGGCTTGGCGTTGATGTCAATAACAATTTCGAACCAAAGTATCAAACTATACGCGGAAAAGGACCCATTCTGAAAAAATTGCGTGATCTTGCCGCGAAAACCGATTCAGTCTTGATAGCTACCGACCCTGACCGTGAAGGCGAGGCAATAGCATGGCATATAGCAGAAGATTTAAAAACCAAAAATCAAAATATTAGTCGAGTTTTATTTCACGAAATTACAAAAAAAGGAGTCTCAGATGGCTTGACAAAACCAATGCCCATCGACGAAAATTTGTTCAAATCGCAGCAAGCAAGACGAATTATGGATAGGCTTATCGGTTATAAAGTATCTCCATTTCTTTCTTCTGCGATGATTAAAAAAACTACTGAGTCACTTTCAGCAGGCAGAGTTCAATCGGTAGCTCTTAGGTTAATTTGTGAAAGAGATGCTCATATCAAGGCATTTTTACCCATTGAATACTGGTCGATTAATGGTCATTTTGTTACTCAGGAATCAAAATTAATCGAAGCTCGGCTTGTTTCCTTCGATGGTATAGCTGTCAAGAATCCTGAAGGCTCAGCCAGCTCGAATACTGAGGAAGAAAAGCTTGCATTTCAGGAGATGCTTGAAAAAGCACATTTTATTAAAGATGAAAAACATAGTAAAGAACTCTCTGAAAGAATAAAACGCGAGCATTATACTATTGATAGCATAAGCAAAAGACCTGAAAAGCGCAATCCTCAAGCTCCATTTACAACTAGTTCATTGCAACAGGAAGCCTCGAAGAGGCTTGGTTTTTCAAATAATAAATCTATGCTCATTGCTCAACAACTATATGAGGGTATCAAACTAGGTGATGAAGGTGAAGTCGGTTTAATTACTTATATGAGAACAGATTCTGTGAGGCTTAGCCCTGATGCACAAGCAGCAGCAAAACAATATATTGAAAAAAATTTTGGCAGCGATTTTCTACCGGATAAAACACCAGTTTACAAAGCAAAGGGCGCTAAGGTGCAAGATGCTCACGAAGCAATTAGACCAACGACACTCGATATTTCCCCAAAAGAAGTACGCAAACACTTGTCAAAAGATCAAGCTAGTTTGTACGAATTGATTTTCAACAGATTTCTTGCTTCGCAAATGGCTCCAGCCATTATGGACAAAACAACAGTTAATATTGTTGGAGGAAGTTTTATTTTTCGTGCCACTGATTCTATTGTAACTTTTTCTGGTTTTCTTCAAGTTTATTCAGATATAAAAGAAGAAAACAAAGCAGATGAAAACGGTTTCACAGGTTCACTTCCTTCAGGATTGAAAGAAAAAGAATTGCTCGATTTGGCCAAGCTCGACTTGAATAAATCTCATACTAAACCAAAGCCTTTATATACAGAATCTAGTTTAGTTAAAGAAATGGACGAACTTGGCATTGGACGACCAAGCACTTATGCCACAATAATAAGCCGTTTGATGGAGAGAAAGTATGTCGTGCTAAATAAGCGTTCATTTTCTCCGACGGAATTGGGCATCGACGTTAATGATGTTTTAATTCGCAATTTTCCGGAGCTTTTCAATGTTGATTTTACTGCCGAAATGGAAGAAAACCTCGATGTAATAGCAGATGGAAAAAAAGAGTATGTTGATGTTTTGAAATCATTTTACGTACCTTTTTCGAGTTCATTGGACAAAGCCAAACACAGTGCTGATAAAGAAGCTATTGCTTGCGAAAAGTGTGGGGCTCCAATGATAATACGCGTTAGCAGGAGAGGTCGCTTTCTTGGCTGCTCTAATTTTCCTGAATGCACACATACTCAACCATTACCTAAAGGAGAAAAAGAGGTGAAAAGCGAGCCTGTACTTGCCAAAGGGCTTGAATGTCCGATTTGTCATTCGGAGATGTATCTGCGAGAGGGTCCTTTTGGCAGGTTTTATGGTTGCGTTAATTATCCTGAATGTAAAGGCATTTTACCACTAACCACAAATGTGAAATGTCCTAAATGTAGCGAAGGCGAAATGGTTGAAAAATATAGCAAAAAGGCAAAAAAGCGTTTTTGGGGCTGTTCAAACTACCCCAAATGTGATCATTTGACTAATCATGAACCACTTAATATGGCTTGTCCTAAATGCAATTATTATTTTATTGAGATTAGAAATCGCAAACTCGAAGGCGATTGGCAAAAGTATTTAAAATGTCCAGAATGTAAGACAGAATTTCCTATAATACTTATGCAAAAAGATGCTGAGTTGCCCGAAAATTTGTAGAGTTTATTTTATCAAAGAAAGCAAATTATAGAAATGAATAAAACTGATATACTTGTTATCGGTACCGGGCTCGCAGGCTCGATGGCAGCTATTGCAGCTGCTGACAAAGGCAGACAGGTTATGATAATAACAAAAACTGACGAAATACTAAGCGGCAGCACTCCTTATGCCCAAGGCGGTATTATTTACAAAGGCGTTACAGATTCACCTGAAAAACTAAAACAAGATATTTTAACAGCTGGAGCCGGTGTCTGTTGGGAATATGCAGTTAATGAGCTTGTCCAGCTTGGTCCTCGCCTTGTAAAAGAATGTCTTATCGAGAGGATGAACGTAAATTTCGACAAGAATGAAAAAAATCAATTAGACCTGACTGCTGAAGGTGCTCATTCCGAACCAAGAGTCATACATTCCAAAGATAATACTGGTTTGTCGATACATAAATCGGTTTTAAAAGAACTTAGAAAGCACAGAAATATTGAAATCATGACCGGACATACAGCAGTCGATTTACTGACTTTTTCTCACAATTCTACTGATATGACTGATATCTACAAAAAACCATCTTGCTTTGGTGCTTTTGTATTAAACAACAAGAATGGCAATGTATTTCCGATTTATGCTTCCAAGACAATACTTGCCACAGGTGGTCTCGGGCAAATATATCGACATACAACAAATCCTTCGGAAAATACTGGCGATGGCATCGCTCTTTCCTGGCGCGCTGGAGCGAGATGTTTTAACTTGCAATATGTCCAATTTCATCCAACAACTTTTTACAACGAGCGGGATAATTTTCTTATTTCCGAATCGCTTCGCGGAGAAGGAGCTATACTAATTGATAAAAACGGCAGGGAGTTTATGACAGATTTTCATTCTCAAGGCTCGCTTGCTCCTCGCGATATTGTAGCAAGAGGAATACAACAAACAATGTTGGAAACAGACCACCCTTGTGTTTATCTTGATATATCTTTTAAAAACAGCACTTGGCTAAAAGAACGTTTTCCAACAATATATACTCATTGCAAGAATGCTGGAGTAGATTTGACAATAGAGCCAATTCCAGTTGTTCCGGCAGCACATTATTCTTGCGGGGGAGTTGGGGTCAGCTTGCGTGGTAGAACATCATTGCAGCGTTTGTATGCTGTCGGCGAGGTATCTTGCACAGGAGTTCACGGTGCAAATCGTTTGGCTTCGACATCTTTGCTCGAAAGTGTTGTTTGGGGTTTTCTTGCTGGCGAAGATGCAGCCGACATAAGCAAAGATGATGAATACTACCCTGAGATTTTTCCTTGGCAGGAAGAAGAAGAATATATAGATCCTGCATTAATAGCACAAGATTGGCAAAATATAAAAAGCACGATGTGGAATTATGTAGGTTTAATACGCACAAAACAGCGACTTTTTCGCGCTCATACTATTTTGCGGCATTTACAGGGCGAGGTCGAACAGTTTTACAAAAAAGCAAAAATGACGCGTCGCATTATTCAGCTTCGCAACGGAGTGCAAACCGCTATTGCTCTTACCGCTGCCACCATCGAATCTCCCATTAGCAAAGGCACCCATTTCATACAGGATTAATGTTATTTTCTTAATTGAAATAGAGGAATATTGATCAATTAGAGAAAGCCATATCAAATACTTTGTTTTGTTGTAATGAGAGCTTTTGTTTTTCTTCGTTTCTTGAGCCATCTTTTAATCTTATATGTATAAAATGCAATTACAATTAATAATGCTTCAGCCATTAAAGCAAGCCCAACGCATTGCCAAGGATTTAAAGTGTGTTTAAAATGTTGGGATAGCCCGTAAGTCGTAATGGAACCGTAAATTAAAACTGAATGCCAAAAATAAATAGCAAGCGTTTCGCTACCGATTATTGTTATAATTTTTGGGATTCTAATTCTTATTGCCAGCAAACCAAACAAGCCGGCTATGATTAGCACCTGTCCCATACGAAAATAAAGAAAATTGTTTTCAAAAAGCAATTTTAGATTGTCCCAACCAAGAATATAATAGAATGAATTGAGTAGATTCCCTGAATAGATGTGTAGTAAAATGCCAGAAAGTATTATTAAATAGAAAAATTTTCGATTATTAACAAGATCTTTGTTTTGAAAAAGAAATACACCATAAGCAGCACCTAACATTGAAAAGCCTGCCCAGGGGACAACTGTAAATGCAGATCCATTGGCAGTGGTGAAGTAGTTAGCAATTATTTTGGGTAAAAAGGCATTGAAGTTTATCTCTAAAAAGTCTGGAAAAAACAAGAAAATCAGATTACCTGCTATTATGTATGGAATATATAAAAATGGTTTGACATTGCGGAAAATCAAATAAGTAATAACGATCATTAATAGTGCTATGGCAATAACCTGCAAAACGTGTGATACGATAAACCAGTTTAACCTATTGGTGTTACCTGTTGTGATAAATATATAGAAGCCAGGAGTGATTTGTAAGGCATATCCTAATGCGAGAAGGAAAATTGTTCGTTTAAATCCTTTCCTGGCGCGAGGATTTTTAAAACCTATTCCTTTATCTTCTTGCTTCATCAATAAAAAAGCGAATATTGAACCTGAAGCAAAAAAGAAAACAGGTGCGGTTATACCTCGCATAAAATTCCAAATTAGATATAGATAATTGCTGTCATCTCGAAATTCAGGTGCAATAAGAGTTTCAATAAGATGTCCTTGCACCATCATTAGAATAGCATAAGCTCGCATCAAGTCAATAAATACAATTCTTTTATTTTCGTTGTTAGTTAGCAATTTTCGGTTTCAATTTAATAATAAAAATAAAAGCAAAAGAAATTATGAATACCTTTGTAAAAAATCCAAAATATAAGGATCAGTGGAGCTTTGCATTTCTTCTGGTGCTCCATTAAAATGCGCAAGACCGTTTTCGAGCATAACAACGCTTTTAGCTATTTTAAAAACTGAGAACATATCATGGGTTATAACGAGAGATGTTACTTTTAGCTTTTTTGTAAGTTCTTGGATTAAATTGTCAATTTGAATGGAAGTAACGGGATCGAGACCTGTTGTTGGTTCATCGTAAAATATATATTCAGGGTTTCCAACGAGAGCGCGGGCAACGCCAACTCTTTTTTTCATTCCGCCAGAAAGATCCGATGGTTTTTTGTTTCTAAGAATTGTCCATTCTTTTTCAAATTCTTCAGTGTTGCCATTATTTCTGTCTGGTAAAAGTCCAACAGCAGACAGAACACGTATTGCCTCACCTTCCAAGACAGAATCTTTACGAATACCTTGCTCGTAAAGGCTTAGGACTATGTTCTCATATACATTATAAGAATCGAATAAAGCTGCGCCTTGGAAAACATATCCCATTTTGCTTCGTAATTCGAAAAGCTGTTTTTGACTCAGTTCAGAGATTTCCAAACCATCGACTTTAACACTTCCCTCGTCAGGTGCGAGCAAACCGACTATATGTTTTAAGAGGACGCTTTTACCGCTACCAGAGCGACCAATAACACACATTGTCGAGCCAGTTGGTATTTCAAAACTTACTCCATTTAAAACAGTTTTGGGTCCGAAGGATTTATGCAAATTATTTATTTCTATCATTTTACAATTTTAATCATATTTGAATTTAAGAAAGGTTCGTATTTTAATTGATTCTGGTCGTCTAACTTCTATTTTTTTATTGGTTTTTATGGTGTCATATTCATACCATACGCTATCGCCTTTTTCAAACTTTTTTTCATCTATAATAAAGGTATCCCTATCTTCCATCCAAATCTTGTAATCTTTGATATTTGACAACATTTCTGCGGTTACTTCTTTTTTCTCTTTAATAAAAGTTAATAATAAGTTAGTTATATTAAAGGATGTTAGAGAATATATTGTGGTATCTGATGTGATTCCCATTCCACGACTTAGATGAAATTTAATCATTGGTGAAGAACTGAGTTCAGTAATAATTTGAAAAAGATTTCCATCAATTGGTAAACTGTCAACAATAGCAAAGATGGTATCTATATAAAATTTTGAATCGTATTGGTTGTTTTTTCCATTTTTTACTAGTTTAATCCTTAACCATACACGCTCGGGTTTGAGTGTAGTGTCTATTTCAACAAAAATGTCTTTTACTTCATAATTCTTTGTGATGCTATCTTCTTCTACAGAAATCTGTTTTAAATGAAGGTAATTTGTACCATGGATTGGGGTTATAGTCTTTGGTGTAACAATATCAAAGGGGTCTTTGCAAGCTATTGCAAATAAAAAAAACATAATGAATGATATTTTTATCGATATTTTCATACCTTAAATTTATGAACTTTTTTAGATAGCTCATAATTGTTTTTTTTACTTTTTTAGTTAATGACGAAATATAATAAACAACAAGTGCAAAACCACTCATAAAAAAATAAATAGAAATCAATGTAAAAAAAGAAGCAGTCTTAAAAGCTATTCTTTATACCGGTCTATCAGGTAGGGATGCCTGTGCTACTAGAATTATCAGTCTTGGTAGAACAGAGATTTCTGTCTATTTGGAATAATAC
>CAYVTD010000035.1:0-32781 GCA_964454445.1 uncultured Hyphomicrobiales bacterium
AAAATATCACATTATTTATATTATCCATTTACCCGATATTTTCTTGGAAAAACGATGGGACATCGTGGGGGTTACCCATTAAGAGGCACTGTCCAGAAATAGATGGCAGTGCGCTTCGTGCCTTATTAGTCAATTTGCTGGAGAATTCGCTCGATGCTTGTCGAATAGACAAAAGCAAGACAGATTTTACAGTATCATTTAAGTTGGCTGGAGATGAGAACAACATTGAGAAGGACCTTTTGGATTTGGTCAAAAAGCTATTGAAATAACTAAATATCAGATTAACAGACTAAGCCAATTCTCTCATTATATTTTCTTAGAAAATAATGGTTTATTGATATTTTTAAAAATAAAAAAAATCCCTCTTCAATTAAGAAAAGGGATTTTTTATTGATTGTATTATACTATTAATACATACCGCCCATACCGCCCATATCGGGAGGCATAGCTGGCATTGGCGATTGTTTCTCAGGTTTTTCGACTATTGTACATTCAGTTGTGATAAGCATACCAGCAACAGAAGCGGCATTTTGCAATGCAACGCGTGTAACCTTTGTTGGATCGATGACGCCAGCTTCGTAAAGATCTTCGAATTGCTCGTTAGCGGCATTAAAACCGAAAGCACTAGTACCTTCTTTAATCTTATTGATAATGACACTTGCTTCGAGTCCTGCATTTTCAACAATTTGGCGTGCTGGCTCTTCTAATGCTTTCAAGATTATCTGGATACCAGTTACCTGGTCATTGTTTTCGCCTTTCAAGTTGCCAAGAACAGACAAAGCACGGAGATAGGCGACACCACCACCGGGGACAATACCTTCTTCGACAGCTGCGCGAGTGGCGTGCAAGGCGTCTTCGACACGAGCTTTTTTCTCTTTCATTTCCACTTCGCTAGCGGCACCAATTTTCAAAACAGCGACACCACCTGATAACTTGGCAAGGCGTTCCTGCAATTTTTCGCGGTCGTAATCGCTTGTAGTTTTGTCGATTTGTGCTCTGATTTCGTTTATTCTCTTTTTAATGTCAATGCTCGAACCGGCACCTTCGACGATTGTTGTGTTGTCTTTGTCAATGGTAACGGTTGTAGCTGTGCCAAAAAATGATAAAGTAGCATTTTCGAGTTTAAAGCCCTTTTCTTCGCTAATCACAGTGCCGCCTGTAAGGACGGCGATATCTTCGAGCATTGCTTTGCGTCTGTCACCGAAGCCGGGAGCTTTCACAGCGGCAACTTTCAAAGTGCCACGCAATTTGTTTACTACCAATGTGGCAAGAGCTTCGCCTTCGAGGTCTTCGGAGATGATTAATAGAGATCTGCCTGCTTGTGAAGTTTTTTCAAGAATTGGGAGGAGGTCCTTTATTGCTGAGATTTTCTTATCGTGAATTAAAATATAAGGATTTTCGAGGATAGCTTCCATCGAATCTGCATCGGTTACGAAATAAGGTGAAAGATAGCCGCGGTCAAACTGCATACCTTCGACGACTTCCATCTCTGTTTCAGTTCCTTTAGCTTCTTCAACGGTAATAACGCCGTCTTTTCCAACTTTTTCCATAGCTTCGGCAATCAAGTCGCCGATTGTTTTGTCGTTGTTAGCGGAGATAGCGCCAACTTGTGCTATCTCTCTTTTGCCTTCGACGTCTCTACTCATTGATGCAAGATTGTCTATGATAGCTTTGACTGCTTGGTCGATGCCGCGTTTCAGATCCATTGGATTGGCGCCAGCAGTAACGTTTTTCAAGCCTTCGCGATAGATTGCCTGAGCAAGAACAGTGGCAGTAGTGGTGCCGTCGCCGGCGATGTCGCTTGTTTTTGAAGCAACTTCGCGAACCATGTTAGCACCCATATTTTCGAGTGCGTCATCGAGTTCGATTTCTTTGGCAACCATAACGCCGTCTTTTGTAACGGTGGGAGCGCCGAATTTTTTATCGATGATTACATTGCGTCCTTTAGGGCCCAAAGTAACTTTAACTGCATTAGCAAGCTTGTCAACACCGGCTTTCAGGCCGTTGCGGGCTTCAAAATCATAAGTGATTATTTTAGCTGACATATTTTTTCTCCAGAAATAATTATTTATAGTTAAAAAAATTTTTACTTATTTAAGATATTATACATTAACATTAATATTGAGTATAATTCTAAAAGGGAAAGAGATTATTTAATGATAGCAAAGATATCGCTTTCGCGCATAATAAGCAGTTCTTCACCGTCGATTGTTACTTCTGTTCCGCCATATTTTCCATACAATACTCTATCGCCGACTTTTACTTGCAAAGGAAAAAGGCGTCCTTCTTCGTTGGTTTTGCCTTGTCCAACAGCGATAATTTCTCCTTGCATTGGTTTTTCTTTTGCGGTATCGGGGATGATGATGCCGCCTTTGGTTGTCTCTTCCGGTGTGGAAGCTTTCACGATTACACGGTCGTGCAATGGTGTGATATTCATATCTACCTCTGAGATTTAGTTAAACGAAAATAAGTTAAAAAAAAAAGAAATACTTTTAAAAGCAAAAATTATTAGCACTCTCCATAAGCGAGTGCTAATAATTTAACGTTAAAGATTAGCTATTATTGTTTAAAGAGGCTTTTTTTTTGGAATTTTTTTTAAACTTATACTTTTCTATCGTATTAGAATTGAATAGGGTAGAAATTAGGAGAGTAGAGCCACCTGTCGGACTCGAACCAACGACCTGCTGATTACAAATCAGCTGCTCTACCAACTGAGCTAAGGTGGCAGTCAATAGCTTACAAAATTAATGCTTTTTTCTGAGAAATGCAAATAATTTTTCAAAATTTTCAGACTTAATTAAGGTATTTGTTTAATAACCCCAGTACCATTTATTTTTACGTCGAATTTTGCTGGATTGCCTTTGTAGTAAACATTGCCATTGCCTGTTATCCTTACTATCAGAGACTCACTGGCGCTGATACGTACATCACCGTTGCCTTCGATTATGCAACTTGCTTCGCGAACAGCGAAATTTTCAAGAGAAATATTGCCATTTCCATTGATTTCTGCTGAGCATAAATCAGAACTTCCGGAGGCATTGATGCTGCCAGAGCCAGCGATCCTCGAAATAAAATACTCGGAATGAACATCATACAACAAGACATCTCCATTTCCTTGAATTAATGCCTCTATCTGCATACTTTCTAATGGCGTTTGATTTTGTATCGTGCCTGCACCACGCAATTTAATTGATTCGAGCGAAGGCATCGTTAAATAGATATTTAATCGGGTTGGGCAAATGAATTCAACTGGGGTGATGTTTAGTTGCAAGGATTTTGTATAAATATTGAGATAATCAAATAAGTTGTCATCAAGCTCTATTACAGTTTGCAATTTGGTGCCTTGGCTAACAAATATATTGCCTTTACCTTCCATAAGAACGTTGAAGTATTCTTCAGTGTTGATGGTGTCGGAGACAATATTGCCCGAGCCTATATGACATTCTTTTGTTGTGTTGGCTTGTTCACAAGAATAGATTATAAATATTGAAAGTATGGCTGTAATAACAAAAAATGGCTTCATATTGATAAATCGGATTTATTTAACAAATCATCTTTTCTTATAAATCTCAATTTGGACAGAACGGGACAAAAATCGTTCTGTAGGAGTACTATAACTATAGATACCAGCAGGAAAAGCATTTCCAGCAAAACCCTTAACCTCGACAATGTTTGCTTGTGGATATAAATCCTTTATTATTTTGGCAGTATTTTCAGCTCTATTTGTTGATAGTCGCTCATTTACGCTTTGAGAACCGAGCAGATCGGCGAAGCCCTTGACTCTTATTTCGCTATCCTGGCTAAGCTCTTTGAGGAAATTGGTAAGTGCTATTTTTGCATCATTTGGGAGTTGATCTTCCGAAACGTCGAATAATATCAAAGACAAACGCTCAATTTCAATTTCTGATGTATCTTTTTTTACAGTAAGCTCTTTTGTAACCTCAGCAGTGCGACCAAGAGTGTCGGTCAAAATTAGCATTATTGAAACAGCAGCCCCACCGTGTATAGATAGGGCAGTTTCCTTGTCAATTTCATAGTTGATATCGTCATTAATATTGTCAATTACTTTTGAAAAAAGTATCTTTCCATCTTGGAACCCTAAGAGTTGAGTTTTGACAATTCCTTTTTTGGTGCTACCTTTAGTAGTAGCTACAATAATACCAGGAGTTATTTCCGTCGGTTTTGGTTCGTGGCGTCTTGTGATTGGCTCAAAAACTGTCTTATTTTTGCTGGCAATCATAACTCGCTGGTTCTCAATATATGCGCTATCGTTCATTGAAATAGTAGGATTGTCAGGATAACAATCTCCTTTCGATTTTTCGATGGTAATTCTCGAAGAATCTATCCCCCAATGACTTAAAAAATAATCCCGCACTTTTTCTGCACGTTTGCGGGCGAGCCAACAGGACTTTTGTTCGGTAGTAATATCAGCCGAACCAGTTAATGATATTGTCTGTTCGGGATTTGTTTTCAGACGCTTGCCAATAATGCTCAAGACGTATCTATGAAATTCGATGGGGTCGCTAATAATTGAATCGATTTCAAAAGTACTTGTGTCGCAGTCTAAGACAAAAAAATCACTAATGGTATCGCTCGATTTTGTAAAAAAGATATATGGTAAAATAGGGAATATCTCGGTTGTAAAACTTGTTTTGATTTGAATTCTTGCAACGTTTAATTCCATCTCGGCTCGTGGTAGTGTTCTTTTAAATATAGTGTCAGTGCGTAAACTTACGATTGTTTTAATCTCTTTATTGAGAAGTGAGTCTCGAATGGTTTCATCGTTATCTACAAAACTAACTTTGCCCAAGCGTATTTCCTCTTGAAAAACACTGTCTGAACTTATCAGAATAGTGTCAATGTAATGCAGCTCTTTATTTTCACGATATAAAACTGATTCTCGGGGAGTAAATTTTAAGCTCAATGAAGCTCGAAAGCTGCCAGATTGCCATTTCAAGCCAGAAACATAATTGTCAAAGCCATCATAATAGAACAATTCAGGACATAGAGCGAGGGTTTTATTCTTATTTAGTGGTAATTCCCAGCTAATGCCGGCAACAAGACCTGTCCGGATATCGATTGTTTTGGGTATAATTCCAGATGTGTCATTGCGCTTGCGCGTATCTGTATCAACAAAAACACCATAATCTTTTGGTTCTTTTAATGTCTCGTATTGATGGAATTTCTTATTGACTAAGTAACCTAAATGAGCGCCTGCGTAAATTGTTAAGCCCTCAATAATAGAAAAACCAAACAATGGTTCCAAGGCAAGATCCGACAATTCAGTTATTAGGGTATGCTTGAAACTGCCCGGCAGGATTGCGTCTCCAACTCTTACAAGTTGTTCTTTTTTTTCGAGAAATGAGAGGATAGCATCGTAAGAATAATATCCAATGCGTAATGCGAGATAAGCAAAATCGTATATATTGTAATCTAAATGAGCACCTGCCTGAAAACCTTTACCATAGCCGGTTTCAAAACGAGGGCAGCAATTTGGCACTCCAGGTAATTTATGGAAGTTTGCATTGTGGCTATTGAATAACAGACCACTAAAAACACCAAACTTAATACCTGAAAAGCCACTGTAAAGAGTATCAAAGCTAAGCGTTTGTGATACTGGAACAAGATCCTGCACTTTTTTAAGTATAGAATCATTCTGAATTATAACAAACAAAGAGTTATCTATTTTTTTATAATCATCGTAAATTGTCTGGGAAAATAATGTAAATGGGAAAAAAAAGTAGAGTGCTAAAATGCAAGGAAAATCTCTGAACACAATTAGAAAAGGAGGTTGTTTAAGTGATTCTCCCTTGAATAGTCTTATTAGAGGAAAATATTTAATATTTTTAATTGAGAAAAAAAAATTCATATTTTTGTTAAGAAGAATTTTTTATAGAGTTCATTCAAAAAATATCAAAAATACGAATTTTTATTAATCTTACCAAGTTCACATATTGCAGCATCTTCTAATTAATCGGTCTGCTTTTGTCGAAATCAATGATTCCAGCAGAGACAACAATTTTTTTGCTTTGATTTTCAGGAGTTGCCTCGAAACTAAATGTTCCCTTCGATAGATCTTCGGTAAGTTTTTCAAAAGAAGCAGTGCCGTTGGATACTATTCTGTAATAAATGCTTGAGTTGTCTTTCTTATTATAATAAATATATGAGAATTGGATATTATTCTCTGAAGTCGAAAAATTCATCTTGCCGCCGACTTTCACAATTATTATTGAAATAGTATGCTCGATATCCGAGCCTGCAACTGTGCCTGTAATAGTGATTTCCTCAATCCCATTTTTTTGTTCAAGGTTATAACTTACAGCCGTTGCGTCGAAATCGAGCGAAATATCCCCGCTAACACTAGCTTTGATAGTATTTGGATTATCTTTTGGATTAGTAGGTTTGTTGTCCTCACCACAAGAAATAAAAAATAATACAAAAAAAATAAAAGACAAATGCTTAAGATAATTTTTCATAAATAATCTTAAAAGACATAATATTTATAAATACTAACTATTTAGTAATATTTTAAAGTAATCGATTAACATTAAATTTTCCATTTGCAACTTGAATAGTCTCGTTACTTGGTGTAATTTTTCCGGTACCAGAAAACGTACCTTCTAATTATTCCCCCGACATTTCCATATTCACTTACGGTTATTGTTCCATTTGTAATTAAAATTGTTGTTTGTTTACTTATAAGTAAATGAAATACCGCTTATAGCTTCACTTAGAGTAAAATCGAAAGTGTCTTTTTTATTTCCTTCCAATATAATAGTTGCAGTTTTACCTTGCTCTCCATCAATAAAATTAAGCACAATGATATCTTCATCATTTCAGATATATGACAACTTTTCAAAAGAATTATTTTTGTCTTATTATAGTTTTTTGGAAGATTTTCAAAAAAAAGTTTGTTAATTATAAAATAAAGCATTATTTTTGAATTAACCATTTGGTTAAATTATTCGGTTAAATAAATGTATGCTATCAGAATAGATGGTTTAAATAAGAGCTTTGGCATAACTCGGGCAGTAAAAGATATTGCGTTTAATGTCGAAGAACATGAGATTTTCGGCTTGATTGGTCCAGACGGCGCCGGGAAAAGCACTATTATGAGAATAATAACGACTTTGCTCTTGCCCGATAGTGGAAAAGTAGAAGTACTAGGGCTCGATGTTGTCGAGGATTTTAAGAAATTGCGAACAAAGCTCGGATATATGCCAGGTCGCTTTTCGCTTTACCCCGATTTGTCGGTCGAAGAGAATCTCAAGTTCTTTGCATCAATTTTTGGTGCCCGTATCGAAGAAAATTATTATTTAATTAAAGAAATATACTCGCAAATAGAGCCTTTTAAAAAAAGGAAAGCCGGCAAGCTATCCGGCGGGATGAAGCAAAAACTTGCCCTTTGTTGTGCTCTTGTCCACAAACCCGATTTGCTTGTATTAGACGAACCAACAACTGGCGTCGATGCCGTTTCAAGAAAGGAATTTTGGGAAATGCTTGCCAGATTGAAAAAGCAAGACATTAGCATATTAGTCTCAACGCCATATATGGACGAGGCTTCGCTTTGCGACAGGGTAGCTTTATTGCAAGAAGGCAAAATGCTAGGCATTGCTCCTCCTCGAGAAATTACCTCTTCGTTTCCAGGCAGGCTTTTTGGCATTAGTGGTAGTAATAAATATGAGATATTGCTTGCATTACGCTCTTATGAGCATACAAAATCGGTTTTTCCTTTTGGAGACAGTTTTCATTACCGAGATAAAAGAGAAATGCCAGATGGGAATGAAATTCTTGAATATTTGAAAAATAAAGGATTTTATGACGTAGAAATAAAGGAAATTAGCCCGGGCATCGAAGATGCTTTTATGGACAAAATGATTGAGAATTGAAACTTTTGACAATATAACTGTCTGAAAAAAGAGAATATGGAAAGCGACATTGTAATTAAAGCAGAAAAACTAACGAAGACTTTTGGAAGCTTTACGGCAGTTGATGCTATTAGCTTTGAAGTCATTAAAGGCGAGATTTTCGGCTTTTTAGGGGCTAATGGTGCAGGTAAAACAACTGCAATGCGGATGCTGACAGGTTTGCTAAAACCGAGTGGCGGTCTTGGTTACGTTGCTGGTTATGATATTTATTCGCAAACCGAGAAAATCAAGCAAAACATTGGCTATATGAGTCAAAAATTTTCGCTCTACGAAGACCTTACTGTAGCTGAAAATATTCGATTTTACGGCGGTATATACGGACTCGGGAGGAAAGAAATCAAGGAAAAGACTAAGTTTTTACTCGACAAACTTGGCTTAAGCGCTTCAAAAGATGCACAAATTGCTTCTTTACCCCTTGGTTGGAAGCAAAAGCTCGCTTTTTCGGTATCGATATTGCACGAACCGAAAATTGTTTTTCTCGACGAGCCTACTGGCGGCGTTGACCCTATCACTCGGAGAAATTTTTGGGATATGATATATGAGGCTTCTGCTTCGGGCAAAACTATTTTTGTAACAACTCATTATATGGACGAAGCAGAGTATTGCGGACGCGTTTCGATTATGGTCGATGGTCGAATTGAAGCTCTCGACTCCCCTGAGAAATTAAAGAGCGATTATAACGCTAAATCGATGAATGATGTTTTTGTTCAACTTACAAGGAATGTGGAATAATGGGCGCCTTCAAGCAGTTTTTAATCAAAGAATCTTACCATATTTTTCGCGATTATCGCACTTTGATGGTTTTGTTTGGAATGCCAATCATTCAAGTTATTTTGTTTGGATATGCCATTCGCACAGAAATTCAAAATGCTGACATCGGCATCCTCGATAAATCTAAGGATTATGTAACTCAGAAAATTATCAATAAATTAACATCTTCAGGGTATTTCATAATAAAAGAGTATTTCACTTCCGAAAAAGATATTGAAGCTGCTTTTCGATCTGGTAAAGTAAAGCAGGTGGTCGTTTTCGAACCAAACTTTGCCGAGAATCTTGCTCGCAAATTTTCTGCAAAAATCCAAATATTAAACGATGCTTCAAATCCAAATGTTGCAAGTTTGATGAATACATATACTTCAACTATTATAGCAGATTACAACCGAATCTATGCTCGCAGTTCTTCAGCTATGATTAATCCTGAAGTCAAGATGCTTTACAACCCTGAAATGAAAAGTGTTAATATGTTTGTGCCCGGATTGATTGCTTTTATTTTAATGCTCGTATCCGCTTTAATGACTTCTATTACAATAACTCGTGAGAAAGAAGTTGGAACTATGGAGATACTCCTCGTGTCGCCCTTGAAGCCAATTACAATTATCATTGGCAAGGTTTTGCCCTATTTGGTGCTTGCTTTTATCAATGCGCTCACTATTCTCGTACTTGCAATGCTTGTTTTCGGCATACCGTTTAAAGGAAGTTATGTTGTGCTTCTTCTTGAAACGATTTTGTTTGTTCTGACCGCCTTGTCGCTCGGCATTTTGATTTCCACAATTTCTAAAACTCAACAGGCGGCGATGATGATGGCGCTTGCGGGATTGCTTATGCCAACAATGCTTCTTTCCGGGTTCGTCTATCCAATCGAAAATATGCCTTTAATCTTGCAATATATCAGTAATATCATTCCTGCAAGGTGGTTTTTAACCATAATTAAGGCAATTATGTTAAAAGGGGTCTCATTCGAGTACTTTTGGAAGGAAACGCTTGTCCTTTTGGGTATGATGCTCTTGTTTATGAGCGTATCTGTGCTAAAATTTAAGATTAGATTGGAGTAATTGTGAATACTATTTTTTATATGTTGCAAAAAGAATTTCTGCACGTTGTTCGTAATCGTGTGATGCTGCCATTAATCTTCGTTGTTCCCATAGTCCAGCTAGTTTTGTTAGGTTACGCTGCCACATTGGAAATAAAGAATGTCGATTTATATATCATTGACAATGATAATACAACACTTTCCGCTTTATATATTGATGGTTTCGAGCATTCTGCCTATTTTACCATAACCGGTACAGGCCATTCCACAGAATCTGCCAATGAAGCAATCGCTAAAAGAATTGCAAAAATGGCTTTGATTATACCGACGGATTTTGAAAAAGATATTTTTAACGGAGTGCAAGCAAAAGCACAATTCTTAATCAATGCTGAAGATGGCTCTGCCGCAGGAATTATGCAATCTTATGCTGCAAAAATCACAACAAACTTTATTAAAAATACTATGGGCAATTTTCATATTCCTGTTGTGAGAAAAGCTGTTCCACTTATGGAAATATCTGAGCGATACCTTTATAATCAAGAGCTTGATTACAAACAGTATATGGCACCGGGTATTCTTGTCATTCTTATTACCTTTATAGGAATGTTGCTTACTGCTATGAACATAGTAAAAGAGAAAGAAATTGGCACTATTGAACAATTAAATGTAAGCCCGATTAAAAAATACCAGTTTCTTATTGGAAAATTACTGCCATATTGGTTAGTTGGACTTTTTGAGTTGGCTTTTGGACTATTTCTTGCTAAAACTATCTTTCACCTGCCCGATATAGGCAACATTCCACTGTTGTTCTCGCTTGGTTCTGTTTATCTTATTGTCGTACTTGCTGCTGGCTTGCTAATATCAACAATTACCGAGACACAGCAGCAAGCAATGTTCATTACCTGGTTTTTTATTGTCGTCTTTATTTTAATGAGCGGATTGTTTACTCCGCTTGAGAGCATGCCACTTTGGGCACAAAACATCGCAAAGGGCAATCCAATTGCATATTTTGTTGAAATAATGCGTCGTGTTTTGTTAAAAGGAGCCAATTTCAGCGAGGTTCAGAATCTTTTTTATGTGCTTTGCGCTATGGCTGTCTTAATTTTGAGTGCAGCAGTGTTTAGGTATAAGAAAACAAATTAAACGTAAATACATCTCATTTTATTAGATTTTTGATGTTAAGATGTGGTTGTAAAAACAAAGATAAAAATGCCGAAAATAAAGCCTCAGATGGAAACCGGCAAAAGGATATGTATATTTATATATTCGATGAAATATAGTATAGCAATTTTTTTTTAATTTTTATAAATATCTTTTATGACTTTTGTTGCTTTTTTACAGAGGCAGTACAATAGCTATTATAAGTTATTAAATTACAATTCAAGCTTATTATAAGATTTCTTTATTAAACTATAAGCAAATTCAAAATCATAGAAATCTACCAACATAAATTCAATATTTCCGCTACCATGACGGCCTATATGGCTAACATCTCGAATCTTTAAAATGTCATCCTCTGATAAATCATCAATTTCAATATTAATGTAAAGTTTTAATCCTTTCTTTTGAGGTGATACTTGAAAAA
Source organism: uncultured Hyphomicrobiales bacterium (assembly GCA_964454445.1). Classification (GTDB taxonomy): domain Bacteria; phylum Bacteroidota; class Ignavibacteria; order Kapaibacteriales; family UBA2268; genus CAYVTD01. Next base: position 11,324 of record CAYVTD010000035.1, read on the forward strand.
AACTTTTATTATTTTTGATTAAACTAATGTAATGTTTTAGAGGAATTGAAGTAAAATCTAATTGATGAGATTTGAGATAATTGATAAATTGATGGTATAAAGATAAACTTACATTCCATTCTCCATCTTTAAAAAGATTCTCTAAACTGTACACAACTTCTTTAATTTCTCGTAGTTTATCGTTTTCTTTCATTGTTTTTGTTTCTTCGTGTTTATTAACTAATGATTTCTCAATAATTGCTTCACTTGACAAATTATTAATCTCAATAGATATATTTTTGAGAGCATTCTTAATTTCATCATCGTGAAATTTAAAACCAATTTTATCTTTTAAACCGTTATTAATCAAATTGATTATTGTTTTATTTGATTGATTTAAAAGGTTTTCGAGGACATGTTTGATATTTGTAAGTATTGAAATATTTTTTGAATAATTTAGCAGGAGGTCGTTTTCAAAAGCCTGTTTTGAAAGCATATCGATAATTTTTTCGTCGATATGGTCAGATAAGCAAAACTCTTTTAAGAGTTTTTCTTTGCCAATCCCTTTCAGGTCTGAATAATAAATTCTATATAAATCTCCATTTGTTATTATCAGCAATTGTGTGCCGGAATTTGAACAATAATTGAGCTTTTCCATAATCATTTTGTTGTCATCAAGATTATTGCTCAAAGGTTTAGCTTCAATTAACAATTTAGGCTTTTTATTTTGATAAAAGCTGTAATCAGTTCTTTTTCCAGCAGAATCATCATCTTCTGGGACCACTTCATCAGGATTAGAGAAATCCCAATCCAAAGCAGTGAAAAATGGTTTAATCAGCCATTCTTTTGTTTGTGCCTCATTAATAGACTTATTTTTGTAGCTTTTAATCTTGGTTATGATTTTTTTAATCTCGCCTTCAAGGATTTCATTCATTTGCAATTCCTTCAATAAAATAGTGGCTTTTATCATAAAAATACAAAAATAATGATAAATTTGAAAAAAACGATAAAAATTAAAAAATTGAAGGGCAGAATGCACTTTTTTTTTGATTATTCCGTTCCTTTACCTTATGAAAAAAATAGCCTACATATTGATCTTTGTTTTAAGTTTCCTTTTTCTTCATTCAGAACTAGGGCTTATTAAAAAGTGTGCTAATCAGCATGCTGGCCATAATGTACGCGAAATCATTCAAAATTCTGAAGTTGCTAGATTTTCAACCAATAAAACAAATTATCATTTTGATTACAATATTTTAACGGCAATTCTCAAAGTGATTCCTATCAAAGAATACTGTTTTGAAACAAATCAAAACTTATCATATTTTGATTTTTATTCCCACAGGTTCAAACCCAAAAAACTAATACACTTTCTAAGCTCCCTCCTTATTTAATAGCCTTCTCCTTCTATAAGTTTTAATTATTTTTAAATTATTTAGGAGAAAATATGAGACATCTGTGTGTCTTTTTATTTATATTTTTATCATTTGATTGTGTCTTTGGTCAGGAAATAAAAAACAAAAGCATTACTCTCCAAGAAGCCATTGAAATAGGCATAAAAAACCATCCAGAGATGAAAGCAGCAAAAGCGAATATTTCTGCTTCAAAAGGGAGATATTGGAGTGGTATTTCTCTTCCTCAACCGGAGATAACTTATGACAACGAGTTCATTTCACCGACAAAGGGTCTGGGAAATGAAAGAACTTTGTCGATTTCGCAATCTTTCGAGTTTCCTTCGGTTTACTTTCTAAAAGGAAACAAATTCAACAAAGAAGAAGAAAAAGCTTATTTTCAAGCCTTTTTAATTGAAAAAAGCATTGCTTATAGAATAAAATCTTGTTATTACAAGATTCTTGTAAAACAAAATCAATTAAAATCTGCCGAAGAATACCTTAGCATTGCCGAAGATTTCTTAAAAAAATCGGAAATAAGATTGAACGTCGGCGAAGGAACAAATCTCGAAAAACTGACTGCTAAAGTTCAGCTTTCAGAAGCCCGTAATTATGTAGAAATTGCCAAAAACGAACTTAAAACCGCTTTTGCCGAGTTTAATAATTCTATTGGAATCGAAACAAACGATCATTCTTTTAGATTACAAGATACTTTGATTTTCGTTGATTTTTCAGTAGATATTAACAAGTATTACAAAGTATTGCTTGACAACAGCCCACAATTAAAGATTGCTGAACTAAATTGTGAAATAGCTTCTTTGGAAAAAAGTTTAGCCAAGTCATCATATCTACCAAACCTCGATCTTGCATATTTATCCCAAACACTCGACAATCAGAGCGGCTTTCACGGCTTAACGGTTGGTATTTCAATTCCTTTTTGGTTTATGTTCGAGCAAAGCGGGAGAGTTCAAGAGGCAGATGCAAATCGCTTAATTTTTGAAAGTGAGTATCAATTGGCAAAAAACGATATTTCATTAAAATTGGAAAACGCTCTGATTGACTTCGAAAACAGTATAAGTCAGGTGAAATTTTATACAGATGATATACTGCCACAATCAGAAGAAATCTTTAGAATTGCTTCAAAGAGCTATGAAGTTGGCGAACTTGCATATCTCGAGTATTTGCAAGCAAAGCAAACTTTGATAAGCTCGAAAAATAATTATAACAATGCTTTATTCAATTATTATCAATCAATATTTAAAATCGAAGAAATTGTTGGTCAAAACATTATAAATAAATAAAATCGAGTAAACAAATGAATTTGAGTATAAAAAATTTACAAACATTGCTATTGTCAAGCTTTCTATTGATTATTTCTTTTGGCTGTAACGAACAAGATAATCCAAAAACTGAAGAAGGACACGAGGGCGAACACGAAGCGCACTCAAGGGTTGTTAAGCTCAGCCAAGAATCTATTAAAATGATAGGTTTAGACACAGAAGCAGCTTCTTTACAAAGTATAAGTGGATTTATATCGCTACCAGCAACAATAGTAGCCAACCAAGAGAATGAAGCTTATGTTGGATCATTAATTCCTGGCAGGGTTAAGAAAATTCATGTAAAAATAGGTGAATATGTTAAGGCAGGTCAAGTTTTGATGACACTCGAAGGATTGGATATCGGAACCATTATGGCGGGCTTTCTAAAGGCAAAAGCGAACCTTGATTTTGCTAAATCCGTTTATGAAAGGCAAAAGAAGCTATTTGACGAAAAAATCGGTTCACAGAAAACACTGTTGGAAAGCCAGGCTGAATACGAAAAGGCATTAGCTGAATTTAAGGCAGAAGATAAAAAAATCCATTCCATCGGGCTTACTGATGATGATGTAATAAGCACCAAGTCTTTAAATGACCATACCGCTGGCACATTATCAATTAAATCGCCGATAAATGGAATTATTGTCGAAAGAAACGTTGTCCTTGGTCAATTAATTGAAACCAATTCAAATGCTTTTAAAGTTGTAAATACAAGCTCTGTCTGGATAGATGGGCAAGTATTTGAAAAAGATCTAAACAAGATAAACCAAAAGACAGCCGCTAAATTTGTTTCTTCTGCTTATCCCGATGAAGAATTTTCAGGTAAGGTAATATACATTGGGCAGACAATAGATGAAAAATCAAGGACTTTGTTGGTCAGAGCTGAATTTGCAAACAATCAAAACAAATTGAAACCACAAATGTTTGGAGAATTAAAGATACCCGTCGGAGGCAATTCGCAAGTTCTGATGGTACCTGAAGAAGCTGTGATGAAAGATGGAGACAGATACTTTGTTTTTGTTAGAAAAAGCGATGCAAGTTTCGAGCAAAGACTTGTTTCTGTTGGATTAACATCAAACAAGAGAGTTGAAATTCGCGAAGGGCTCAAAGAAGGTGAAATTATCGTAACAAATGGTGTTTTTTACTTAAATAGTGAAATGAAAAAAGAACATTTTGAGGAGCATGACCACTAATGTTAGAAAAATTAATAGCCTTGACGCTTACAAGAAAAGGGATGATAGTATTTATCTCTTTGCTAATAGTCGTTTTTGGAATCTATTCGGCTTTTAATATCTCCATTGATGCTTTTCCTGATGTAACAAATATTCAAGTGGAAATTATAAGCCATGCCGACGGGCTTTCTGCAATGGAAATAGAAAGAAATGTAACTTACCCCATAGAAATGGCGATGCGTGGAATACCGGATCTTGTGCAAATGCGCTCGGTTACGAAATTTGGACTTTCAATCGTTACTTTGGTTTTTAAAGACAATGTTGATGTTTATTTCGCAAGGCAATTAGTCTTTGAGCGTCTGGGTGAAGCCAAGGAAAGTGTGCCTAAAGGTGTTGAAATTACTATGGGTCCGATTGCAACAGTGATGGGTGAAATCTATCAATACACCCTCGAAGGAAAAATACCAAAAGATTCACTCGAAAAAATCAACTATCTTACCGATTTAAGAACAATTCAAGAATGGGTAATAACTCCTCAATTAAAAAATGTCCCCGGCGTAAACGAGATTAATTCCTTTGGTGGTTATTTCAAGCAATATCAAGTGATTGTTTCGCCCGGGAAATTACTCAAATATAATATTTCTGCCGATGAGGTTTATGCTGCCATTAGCAACAACAATCAAAACGTTGGTGGTAACATCCTCGAAAGGAACTCTGAACAATACATAATCCGAAGTGTTGGTTTAATTAGATCGATAAATGATATTGAGAATATTGTTTTAAAATCTTACGACGGCATTCCTGTTTATATCAGGGATGTGGCTCAAGTGAAAATAGGCGAAGCTGTTAGAATGGGAGCAGCCCTCAAGAGTGGTCCGGAGGAAACTGTCGGCGGTATCGTAATGATGCTGAAAGGTGAGAATAGTCGAGAAGTTGTCCGCCAAGTTAAAGAAAAAGTTAAGGAGATTAATGAAAGCAATATGTTGCCTAATAGCTTGAAAATAGTCCCTTATTATGACAGAACTCATATTGTAAATGATAGTATTTTTACAATTATCAGGGCTCTTTTCGAAGGGTCGATCCTTGTTTTAATCGTAACTTTTATTTTGCTCAGAAGTTTTAGAGGCTCGGCAGTGATATTAATAGCTCTCCCGGTTTCGCTTCTGCTAACATTTATATTTATGAAATTGCTTGGTATTAGTGCTAATCTAATGTCAATTGGAGGCTTGGTTATTTCGACAGGAATGAAATTTGACGCTTCTATCATTCAAGTCGAAAATGTGCAAAGATTGCTGAATGAAGGCAAAAGTAAAGCGAGTAGATTCTCACTTATTTTGAAGGCTATTCTCGATGTACGCAAGCCGAGCATTTATGGAGAGCTTATCATCGCAATTACATTTATTCCAATACTTGCTTTGGAGGGAATAGAAGGGAAGATGTTTGCTCCATTGGCTATTACTGTTGGGCTTGCCATTATTGCTTCGCTTTTAATGTCAATATTCATTATTCCCCAACTTTGCTCAATATTTCTAAAGCCGCAAGCAGAAAAAGAAAGTCCGGTAATGAAGTTTTTTTCTAAAAAATATCTTCCATTGCTTAGATATAGCATAAAAAGAAAATATGTAGTACTTTTTACCGCATTAGTGGCTTTAATTACTTCATTGTTTTTGTTTACACGATTGGGGACGGAATTCATACCCATTATGGATGAGGGTGCTTTTGATATGGATATAGCTTTGTTGCCAGGGGTTTCTCTTGCTAAATCAATCGAAATTCAAAAAATGGCTATATCCAAACTTGAAAAATTCGATGAATTAGATGAAGTAATCGGTAGAATAGGTCAAACCGGCGTAGCCCTCGATACGAGAGGTGTCGATAAGACAGGCTATGTAGGTGTCCTGAAACCAAAAAGCCAATGGAAACGAAAAGTCTCAAGAGAAGAATTAAACAATGAGATGCGCGAGGCTCTTGAGCCAATTCCTGGAATCGCCTTTGGTTTCAGCCAGCCGATACAGTGCCGCATTGATGAAATTGTTGCAGGCACAAAAGCACAATTAATTTTAAAGCTTTTTGGAGACAACATTCCGATTTTAGTTCAAAAAACAGATGAAATTGCAAAAATTCTATCGGGAATTAGAGGCGGGACTGATTTAATAACAGAAAAAGTAGCAGGGCAACCCTATTTAACGATTTCGATTGACCGCAATAAAATTGCTAGATACGGATTAAATATCAGCGATGTTCAGAATATTATTGAAATAGCAGTCGCTGGCAAACCGGCATCAAAATTTTATGAAGAAAACAGAAGTTTTGATATTGTTGTCAGAATACCTGAGGAAAATCGAAATTCAATAGAAACTATTGGTAACATCTTTGTCCCAACAAAAACTGGATCAAACATTCCTTTGGCAGAAATTGCTGATATTAAAATGGTTGAAGGACCTGTGCAGATAAGCCGACAAGATGGGGTAAGAAGAATCGGTATTGAAATGAATGTTAGCGGCAGAGATATTGGGAGTTTTGTCAAAGAGGCAAAAGAGAAAATAAAAAAGAATGTGAAATTGCCTGCAGGTTATTATATTTCTTGGGGTGGACAGTTCGAAAACCAACAAAGAGCTATGACAAAATTAATGGTTATAGCTCCAATCGCTTTGGGACTAATAATTTTATTGCTTTTTGTAACTTTCCATTCTATTCGATTGACTTTGCTTGTCATCTCTAATTTACCATTTGCTCTCATAGGCGGCATTATTGCGTTATATATTTCTGGATTGTATTTATCTGTTCCAGCATCTGTTGGATTTATCGTTCTCTTCGGGGTAGCCGTCCTCAATGGTCTCGTTTTAGTATCTCATATTAAGCAACTAAGGGAAGAAGGAATTCCTTTAGGAGAGGCTATCGAAAAGGGCAGTATGGACAGGTTACGTCCAGTGCTTATGACCGCTTTTATAACAATTTTCAGTCTGACGCCTGTGATTCTTGCAACAGGAGTTGGCTCTGAAGTTCAAAAACCTCTTGCTGTTGTAGTTGTCGGCGGGTTAATTACTTCAACTTTATTAACTTTGCTGATAATCCCCTCGATTTATAGCTGGTTTGAGAAAAAAGAATAAGAATTGTTTTACGATTGTAAAATATATTTATAATATTTTTGTTTATTTTGAATAAAGAGTTGAAATTTAAAATAATTATCAGTTAAAAACATACTTTTATTATGCTAAAATATATTTCAGCTAAAAAAGTAATTTTAAAAACATTAATAAGGAATTATGCTATGCACAATAGAAGAAAACCGATAAAAGAATTAGATCCAAAGGCTTACGAGCCGATGATAGCTTTGGAAGCCTATAACAAAACTTGCACGATAAACCCGCTATTGAAAGAATTGATAAAAATGCGGGCATCGCAAATAAACGGTTGTGCATATTGCTTGGATATGCACTCAGAAGATGCCTTGAAATTGGGAGAAAGCCCAAGGAGGATTTTTGCCCTTTCAGTTTGGCACGAATCACACTTGTTTTCTGAGGAAGAAAGGGCAATTTTGCAATTGACAGAAGAGGTAACTTTAATACACGAAAAAGGTGTAAGCGACGAGACATATCAAAAGGTTGTTCAATTATTTGGCGAAAAAACGACCGCTCAGATTATTATGCTTATAGTTACAATTAATTCTTGGAATAGAATTAATGTTTCGACACAGAACATTTATAAAGAGTGAGGGAAGTATCCGGGCTGTCTCTAAAGTAGTATTTTTTCAAACAGACAGGGATGTCTATTCTACTAAATTTTAATATTTTAAGTAGATTAGGCATCCTTGCCTGACAAATTGCTTGGAAATAAATACCTTTTGAGATAGCCTTTACTCATCAAATTCATTTAGTTTATCTCCTAACTCTGCCCATTCGTTTAACTTTTCGTCGAGTATAGAGCGGATCTTGTTGTATTCGGCTTCTTCGCGGCGTGATTTCTCGATATCGGAGTAAAAATCGGACGAAGAAAAGAGTTCATCATATTTTTGGATTTTGTTTTCGAGCGATTCAATTTCTTTTTCGCAAACAGAGATATCTTTTTTTATTCGCGACAGCTTGCGGTCAATTTCTTTTTTTTGCTCACGATGCTTTATTGCTTTGCTTGCTCGCTTATTCTTGTCCTTGTCGTTGCTTTTCTCGGTAGCTTCGAGTATCGAAAGGTCTTCGATGCGTTTTTTCTCAAGAAATTCATATATACCACCTGGATATTCCTCGATTTTCCCTCCGGCAAAATAAACAGTTTTTTCTGTTAATCCATCGAGGAAATCGCGGTCGTGTGATACAAGAATTAAAGCACCATCGTATTTCATCAAGGCATTTTTCAACACATCTTTAGCAGCCATGTCAAGGTGGTTTGTCGGTTCGTCGAGTATTAAAAGATTAATAGGGTCGAGCAGTAGCCTAGCAAGAGCAAGTCGCGATTTTTCGCCTCCTGATAACACTTTCACTTTTTTGTAAACCGATTCGCCACTAAATAAAAAAGCACCTAATAAGTTTCGCACCTGTGTCCGCATTTCGCCTGTTGCGGCGGTGTCAATAACATCAAAAACAGTGCTATCGCTGTCGAGAAGCTCTGCCTGATGCTGAGCAAAAAAACCGGTTGCCACATTGAAACCAATTTTCATTTCGCCGTCATAGCTCTCTGTACCGGCAAGTATTTTGGAAAGAGTCGTTTTGCCTTCGCCGTTTTTGCCGACGAAAGAGACCTTTTCGCCTCTTTCAATTACGAAATCAACACCACTAAATACTAGTTTATCACCATATCTCTTGGCAAGATTCTTCGTCTCTGCTACAATAACTCCTGAACGTGGCGCTGGAGGAAATTGCAATCTAATCGCAGAACGATCTTCTTCTTCGATTTCGATTTTATCCATTTTTTCGAGTTGTTTCACTCTTGATTGCACCCGGGAAGCAAGCGTAGCCTTTGAGCGGAACCGTTCGATAAAGCGTTCTGTTTCTGCTATTTGTTTTTGTTGTGTTTTATATGAAGCTAATTGTTGACGGCGAAGGTCTTCCCTTTGCAAAACAAATTGCGAATAGGGCAGCTTGAAATCGTAAATTTTACCCAGTGAAATCTCGATGGTTCGATTTGTGAGATTATCCAAGAATTTTCTATCGTGAGAGACAAGAATAACAGCGCCCTCGTAATTTTTTAAAAACCCTTCAAGCCATTGAATTGATTCTATATCAAGGTGGTTTGTCGGCTCGTCGAGGAGGATGCAATCGGGTCTTCTTAATAAAATTTTTGCAAGTTCGATGCGCATTTTCCAGCCGCCGCTAAAAGTATCGACTTTGCGATACATATCGTTTTGATCAAAGCCAAGCCCGCGTAAAATTTTCATAATTTCGGATTCGATTGAATGCCCTCCCAGCACTTTATAATGGTCGTTGGCAATGCTTAATTTATGCATCAAATCCTCATATTCTGCTGATTTATAATCTGTTCTTTCTGAGATTTGCTTTGTTAAATTGCGGATAGTTTCGTCGAGGTTCAATAACTCCTCTTTGGCAGTGGCGGCTTCGTCGAAAACAGTTTTAGATGATTTCACAATTCCCTCTTGGGGGAGATAACCGATTGTATAATTATTTGGTTTGGAGACAATGCCTTCCTCAGCGCCTTCTTCTCCGGTTATTATTTTTAAAAGAGTGGACTTGCCCGAGCCATTTCTGCCAATAAGCCCGATTTTATCACCTTTATTAACAGTAAACGAAACGCCATCAAAAAGATAGCGTCCCGCAAAATGTATTGAAATATTAGAAACTATTATCATATTATACCATTTATACCATTTCTATTCTTTTTTAATTTATATGGGTATTGATATTACAAAATTAGCCATTTTAAACCTCATTTCATCATGAAATTTTTTCAAATACTAAATGGAGTTGCTCGCTGCTAAAAATAACTAAATTATTTATCCAGCAATTCCCATCTTACATTCTTGGAGTCTTTTCTGAAATAAAATTCATAGCCGTCGATTTCTTTTTTCACATAAAACTCGTCGAGAAGCGGGCGTGCATCTTCAGGATGTAGCCAAAGTGAAGTAATAGCGTCTGGCTTAAACCTGCCGATGGAATAATTGTAATCCCATTTGTTGTGTCCAGGATTGAAAGCATAATACTTAGATTTTCCTTCAGGTAACTTCACATCTAAAGAAGCAATATACTTATCGTTTTTTCCAAGTAAATCTATGGCTCTTAATTCGCTAATATAAGGCGAACCGCCAGCAGTCGGAGTAGCAAAAGTGGCGTCATTGTTCAAGTATTTTTTCATCAGGAGTCCTGTTTCAAATTGCTTTTTGTTGAATTCCATTGTAAAGGGCTTGCCGATTAACAGCATAGCCGCTAGATCTTCACGGCTTTTCAATGTATTTAAACTTGTAATAAGCAACAAAAAAGTCGCTAAATAAGCAAAATTCCTATAAAAAGCCAGTCGCTTGGCGCTAATATTCAAGTCCTTAAAAAAACTTTGAACAGCAAGCGTAAAAGTAAGCGAAATCAAGATGAAAAAGCCGGGCAAAACAACGACAGTAAACCGGTTAGCACCTCCGCGAAATTCCCAGGCGTCTCCTCCCGTATAAGCACTATAAAGGAGTTGTAAGAGAAAGACAAGAACGATGAAAATAAGTGTTTTTTCACGTTTGAAAAAGGCATAAACGATTGGAATCAGAAAAATGCCAGGGTTCATATAAACTATAAATTTTATTACAGAAATTAATCCGCGTGAAAAACGATAGATAAATGGAATCCCAGTCATTTTTAAATAATAAGTATTTGGTAATATATCTCCATAATAAATTAATCGTAAAATAGATAATGGCACAATGCTTATAAAAAGGATAATTGTTATTGTCATCAACGTTTCAAAGCGATTTCGACTAGTAATAATGCAAAAAGCAGAGAAAGCCGCAAAAATCAGAACCATATCAAGCCGTATCATAGTGGCTATACCAAGCCAAAGAAGATGCCAAGAGGAAGAATCTTCTTCAAGATAATGCTTTAAAGTAAGCCAAAGAGCCGCACTTATTAAGGGCAAGAGTACACAAATCTCCATACCAAGCAGTGACCAGGTTAAAATCGGCTGATATAAGATATTTAGCCCGACAGAAAAAGCCATTACAGCATTTGAGCCGCCTGAAAGCAAATCGCTAATCTTTCTAACAAAAAACAAATGGAAAAGCAGAAAAAACGCTGAGAAGGCTTGAATAAACAAAGAAGTTTTTGACAAAGGAATTCCGAGCAAATGAGGGATAGTCATAAAGATTGTCCAAAGTGGGTTAGTGTAACCCTCGATGGGTTCGGAGCCAAGATTCCACAATGGTCCATAACCTTCAGCAAAATTCTTGGCATAACGCATGGATATCATTGCATCGTCGAATAAGGAATAATAACGGGTGCCGTCGATGATAAAACTCGATTGATAGATATAAATTTCAGCATATAAGCAGTAAAAAACGGCGAGAAAGATGAAAATGCCTTTTGATGATGTTTTTATTTCTTTTATCACATTATTATATAAAATTTTCAAAATTCATAAATTTATTTTTCCAAGATAACTTATATTGTTATTTTTGAAAAATGTTTTTATTAAAATAATAAAAATATGGAAAATATTTTATCAATAACCATAAAAAACCATATAAGTGAAATAAATACGCTTAACGAGGTATTAACCAGACTTGCTGCAATCGATGAGTCTATTGGAAAGAGTGTTTTTAAGTTAAATCTGGCATTAGAAGAAATTGTTACAAACATAATAAGTTATGGTTATCCGGATAAAGTTGATGGTTTAATAAATATTAGTTTTTCAAAAAAAAATGATAAATTGACAATATGTATCGAAGACGAAGCCGTAGCTTTTAATCCATTAGAGCAAGAGCCACCGGATACGAATTTGCCTGCTGAAGAACGAAAAATTGGCGGCTTGGGTATTCATTTTGTAATGAAATTAATGGACAAAGTCGATTATGCAAGAATAAATGGGAAAAATATTTTGACATTAACAAAATTTTTAACAAATTAATGAGTTTATAAATATGCAATTGAAAGAAACAAAAGAGCAAGGTTGCTTAATTATTGAAATAGCCGGTCGGCTCGACGTAACTAACTCGGGAATAATCGAAAAGAAATTTAATGATGTTGTCGAAGCAGGAGAGAAAAAAATTATTATCGATTGCAGAAATCTCGAATACATAAGCAGCTCGGGCTTGCGTGCATTTTTATTACTTGTCAAAAAGGTGAAAACCATTGATGGCATTTTGTTTCTGACGGATTTGCAGCCGGATATCAAAGAAGTGTTCGACATATCGGGCTTTTCGTCAATATTTAATATAGTCAATAGCAAACAAGACGCGATAAATGGAATGGCTTAGTTGTTCGTCTTACAATAATTGGATTTTTTAAATTATTGATATATAAATTATTTTAATAATTCACAGGAGTAAATTGTGAAAAAGTATTTTCTTCTTTTTGTGCTATTAATCGCAGGCACAGTATTGTTTCAAGGATTTCAGTGCGCTTCGACAGAAATGACAACGGCTAAAGTTGCTCTTCAGAATAAAGATTACCAAAAAGCAGAGCAGTTTTTGCAAAAAGAGCTTGCTAAAAACGATATCAACGAGGAAGCATGGTTGTTTTTAATTCAAATTCAACTGCAATATTTACATAAGCCAATAGATGCTATCGATAATTTGCAGAAATGTCAAGGCAAAATCAAAGATCCAGAGTATTTGAAGCGCATACCAACCATGAAATATATGGCTTGGACAACTTGTTATGATATAGCGGTAAAAAGCATACAGGAATATATCGATCAACCAGAAGGGGCAAAGGATAAGAAGCTCATTGATAACTCATTAACGCATATCAACAAAGCAATAGAAATTGCTCCCAAACAAGCAAAATTGTTTTATCTTAAAGGTTTCATTTACGAAAGGGCAGAAAAGAAGCCAGAGGCTATGGGATCATATAAAGAATTTGCAAAACTATATGACGGCGAGATAAAACTTGCAAAAAAAGGTTTGAAGATAGGTATGAATCGCCAAGATGCCATTAGACATTTAGGGGCGCCTAATTACACAGTTGGCAGAAGATATACCCCACAAAACGACTCTTTGATAATCGATCAATTTTTAGTCGATTATAAACGAACTTATGTTTTTTCACGTGAACAGAAGGACAAATCGTTTAGTGTTTTTGGCTGGAGATTTGATCCTCCAAAGGAATGGACAGCAGAAGAAAAAGAAAATCCTGATGCTATTATTTTAGATCCATTTAACTCGATGACTGATTATTATTACAATACTAAACAATATGATGAGGCTCTCGAAAACGTTAAAACTATTATTGAATTTGATCCAGGCAATATCAACGCTAATGCGTATCTTGTTGAACTTTATGAGATAAAAGGCGATCCTGAGAGGGCTCTTGAATCTATTTCCTCCCTTGTTACAAAAGAACCAACAAACAAGTTTTACAGGGCTCAATATGGAGATATGCTCTACAAACTCGCAAAATATGATGAAGCTATCGTACAATATGAAAAAGCTATGGAGATAGATACAAATTTTTATGATGTTTCGCGAAATCTTGGATCTACTTATAAGAATAAAGCTGTTGAGATACAGAGGAAACAGATAGATCGCTCTGAAAATGACCCCAAGTATAAACCACAAAAAGCTGAATACGAACCATTTCTTGTAAAGTCAGAAAAGGCGTTTCTCACAGCGATTGAGAGCTCTAAATACGCTAATGATTCGGATGTTCTCGCAGAATTGGTTAATATCAACGAAGTTCTCGAAAAAAAGGAAGAGTTTGCAAAGTATTTAGCAAAGCTCGAAGCAATCGAGTCAATAGTTCCCAAAGAAAAATTAGAGTTATACTATCTAAATTTAATTAAAATTTACGATAGACACGGCAGGGTTAAGGACAGAGATGCAATACAGGCAAAATTAAAAAGTATTGAGGAATAAGTTAAAAAATTGACAATCAAATATAATAATTTCAGCATTTGATTGTTATAGAGAAAAAATTTGTTTTTAATTTATTTTGGGGTTTATTATGAAAAAATATGTAAGTATGCTTGCAATAGCATTATTTTCGGTAACAATGGTTTTTTGCTCGTCAAACAGCAAGAATTCGGAAGGAGAAACAAAAGCAATGGCTCAAACTGAGAAACAAACAACAGTCAAACCAAGATATGAAATAACAGTTACCCACGGTGGTCGGCCCTTAGGCAAGATTATTATTGAGACCTTTCCAGATGTAGCACCCAAAATGTGCAGAAATTTCGATTCACTTGTAACAAGTGGTTTTTATGATGGTTGTGCTTTCCACCGTGTCATCCCTAAATTTATGATTCAAGGTGGCGACCCGAACTCGAAAAACAAGCCAAAAGAAACCTGGGGAATGGGCGATCCTTCACAAACAAACGTTCAAGCAGAGTTTAGTGATAAATCACATAAAAGAGGCATTCTTTCGACTGCCCGGCGGGGCGATGATGTAAATAGTGGTACATCTCAATTTTTTATTATGGTCAATGACTCTCCATTTCTTGATAGGCAATATACAGTGTTTGGTCAAGTTTTAGAGGGTATGGACATTGCCGATAAAATTGTCGCTGTGCCTCGAGATGCCCGCGATAATCCGGACGAGAAAGTGGAAATGAAGATTAAGAAGATAGATAATTAATCCCCCCCTTGCCCCCCTTTTAAAAAGGGGGGATTTTTTTTATTCCCTTGCCCCCCTTTTAAAGAGGGTGGGATTTTTTTTATTCCCTTGCCCCCCTTTTAAAAAGGGTGGAATTTTTTTTATTCCCTTGCCCTCCTTTTAAAAAGGGTGGAATTTTTTTTATTCCCTTGCCCTCCTTTTAAAAAATGGGGGTATTTCATTTTTTGTAAATAATAAAGAATTATAATATTTGTAAAAGAACAATGTCGGCTCTCAGGTCATTAATGATATCCATTGCAAACAGGTTCTCTATGAGTGTAATCAATTTTTAAAGAACGATCGCTTAAACATAGAGCAGATGCTTGTTCTATCAAAATGAAACACCTCTTCCTTGCTTTGCAAGGGAGGCACAGGGAGAGATTTCTTAACATATTTGTCAATCCTCGAAACTTTCATTCATATCTTGTATTTCAAATCGGATTTCCTTTGCAAGAAAGCGTATGTCTTGCATACTTTTTCTCAATCTTACACCAGCAGATTTATTGCCTTTTTGGTAAAACTTTTGAAAGTCTTTCTTAGTAGAATTGACCAACTCGACTAGCTCGTTAAAACGATTAAGGTCTGTTTCTTGGTTTGTTTTCATAGTGGCTCCCTATTTATAAACAAAGTTTTTAAAAAACGCAAAAAAACAATAAATCTCATATAATAAACAAATATATGATATTTTTTTTTATAATGAAATATTTTTTTTTGAAATTCAAGGATTTTTTTCAAAATTGTTAAGATTGTATTTTGAAAAATGGGAAAAGAAATGAAGAAGTTATTTTTAATTGACGGGATGTCCCTTGTTTTTAGAGCTTACCATGCTATGTCTGCATCTGGTTTAAAGTCAGCGACAGGCGAACCGACTTTTGCTGTATTTGCTTTTGCAAATATTCTTACTAATTTGCTAGAAAAAGAAGAACCTGAAAACATAGCTGTTGTTTTTGATACAAAAGAGCCAACTTTTCGCCACGAATATTATGCTGAATACAAGGCAAACCGCGATGAATTCCCCGAAGATCTTGTGCCTCAGCTTCTCCGGATCAAACAAATACTCGACTTAATTAACATCCCTCGAATTGAAAAGCCAGGATTCGAAGCCGACGACATAATCGGTACTCTTGCAGTTCGGGCATCACAAAAAGGCATCGAAGTAGCTATGCTGACCAATGATAAAGACTATTATCAATTGGTCGATGATAGTATATCACTTTATAAGCCAGGCAAAAATCCTGGCGAATTTGATATTGTTAGCTATGAGCAGGTCTTTGATAAATTCGGAGTTAAGCCTGAGCAAGTAATTGACGTTATGGCTTTAATTGGCGACAGTTCCGACAATATTCCCGGTGTGAAAGGCATTGGACCGAAAACCGCTGCACCATTAATTCAAAAATATGGCAATATTGAGAATTTATATGAAAACATCGACGAATTAGACAAAAAGGCACTTAAAGATAAGTTGTTGGAGAACAAAGACAATGCTTTTTTATCAAAATACCTTGTTACGATTGATTGCCAGGTGCCTCTAAATGTAAAATTAGAAGATATTAGGAAATCTTTACCAGATTATGATGGTTTGTTAGCTCTTTTTAAGGAGCTTGGTTTTAATACTCTTAGCCATAAATGGCTCGAAAAATCCCTAAAGCAAAATAAAATTGAAAAGAGCTTTGATACAGTGGAGCAAAGATTGGATTCATCAAACACTTCCAGCGAAATCTCTGTTTCTGCATTATCAAATTTTAATGATTTGGAAGCGAAAGATATAAGTATTTTAAAAGAAGATGATGAGAATAAAAAAATACCAAAAAGATTTGATGCTAAAAGTACTGATTACAGGCTTATAGATGACTTAAACGGCTTACAAACAATGTTAGAAGAGATTAGCGATGCTAATTTATTATCTGTTGATCTCGAAACAAGCTCGCTCGATAGGAACGAATGTGAAATAGTTGGCATTTCTCTTAGTATTAAAGAAAATAAGGCATATTACATTTCAGTTTTCGGACTACCTGATGATAAAATAGAGGAGAATACTATTGAACAAGAGCCATTAGGATTGTTTGCGTCTGAACCAAAAGTTCCATATCCTAGCAAGGAAAAATATAGGCGGCTGGAAATTAGCGATGTTCTTAACAAATTAAAGTCGCTTTTTGAATCAGAAAGTATTGGTAAATGCGGACAAAACCTGAAATTTGATGCATATATTCTAAAAAGATATGGGGTTACGCTCCATCCGATAGTTTTCGACTCGATGGTCGCTTCTTACCTTCTCAATGCTGACGAACAGCACAATCTCGATGCTCTTTCTCAAAAATGGCTATCTTATACGCCGATACCTATTTCGATTTTGATAGGAGATAAAAAAACTTCTCAAAGATCTATGCGCGACCTTGATCCATTAGATATAACCGATTATGCCTGCGAAGATGCGGATCTTGCTCTGAAGCTGCGAAACAAAATGCTTC
Source organism: uncultured Hyphomicrobiales bacterium (assembly GCA_964454445.1). Lineage (GTDB taxonomy): Bacteria > Bacteroidota > Ignavibacteria > Kapaibacteriales > UBA2268 > CAYVTD01. The sequence continues at coordinate 28,380 of CAYVTD010000035.1, forward strand.
CTGAAATAATTAATCAGAATATGCAAAAACTCGCCGAAGAGGTTGAGTTTCCGCTCATTGAAACTTTAGTCGAGATGGAAAGCAATGGGGCTGCTATCGATGAAAAAGCCTTAAATGAGTTTTCACTTGAAATAGAACAAGAAACTGCAAAATTAACCCAGAAAATATTCAACGAAGCAGGAACAGCTTTTAATATCGATTCACCAAAGCAATTATCGCACATTTTATTTGAAAAGTTAATGATTCCGAGTATAAGAAAAACTAAGACAGGGTATAGCACTGATGCCGCTGTTTTATCTGAACTTGCGAAAACATATCCTATTGCATCTCTGTTGCTCGATTACAGGCAACTTGTAAAATTAAAAACAACTTATGTCGATGCCTTGCCAAAGCTGGTTAATCCGCGAACAGGCAGGATCCATACTACATACAATCAAACTGTTGCAAGCACGGGGCGATTGTCGAGTGCCGACCCAAATTTGCAGAATATTCCAATACGAACTGAACTTGGCAGAAAAATAAGAAAAGCTTTCGTGCCACAGTTTATCAATAGAATCCCTGTGAAATCATCTGGATTGGATTTTTTCCAAATACATGGGGTAGAAAGCGATAGAGTAATACTTTCAGCAGATTATTCGCAGATTGAAATCAGAATAATGGCATATTATAGTGGGGATAAAGCTTTGAAAGATGCCTTTGTAAATGGCTTGGATGTACATTCAGCAACAGCCGCCATTCTGTTTGAAACCGATTTGGAAAAGGTTGATGCGGCAATGCGTCGAACAGCAAAAACCGTTAATTTTGGTATTATGTATGGACTCGGTGCATTTGGACTTTCTCAGAGGCTCGACATTGACAGGGGAGAGGCGAAATCCATAATCGATAATTATTTCAAGAAATATCCTGGAATTAAAAAATATATTGATGAAACTATCGAAAGCACGCGAAATAAAGGTTATGCAGAAACAATGCTCGGAAGAAGGAGGTATTTTCCTGATATAAGGAGCAAGAATCAAAATAATCGTGCCGCAGCTGAGCGTGCCGCCATTAATATGCCCATACAAGGAACAGCTTCAGATATGATGAAAGTAGCTATGCTCAAAGTTCACAAGCGAATGAAGGCAGAAAAAATAAGGTCGCTTATGATGCTTCAGGTACACGACGAACTTGTTTTCGAAGCATTTACCGATGAATTGCAAGATTTGATTACGCTTGTTAAAATGGAAATGGAAGGAGCGCTTCCTTTGGGGGAAATTCCTGTCCTCGTCGAAACAGGCTGGGGCAAAAACTGGTTTGAAGCACACTGATGGTTAGTGAATGGCGAAAAATATGTTTTTTTATTGCCTTGCTTATATCCCCCCGACCCCCCTTGCAAGCAAGGGGGGCATTTTGAATGCCTTGATTTTAATATAATTAATAATAAGAGCACCCTCCCTTGCAAGCAAGGGGGGCATTTTGAATGCCTTGATTTTAATATAATTAATAAAAAGAGCCCCCTCCCTTGCTCTGCAAGGGAGGGCAGGGAGGGATAAAAAAAGAACCCCCTCCCTTGCTCTGCAAGTGAGGGTAGGGAGGGATAAAAAAAGAGCACCCTCCCTTGCTAGCAAGTGAGGGTAGGGAGGGATAAAAAAAGAGCCCCCTCCCTTGCTAGCAAGTGAGGGCAGGGAGGGATAAAAGAAGAGCCCCCTCCCTTGCTAGCAAGTGAGGGTAGGGAGGGATAAAAAAAGAGCACCCTCCCTTGCTAGCAAGTGAGGGCAGGGAGGATAAAAAAAGAGCCCCCTCCCTTGCTCTGCAAGGGAGGGTAGGGAGGGATAAAAAATATAAGAAGGTGATTCAAACTGGAAAGCAAGATATATCTATTCATATCTTAAACCATCTGAAATATTTGTTGTAATAGCACGGGATGCAGGGTGAATTGTAACTAAAAAAGAAAGGAGAAGAGTAAAAATGATTGTTGCTAAAACGCTAGTTATATTAACAGTAACAGGAATTGCTTTAATAAGATAAAGAGATGGGTCGAGATTAAGCAACTTCAAGCTAACCCAGCCATATTTGGCTTGCCCCCAACAAAATCCAAGCCCAATAATTAGTCCTGTAATTGTGCTAATAATGCCTACTAACATTCCTTCCGCAATGAAAATCATCTTAATCAGTTTGTTGTCGGCTCCAAAAGACCTTAAAGTCGATATATCTGAAATTTTTTCGAAGACTGTCAATGATAGGGAGGCTAGAAGGTTAAAAGCGGCAATAATGATAATCAAACTGAGAACAAGAAAGGCGGCAGTAGCTTCAAATTTCATTATCTTAAACAGATCTTGATGCAAATCTCGCCAGGAAATTACATTATAAGTGTCTCCAATTAATGCTTGTATCTTTGGCTTGACATTATCGACATCATTGCGATTATTCAACCTCAAATCAATGAACGAAACAGTGTTATTACTTTTATTTAATAGAGATGCAATGAGCTCTTTGGAACAAAATCCCACACTTGAATTAACTTCTTCTGAAGGAGCGTTAAACAAGGCAGCGACGCGGGCTTGCACTCCTGTAGATAAATTCATTTCGAGCAATGAAGACTCGATTAATTGAGGCGAAAATAGCACTATGGTATCGCCTGCAAGAGCGTTGAGACCGTCAGCAAGCTTGGCGCCAAGAGCTATCCTTGGTAAATCCAAGAAGTTATTTTCAGTATTAATTTTATTAAAATCTCCCATAACTATAAATTTTTTAATGCCTGTAGCCTCCAAAAGCTTATTTTCATCAGCACCATTAAGATTTATTACTTGCATTTTCTTATTTCTTACGGCAACACATCTTGCTGACAAAACAGGAACGACACTATGAGCTAAGTTGGTGGACGAAATGAGATTCATCAAAGAATCAGCATCGTTTAAAAAAGCACCAGATTTTGGAAGAATTCGTAAATGAGGGTCAAATCCAGCAATCTGCTCTTCTGTAAAATCGCGAAAACCATTGAAAACCGCAGTTACAATAATCAAAGAAGCGACCCCAACACTGATACCAATCATAGACAAAAATGTTATAACTGAGATAAAATGAAATGTTTTTAAAGAAAAAACATATCGGAGGGCAATTTTAACTGCTAATTTGTATCGTTTCATAAATGTTTTTTGTAATAACTGTAATCTGCAAGAAACAATTTAAGCATAAGTATAATTCTTTTAACAAAAAAAACGAACATAATTGAATTTGACAATTAAAATAAAAATATAAATTTTTATATTTGTAGTTTAGCTTTATTGATAAATAGAAATTGAAATATAAGTGTTAGAACCACAAAAACCATCAATAGTAATTGGAATAACAGGAGGTATCGGTTCGGGCAAAACTACGGTTACCCGCATTATCGAGAGTTATGGCTATAAGGTTATATATACAGATGTTTTAGCAAGAGATATTGCAAACACCGACCCAAGAGTAAAGGAAAAAATTATCGAAATATTTGGTTCTGAAGCATATACTGCAGATAAGTTGTTTAATGCCAAGTATATTTCAGAAATAGTTTTTTCTTTTGACGATAATGGACAGCACCTAGATTTGCTAAACAGCATAATCCATCCAATAGTTATTGATAAAATGTCATCGTTGGTCGAGATGTATGAAGAACAAGGAGAAAAACTTATTTTTGTGGAAAGCGCTCTTATTTACGAATACAATCTTGAAAAAGGGTTCGATTATATTCTTGTCGTCAACGCAGATGAAGAAACAAGAATTAGCAGAGCTATGAAACGTAGTCAAGAAAACCGTAATATAATAAAACAAAAAAATAATTTACAGATGGCTTCTGATGAGAAAGTACAGCTCGCTGATTTTGTTATTGAAAACAATGGCGATGAGAATCAATTAATTGAATCGGTAAATTTTTTTCTTAATATTTTCAAAGAACTTAGCAATTAGATTTATCTGTTTTGCCCTTTTAAAATGGATTAAGGATTAATAAAATGTGTTACACTAATAAAACTAAAGCTCAATTGATAGATAGAATTATTGAACTTGAGCGTGAGTTTGAGAAAAAAAGAGGAGATATTTCAAGCAACTATGAACATTCGCCTACCGAAAACGACAAAGTTCAAAAGATTGTATATGAAATAGCCAAGAAAGTAACCACTACTGATAATTTAGACGAATTGTTGTATGCCATAAAGCAATTGCTTAGTGAGGCACTCGATACTACAAATTTCTACATTGCCTTCTACGACAAGGTAGAAGACATGCTCATCTTACCATATTTTGCCGATACCAGAGACGAATTCCACCAAGTTCCTGCAAAGGGTACTTTAACTTTCTATATGATCCAAAAGGGCACTCCATTACTAATAAATGCCGAACAAATGGAAGATTTAGAAAGAAGAGGCTTAATCGGCGATGTAGGCACTCC
>CAYVTD010000036.1:0-30885 GCA_964454445.1 uncultured Hyphomicrobiales bacterium
TGCCTTTTCCGGCGAATGTCATTGCAGTACCAGTTATAACCGGAGTGGTTTATACGGCTGTCAAAGCTATAACTGACCCAATTATTTCTGCAATTTTAAGTTTTTCAAGTGGTGGACGTGTTGACCAGCCAACTATGGCGATTATCGGTGATGCTTCACGCTTGGGTGGACGAAATCGGGAATGGATTTTTAACGATTCACAACTAAAAGCCACGGTTCAAATGGCAAGTGTCGGTTCAAATACCATGCTTATTGCTAAACTTGATAGAGTTGAAAAGCTCTTAGCTTCTCAAGAACTCAAGACAACTCTGAGAGGAAGTGATATTGATATTGCTTTGAGGAGGACAAATTATAATAATATTATGAGAAACAGATAAAATTTTTCGTGATTAAACCAACTTGTAATAATTATTTATAAAATTTAATACTTACAGATTCTAATAGCGGTGTCCTTCGTTCATCAAAAGCAAAACTACCTGCATTTAATAATTTTGCAGCAAAATTCAATTGCTCAATTAATAGATTCAATTTTTCAGCAGTGATATGGATACCTACTTTTTCTCCTAAAATTTGATAAATTGAGTAAAGTTCTTTATTACCAGCACTTTCCACAAATGCCTTTACAAGAGCTGAAAAGGACGCAACCCTATCAATATCAGAAATGCCGGAATTTTGCATTTTTTTTGCGAATTCGTCAAACTCGAAAAATACATTACCAGTTTTACCAACAATATCAGCACCTGAGATATTTTCCATTAAATATAAAGAAGCCTTTTTGTCTATATCAATTAAATCCTTTGGAAGTCGAGTACCTGATAGAAATGAAAAGATAACATCAAATGCATTGAGTAATGCAACTTGACCGCTTAAATTCCAATCAGCCTTAATTGATATTGACTCAATTTTTACGCTCGGTTTAATCCTAATTTCCATATATGGTGCTATTAGATAATTATTTTCATCAAATTTCATTGCATTAGTTATCTCGCCTCCCGTGATATAAATGTGACGCCATAAAGTTGTGTTACTTTTTATTACAATTAAATTTTTATTGACAGAAATTACTTCAAATGTTCTTTCGGCAAAAGGCCAAATCTCATTTTTCTTAATGTGTGAAAAATTAATTTCATAATACTTTTCCAGAACATTGTTAATTTTTGCGTTGTTTGCAGTCAATCCATCAAACCATAAACCTACGAAATCAGTCTGATTGTTGTTCCTTTTCCCAACAAAATTAATATTCATATCCTTGATGAATTTCTTATAGCCTGCCGAAAAGCCATTATTAATTTTGTCAGAATTCGAACTAAAATAATTACTAAATGAATTTCGTTCTCCAAATTCCAAAACAAATGAGTTAACATATCCAGCAATATCATTTGTTTCAGTTAATTCCTTGTGGGATAATTTATAAGTTTTTCTCAATATCCCAAGGAAATAAAAGCCATTTTTAATTGACTTTTTATCAATTACTTGAATCGCTAAAACTCTTTTACTACTTCCTTCTTCAACATTGATAAAGAAACTGTTCCTAATGTCATAGAAAATCTCCGGCTTACTATTATCTTGTGGAAAGGCGTAGTAAGTCATTTTTAAAATAATAATTATAATAATAAAGGATTTCATATTATCTCCTCCTAAGCATATTAAAAACTAAATTTTCTTAACATTCTGCCAGGACAATCAACAGGTCCCTTTAGATAAATTTCATTATCAATGAAGAATTTCTCCCAGACATCATCATCGGCGGGCAAATTAGTACCTCCGGGAAGAACAAAATTTCCGGAAAGGCATTGAACATTAGCCTGAATCCACATCTTACTGACATTGCTCAAAACATCTTTATTCTTTTCGACCCATGCATTATAAGTATAGCCATACTTATTGCAAATTTCTTCTCGAGCATTCGCATACTTTTTTGCTATATTTATACTCTCATCTAAATTTCTAGGTACTCTCAACCCATTATCAAAAGCCATTTGCATCGGATAAGCTGCTATTCTAACAGTTGACTTAATAAAAACCTCATCGGACATCTGATTACCCTTAAATTGAATTTTATGGGACATCTCCTGTATTTTATCGCAAGATAAAATTGTTACAGATATTAATAATATAGAAAATATCTGCGGAACTCTTTTCCAAAATAAATTTCCCTTTTTCATGACTTTATCTCCTAAAAAAATATCATTATATAAGTAATATTAGAATTAATAATATTAATAACAGAAACGTAAATTTCCCAATAGTTGCAATAGTACATAAAGAATAATAAAATATTCTAAAAACATTTTTAAAAAGGAAATAAATCAGAATTAATAATAGTATTGTTTTCATAGAATCACATCCTGAGTAATTAATAAATATTTATGATACTGAAATAATAAATCGTTTTTTTACTTGTTTTACCGCTTCTGGTAACTGGATTAAATTGTGTCTAATTTTATTCTCACTCAATTTGATAAGCTGGTGGCCATTATACAGAAGATCCATATCATCTTTATAAATATTCTCGACATACCCATTTTTTTTCAATGTTTCTGATAGAATTGAAAATTCCTCATTTTGTTTCCATGAGCCGGAAAGGCGATAAAAGCTCGGAATAATATCATTAGCTTTAAAGTCGATCGGTTCAATAACGTTACTTTTATTCATTATTTCAATTAAATGAAAGCATTTTTCTTGTTTATGCTTTAAATTTGATAATGCATTTTCAAAATTTGAATTGGCAACAATTGCTGAATAAGGACTGATGCGGGAATTTAATGCATATTTATTATTTTCACCTATTTTTATTTTTTGAAATTCAGGATGTGATATATTCCATATTATGCTTTCATATATATTTTTTGAATTAGTAAGAATAGCTCCCCCTTCTCCGGCATACAAAGTCTTATGATGACCAAAGGAAGTAACAATAATATCAGCAAAATATCCACCCGGTTTTTTCGCCCTTAGAGAGCCTAATGACTGTGCAGAATCTGAAATTAAAGGTAATTTATATTGTTCGGTAATTTCTTTTAACTTTATACTATTGGCTGGTATTCCGTAATAATCTATTGATAAAACAGCCTTTATCTTTCGATTATGTTTAAGAATTCGGGCAACTTTTTCTGGGTTTAATCCAAGCGTATCAGATTCGATATCAACGAAATATGGTATGGCTCCGAGTAACATCATACCTGCTATTGATGCAGGATATGAGAGTGGAGAAGTTAATATCAGGTCACCAGGTTTTATTCCAATACTAAGCCAAATTCCAAGTAATGCTGTTGTTGCATTGCAAACACAAAGGCAATATTTGTGATTATAATAGTTAGATAACTTGCCTTCCAAATCTTTTACGAATCCTGCCCCAAGAACATGTATATCCTGATAATTCTTGTCAGAAATGGAATGACGGTAATAATCTATCAAAGCCCTTTCAGTACTGTTTAAATCAGACATTAACATTGTTTTTCCTTTCATACTCGGAAAGAATATCATTTAGTGCATCATATAAAATATCACCTGTAGTAGAATCTACAACATCGGAGAGATGTTCTGGTAACTTAATGTTTTGTAAACCATTCCGCCAAGGTAGATAAGAACGATGAGAAGTAACTTTCAAAGCCCATAAGTCACTATAAATTGTTGATTTAAAATCTATTGGAACTATTAAATCATCGGCAGCATCCAATATTTCTTTTTCTGTAATTTTACCACTGAAAAAATATGAATTAGTTATTGCAGATTTAATATGACGTGGCGTTGCACCTTTTTTGTAAAAGGTTTTTGAAGCTTCATAAATAGAAGAGTTGTTTTCAAAAGCTTCAATATCGAGCACCTCAGCATTGCAATTAATTTGTTTCACGATTGATTTGATGATGTTTGGGAAATCTTCCAAAAAGGGATATAGTACAGGTATAAAAACTAGTCGGCTACGCATTGCCGCTCCCATCCTCCAAGGACAATTTGTAGAACCGATAAGGATAGATTTTATTTTATCATTGGATAAAGCCGAAAGCCAAGAGGCGATTACAGCTTTTGAAGCACCGCCATCTGTATTTAATGAATTTCGCTCCAAATCAAAAGCTTCGGTTATTTCGTCTACGTAACAGACATTGGGACTATACTGTTCTCTTAGCCATTGCTGTAAATTACTCTTTCTTTCTGTACCTCCCACAAAAGAATCTTTTGGACTATTTAACTGAAAACAAGGACACTTTGCCAAACTCGCTACATAAAGAGCTAATGCAGTTTTACCTGTCCCTGGACTTCCAACTAAAATGATATTCTTTGGGATTCTGGCATCATCGTTCATTAATCTTTCTGCAAATAATGTCAATAAACATAAAGCGGTTTGAACATTTTTACCGACTAAAGTGACATCATTAATTCTGCTTGTATCCAACACCTTCATAGTACCTTCCGATAAATTCTCAATTTCCAGTTCTCTTCGTTTATTTAAATTTCTTGAAGAAATTGGTGATGAAGTTCGATGACTGGCTCTATATTCATTTTCAATATTTCTGTTTAATGATTTTGTAGCGATATTTAAAACACCTACCGATGTGAGGCCTTCTTCATAAGTCGCTTTTGAGTATACTTCCTCACATGCATTTATGAAATCTCTCTGTTCTTCAGGTTGAGGAAGAGAAAGAGTTAGATGAAAAACTGATGATTTAACTAAATCATCAATTAAATCAACATTACGAGTTTGAAGAAGAACAAGATTTCCGGAATTCCTTAGAGCCAAACTATTCCCAATGATATTCAACAATTCAATTATTCTGTGATGAATATCTGACTGTGATGTTTGATGATTCGGTGCAAGATGTTCGAGGAATTCCAATAGAATACAAAATTTCATTGGTTGTCCGGATTTCCAAAATAATCCATCAGTTGAACTACGTGCTAAAGTAGCCAAGCCACGAATGGCTTTTGAAATCTCATGTTCATCCTGATTAATATTTAAAAGACCGTGCGTTCTTAAAATTACATCAACACTTTTTTTATCATCAGGATTTTCAATACAATTTAGTATTTGTAACCCTGAAGCTATGCTGTAATCAAGAAAAACCATTCCATACTCTTTCATTCCTTCATCAATCACTCCTTCCAGAAGAGGTACTATATTTGAACCATCAAAAAATAAATCTGCTAAAGGTCGACCTGACAATAAAGCGATATTCTGGCCTTTACGGTACATTGAAAAAATTTCTTTTATAGGGTTTTGCTCTTCCATTTAAACACCTCTTTATCCATTGTTATACAATTTATTTGATATACTTTGTGAAAAATTATCCTTCTTCTTATCTTTATAGCTTTTTTTAAAACCTTGTGAATGATATACCCGATTAAGAAAAGATTTAGTGGTTTCTAAAAGAGGGATTCCAAAAGTATCATGACATTCAATACATTCTCCCTGGATACCTTTATCTATCAAAGCTTTCTCGAAATTATCTAATATCTTATGACAACTCCCATCAAAGAATCCTGCTACTTCAGAACTAATGGTATATTCGTTTGAATCGCTTTTAATTTCAGAAATCAAAGCATGACCTATTTTATCAGATGCTATCACCTTTGTTATATTATTATCTTTTATTGTTTCAATATTGTCGAATCCTTGTTCACTTGCAGATTGAGCTACAGATTCACATACAAGTCTGGTAAGATTAAGGTTATGTACTTCGACAACACGATTGTTCAACGATACCATAGCTTTTTTAGCGGTTGCCATATTAGAAGAACTTGATAAAACCTGCAGTTTTTCGGAAATATCGTAAGGTGTAATGAGCAAATTTTCTTGAATAATACCCGAAACACCATTAGCAATGTATTGATCAACATTAGAGTTGCTTTTTGAATTAAAAAGTATATCGTTTTCTTGCAATTTACATTTTAAAGAATTTTGAACAACTTTCGCAGTTTGTAGTATTTCACAATTATTGTTCGAAAACCCGGCATGTAAAATTTTGTGTTCGATTGAAGCCCGTATTTCCGGGTCATTCAGGCATTGAATAATGGCTTTCTGACAATTCTCTTTCGCCTGTCTTAACTTTGTATCAAGCGATTTTATTTTTATTTGCTTGATGTTTCTTTTAGATGAAGTTGACATAATTATTTCCTTTTAAGGTTTAACTTTATTTTCATTACTTCTAATTTGGGATTCAATAATACGCTGTAAGTAATTTTCGGGAGTTTCGATATTACTTTGGCTATTCTCTTTAGGTTCTTCATTTACATTAATCAATGGTTGGACATTATTATTATGCTCATCTTCGTTTGATGAAGACTGATGATGGGTACTGGAATTGCTACTCTGAAAATCAGAATTAATAGAATTATCAGAGCTATTATTGATGTTTTGCTGTCCTCCAGAAGAATTATTTGGATTTAATGGTATATTCTCTAAGACACCACTCGCACCCGCTTGAGAGTCGTTACTGCCAGGTCCATTAGGAGGAGCAGTTCCTCCAAAAGGATCGTATCCGAAATGCTTAATAAGAAAAGTTTTGATTGCTTTAGGAATAGCAGCCGAATAACCTGATTTCATTGAGTTGATCAAAGAAATATATTTATTTAATAACAACGTCACTTTAGGAAATAATTTTTTAAATCTATTATTTAGTCTAATCAACGCCTTAACGAGTTTTCTTCTTTTAATTTTATAGGTTACAAACTCTTTTGAAACCTGCGTCTGTTCACCCGAGAATACAAGGTATCCGTGTGACATGAATGACAGAATACCTACAGAAATAGCCAATATTAAATTAGAGGCAGAATTGTTAACACCTGAGGAAGTACTCGATGAAGAACTTGACGAAGCAAATATCAAGGCTAATGTTATAGCTGGTAGAACAGAAGCAAAAACAAAACCAACTATTGACCATAAAAAAATTGGAACCCAATGGGTTGGACGAACACCATCCACAGAGTTATCATCTGCATCTTGCTTCCGCCATTTTGCATGATAAAGTTGAAAACCTATAGCTAGTTCAATCAATATAATTGAAATTGGAATTAAAAACTTTACTAAATGGTATATATACTCATTCATAATGCCTCCAGGAGAATTATTTTAAATTAAATTCATTTTGAGATTCAATATTCCGCTCGTTATATGCAATTGGTTTTAAACCTGTCAAATTGAGAAGATAATCAACCGCCGGAGATAAAAACATATAATCTATAACTAAGCTTGCAAGAATTACTATAGCCAAAAGATAGTACCGGGACGAAGACCGGGTTGAATTCCTAAACTGTCCGTTTTCAGCATCTAATTGATTTAAAGCTTGTTCCCTTTTAGAAATTTCTTCATCTACATTCGTTGCTTTCAAAGTTGTTTCAAGAAATTCGCTTTCAGTTTGATTCAATGCCCTTATAGAGCGTACATTATCTTGAGAAGTTCCATTATTAGAATTTGAGACTGGCATAATTTACCCTTTCAATAACTTTTAACAATATATTTTATCGCAGCATTAATCCCTTCAAAACATATTGCATTATACTGCTTTGCAATAGAAGGAGGGAATGGATTAACAATTATCAGTTTAGCATTGAGACCCTCCGGAATCGACCTCAAATTCATATTTTCTTCGCAATCTGAAATTATCAGCAGAACTTTATTATGTAAATCATTTATTTCTGATAGAGAAGTTTCAGCTCTTGTAAAAGCAGAGTTAAAGTCGGTTCTGGTAGATAATGGACGTTTTTGCAAATCATGCAATTCCTTTTTGAATACCTCAACTTTAATGTTGATGGATTGCTTTAAAACGTACATAGAGCTGTCGAACTTTTTTTCATAATCTTTATAATCTCGAAAGTTTCTTTCATCAATAAGAGGATTTCCTGATCGATGAAACACCTTTTTCTTCGGAATTGGTGGAATACTCAAACGGCGAAGCTGATCCTTGTGAGAATCTGAAATAATTCCGAAATCGAATTCACCTCCGGATTGTAGTAATCGCTCAACGATAGCATCAATATTGTTATCCAAAATAGTCCCAACAAAATTCCGAGATGATGAACCTGATTCATCCTGCAAACATACAATTTGCAGGGAAGGTTTATCATTCAACTTGGTTGATACTGAAGAACCCTGCCTATCATTTAAACTGTTGTCGGTTTTGTTGCAGGACAAGACAAGAAGTGAAATAAACATAACTGCAATTATTGTAAAATACTTTTTCATACCTTCAAACCTTTCATTTTTTATTAAATACAAACAAAAACATAAAAACCACGTGCCAAATGTTATAAACCAGAAATAACAACAAAATATAAATCTGTAAGACAATATATTTCAATCGCTTAGAATTCTCAAGGGGTTTAGTTGAAAAATTCTATAATAATCCTCAAGTTGAAAATTAACATGAATATTAAGCTACAATGTAAGATTGTAAGGTTTAATTAAAAGGAATTTAATATGAAAAATAAATTTGAAAAATTGATTTAAAAGGGGGTGAAGAAAACATATAATCGGACACGATTCGGACATCTTCCAGTTTAAAATAAAAAAGCCCTTGATTTACAAGGGCTTTAGATTTTTCTTTGTGGTCAGGGACGGAATTGAACCGCCGACACGTGGATTTTCAGTCCACTGCTCTACCATCTGAGCTACCTGACCTTGACTAATAAATGAACTGCTATTTTACTTAATCGATATTAAGAATTTCAAAGTTAATACTTTTTTTTGACTTTTCAAAAAACTTTTTAGTTTTCTTGCAAATATTTTAGCATTTCGGCTCGCACTCTCTCTTGTAAAAAGCTTTCAGCTTGCTTTCCGGTTCTTCCTTCGAGGGCTATTGGCTTGGAAATATGGACTTCGACTGTACAGGCGTTAAAAGATTTCTTTCCCTGTGGCATTATCGAGTTGGTTCCGAGAATTGCAACGGGAACGGTATCTGCTTCAGACATCGCTGCCAACAGAAAAGCACCCCGTTTGAAAAGCTGCAGTCGCCCGTTTTTCGAGCGAGTGCCTTCAGGATAAATAATCATGGAAAAACCGTCTTTCAACAGTTTTGTTGCTTGTTTTAAGCTGTCCAAGGCAGAACGGGCGTGGCTGCGATCGATTGCAACGAATGGGGATGATTTCATACCATAACCAAAAAATGGCACTTTCTGCAATTCTTTTTTATATATAATGCTTACATAATTTGGTAAAATAGAAAACAAGACTGGTATATCGAATAAGGAACTGTGATTGCTACAGAAAATATAAGCTTTACCATCAGAGATGTGCTCCAAGCCAATGGTTTTCACATCTACGGCTGCGCTACGTATCATTGTCTTAGCCCAAGAGCGGATATATCTGAAAAAATGTTCATTGTTTGGTTTAAATCTCATTAAAAGAATTACTAATATCGAATAATAAACCGTTATGGCTGACAGAACGAATATTTTGTACAGATATTTGAAAATCATATATTTACAAAGATGTTATAGAACACAAAAACTTATTTTTTGCTGTCAAGACAAAGCATTTCGCAAAGATTGTAGATTGTCATATCGCTTATCTGGTAAAATCTTTGCAAACCAGCAGGACGACAAGTAACAGCGCCACTTTCCGACAACAATTTCAATTGCTTGGATACGTTTGCCTGCATAAGCCCAGTGCTTGCAACAATCTCTTTTACGCATTTCTCGCCTGAGAATAGCGATCTGATAATTCTCAATCGCGATGGCTCTGATAAGATCTTAAACCGGGAAGTCAAAAGGAATATGTCTTCATCGGTCAGCGAAATACTCTTCTTTTTCATTTTTAATAATAAATTGTTGATAAAAAATGTTTACTTTTTACAATTACTATATAACCAAGCAGTAAATTTATATATGCTAAAAGAATTTCAGATAATATAAATATTTATTAAATATTAATATCATAGAGAAATCATTAATAATTTTTTAAAATTATTGAAAACATTTCAAATAAAAAATATTAATTTCTACTATTTTGACGCTATATTATCTCAATTATTTAAATAGTTCTTCGTATAATTGAACTTAGCATTTACTACCATGTGGACAACTGTGTGGAAAACTTTGTCGAGTGTGGATAACTTGTGAAAACTTTTGGCTTGGATTATTTCGATCCATTGCAAGACACCACTTTTTAAGATGATTAAATAAATTATGCAAAACGCGATAGCTCTTCGACATCGTCGAAATGAATCCGTGTTTCCCCAATAATTTGATACTTTTCGTGTCCTTTGCCGGCAACCAACAGCAAATCATCTTTTCTGACAAATTGTGCAGCATAAGCGATAGCCTCTGCCCTGTTTGATATCATTATGAGCTTGGTTTTCAATTTCTTTGGAACTCCTTTGTAAATTTCTTCAAGGATTTGCTCTGATTTTTCCGTTCGGGGATTGTCGTCGGTTAAGATTACATAATCGGCAATTTCAGCAGAGATTTTGCCCATTACTGGTCTTTTATTCTTATCTCTATCGCCACCACAACCAAAAACACAAATAAGATTTGAAGATTGATAGCATGAATTGTTTATTAATTCACGACAAGCAAGGAGGGCTTTTTGAAGGGCATCGGGAGTGTGAGCATAATCTACGATTGCAGTTGATCCAGATTTTAACGGTATTCTTTGCATTCGTCCAGGTGCGCCAACAGCATCTTTTGCTGATTGGACTATGATGCTTAAATCAACTCCATAAAACAGAGCTGCGGCTGCCGCAAGAGTATAGTTCTCTATATTAAACCTGCCTAGTAGCGCAAGTTGGATATTTATATTGATAGTATTATCATTAAATTTCACATATAATTGATTATCATTTTGCATTAAGGATTGGAGATTATCAATAGCATTATTTTTCAACTGATTAAAATCGCATTTAAGAGTGAAGTTGCAGCCATTTGTTGAAATATTCTCATCTTCAATCAAAAAAAATGCCCATGGAGACCTGCCACAAGTATATTTTTCTGCATCAATATCTTCGAGAATGAGTTGTGAATAAGGCCCTTGGAATGCAATTGCGACGGCATCTTTTTTAAGCATTTGAAATAACCTCTTTTTCGCTGCCAAGTAATCATCGAACGAATGGTGGTAGTCGATATGATCGTGAGTCAGATTGGTGAAAATGGCAATGTCAAAATCAATACAGTCTGCCCTGTGTTGGCTAAGCGCATGCGAAGAAACCTCCATAGCAACACATTGAACGCCATCTTTCTCCATTTCTTGAAAGGCTTTGCAAAGCTCGAGCGATTCCGGGGTTGTATGGTTAGAAGGGTAGGCTTTGTTGTTAAAAAAAATGCCCGTAGTGCCAATTATCCCTGTTTTGATGCCTGCTCGCTCAAAAATGTGGCTAAGTAAAAAAGTAATTGTTGTTTTCCCATTAGTGCCTGTAACACCAATAATTTTCATATTTTTTGTCGGAAAATCATAAAAAGAATGTGATATTTGAGCAAGTGCTTTCCTAGCATTATTCACAACAATAATTGTAGTAATTTCGGAGTTAGACAGTTTATCATCGATGTTTTCACATATAATTGCCTTTGCTCCCTTGGCAATTGCCTGCGGAATAAACGAATGTCCGTCAAACTTCTCACCTTTAAATGCAATAAATAGCGAATTTTTACCAATTTTACGGGAGTCGTACTGCACATTATCAATTTCTATTTCCAAAGAACCGAATATCTTGACAGAATCAACATTTTTTAGTAAATCACTTAATAGCTTCATAAAATAAATACTTTAAATCTTTAATGTTTATAAACGAGACAAATTATTATTCAACAAGGTTGTTTTTTATTGCATAATGAGTTATTTCAGTATTGCTTTTCAGGTTCATTTTCTCAAGAATCCTATTTCGATAAGTGCTAATTGTATTAATGCTTAGAGAAAGCTCCTGTGCTATTTGGGTAACTTTTTTGCCGGAAGCAATCTTGCACATCACTTGAAACTCGCGGTCAGAAAGATTATCGTGCAAGGGAGTCTCGCCGCCGGCTTCGAGATTAGTAGCAAGTAACTCTGCAAGAAATGGAGAAATATATTTTCTTCCTAGTGCAATTTTACGAATAGCCTCGATTAGCTCCTCAGGTTCACTTTCTTTATTAATATACCCTGAGGCACCTGCTCTAAGGACTCTTACAGCGTATTGATCCTCGGGATAAACTGTGAAAATCAGCACAGGCAATTCTGGTCTGATGTTCTTGATATCCTTTAATGTATCGAGCCCGTCCTTGCCAGGCATAGAAATATCAAGCAAGACAACATCATATTTAGTATGTCTAATCTTGTCGATTAGCTCGTTTCCGCTGCCGGCTTCGTCGACAACTGCTATATCGGCAGTCTCATCAAAAATTTGCTTAAGTCCTTTGCGCACAACAGCATGGTCGTCCACAATGATTATCTTTATCACTTTCGGCTCCCTCTGATTTTATTTTTTATCTATAAAAGGGCTGTCTTACTTTCGTTATAATTAGTATAAGAATTCTTTATTAAAACAACTTCTTTTATCTGAAATTATTTTTCAACATTATTGAAATATTTTCATTTATGTAATATTTATTATTTTTGAACAGTTCTTTTCAATTAGAAAAGTTGATAAGAAACGCCAAACATCATGGCTTCCTTTAATTGTGTCTTTAGCGATTGTGCTTTTTCGTAAACGACAAGAACATTGATATTAAAAACGAACCATTTGTTGATTTTTGCTGAAATAGTATTGTCCCAGCGAACATCCCAAGTATCCATACGGTTAAAAGCAGTGAAAAGACGGAGATAGCTTTTCAAAAGCATATTCTCCATAAACTCCCATTGAGTTTCTGTTACCGACTCAATACCAGTCTCTAATTTGAAAGCTTCTGTCTTGTTTTTAGTTTTTGTATCATCAGTATATTGTCTGAATTTGTTTGTAAACGTTTCTTGCAAGCCAATACCGAGACGCGTTTTGAAAACTTTATCGCGATCATAAGTAAAGCCCATAGATTGTGAAAGATAGCCGGGATCGAAAATATCGCTGATTTTTGTCTTGACTCCTGCATTAAATGTATATCCCGGAGCTATATTTGTCCTTAATATATTGCTAATAAAAGGATCGACAGCCCAACCAACACGACGCGAATAGACATCTTCGAGATAAATCTCGTTATCGTTGGTTTTAAAATCGTCTTCGGCAAGTTTAGTTTGCCCATAAGCAATTTTCAAACTATTTTTGAAAGCTGAAACTGACGAGGTATAATTGAGCGAAAAGTTACCCGATACGCTATATGTGATGGCATTGTCGCCACCTTGGGTCCAATTAGAAAAAGCAATCTGACTGATATTTAACCCTGCAATACCTTTCGGCTCCCATTTGTCTGCTTGGGTTGAATCTGTTCCTTCTTGTGCAAACATATTCATTGCAAAGACCGCAAAGAAAAGAAAAACAAGATTTTTCATAATAACCTTTTAATTATTTAATAATCAATACAAAATTATTATTTTAAAGAATGTCAATTTAATTATTAATAAAATATCGCTTACAAATAAATAAATTATTAATAAAAAAAAATCTATGTATATTTTTCAAAATAGTCTTTTAGAGCCACACCTGTATGTGATTCGCTGATTAAACAAATATCTTCAGGTGTGCCTTCTGCAACAATATACCCACCTTTCTCGCCTGCTTCTGGACCAAGATCGATTACCCAGTCAGCAGAAGCAATTACATTGATATTATGCTCGATGATAACTACAGAATGTCCCTTTTCGATAAGTTTTCTAAAACACTCGAGCAAACGGGAAATATCATCAAGATGAAGTCCCGTCGTTGGTTCGTCGAAAATGAACAAGGTCTCAGCCGCTTTTGTGTCGAGATGCTCGGCAAGCTTTATCCTTTGCGATTCACCGCCTGACAACATTATGCTGGGCTGACCAAGCTGCAAATATCCTAATCCGACATCTTGTAAAATAGTTAATTTTTTAAGAACCTTTGGGTGATCTTTGAAAAAATCCACTGATTCATCGACAGTCATATTCAGCACATCGACAATAGATTTACCCTTGAAAAGTATGTTTCTCGCCTCTTTTTTATAGCGTGTGCCTTTGCAAGCCTCACATTCGAGTTGCACATCGGGCAGAAATTGCATATCGACAGTAACGCTACCTTCGCCTTCACAGACTTCGCAACGCCCTCCTGGCACGTTAAACGAAAAGAACCCCGGCTTGTAGCCCATTTGCTTTGCTGCTTGAGTTGAGGAAAACAAATCGCGTATCATATCAAAAGCTTTTGTATATGTAATAGGGGTGGAACGAGAAGATTTTCCTATCGGCGATTGGTCAACCATTTCGATATACTCAATTCTGTCTGAACCATAAAAATCGTCGTAAGAATTAGTTTGTTCGCTTGTTGTATGTTTTTGTATATTCTTTTTAAAATTTTCATACAAGACATCGTGAACTAAAGTGCTTTTTCCAGAACCAGACACTCCTGAAACAACAACAATGCAACCAAGTGGAATCTCTACTTTATCCATTTTCAGGTTGTGTATTCTCGGTTTGACGAGGGTAATCTTGTCGCCGTTGCCATAATTCCGCATCTTTGGCAAAGGAATTTTCTTTCTCCCTGATAGATATTTTCCTGTTAATGAATTTTCAGAATTTATCAAGCCCTCCATATCACCATTATAGATTATTTCGCCACCTGCAGTACCCGCTTTCGGACCAATGTCAATGATCCTATCCCCCTTGCGAATAATGTCCGGATCGTGTTCTACCACAATGATAGTATTCCCCAAATCGCGCAATTTGTATAGTATATCAATAAGCTTTTGAGTGTCGCGTGGATGCATTCCTATGCTTGGTTCGTCAAGCACATACAAGGAACTGACAAGAGAAGAGCCAAGAGCTGTCGAAAGATTAATCCGCTGCGCTTCACCTCCAGACAAAGTTTGCTGTAATCTGCCTAAAGTAAGATATTCCAATCCAATTTCCACAAGCAACTGCAATCGCCATTTGAGTTCGCGCATTAATTGCCCTGCAATATCTTGTTGCATTTGGCTGAGTTCGACAGTTTCAAAAAAAAGAAGCGCTTTTTCCAAGGGCAAATCTATTAGTGTTGGGATATTCATTCCGTTAATAAACACTTGTCTGGCTGAGGTTCTTAGCCTCGAGCCACCACATTGCTTGCAAGTTGTAAAACCGCGATATCTGCTAAGCATTATCCGATTTTGGATTTTCTGATTTTTCTCTTCAATCATTTTAAAAAATCCATTGATTCCGAAAAATGAACCACCTCCTTTCCAAATAAAATCTAATTCCTGCTCTGACAACAACTCATAAGGAGAAGATGTGCGAATACCCAGTCTGTTTGCCTCGCTTATCATCAACCTGTCGTATTTGCTATATGTCGGACCACGGAATGGATGAATTGCATTATGGATTAAACTCTTAGATTTATCAGGAACAACCAGATTCTCATCAATATCAATGGTTCTGCCAAATCCTTGGCATTTCGGACAGGCGCCAAAAGGATTATTGAAAGAAAACAAGCGGGGTTCGGGTTCGACATATGCAATTTCACATTCGGCACATTCGTAATGACGGCTGAAATGAAGAGTTCTTTTTCCGGTGATACTGCGAATGACCAGTCTCCCTCCCCCATTTTTAAAAGCATTCTCGAGTGATTCGATGAGTCGCGATTTAAGTTCTTCTGTATGTTCTATCGCCAAGCGATCAACAAGTACATAAAAATCTTGCGAACTAGCTTTCCTGGGCAAGCCCTCCTGTTCGATGTCGATGATGTCGTCTTTTCCTTTGAGAACAATGCGGGAATAGCCCTGTTCATGATAACGTTTCATCTCCTTTGCCACTTCAGTTACTTGCGGAGAAAGCGGAAACATTACATATATCTTAGTGCCACTTGCCAATTCCATCAATTCATCAGCAACTGTGGCGGGCGAATCCTTTTTTACTTCCTTGCCACAATTATGGCATATTGTTTTGCCGATTCGACCATAGAGCAAGCGAAGATAATCGTATATTTCTGTTGAAGTGCCAACAGTCGAACGCGGATTCTTCGTCGGTGTCTTCTGCTCGATAGCTATTGCAGGGGGCAAACCAGTGATAGAATCGACCTCAGGTTTTGCCATTTGTTCAAGAAATTGACGCGCATACGAGCTAAGAGATTCTACAAAACGCCTCTGTCCTTCTGCATAAATCGTATCGAATGCGAGAGTGGATTTTCCTGATCCACTCAATCCGGTTATTATTGTTAGTTTATTGTGTAGGATATTTACATCGAAATTCTTTAAGTTGTGCTGCCTCGCACCTTTTACAGCAATCACTCTTTCTTTTACTACTCGTTGAGTCATACTCTCTTTTTAAAATAATATTCAATACAAACTTTAAATATACAAAGATTTTACGGGAAAAAAAAGGAAAATCTCCTTGAGACAGGATTTGGATAAAAAAAAGGTTGCCTTAACACATAAAGTTTAGGCAACCTAACAATTTGGAATATGTGGTCGCTGCGGGGTTCGAACCTGCGACCTTTCGCGTGTGAGGCGAACGCTCTAGACCAACTGAGCTAAGCGACCAATATTATTTGTTTTTAAATAAAAATCAAATAATTACAAAAATAAGACAATTCGCCAATAACTCCAAACATTATTTTGAATCAACAGCATCAGATTTATTTTGTATCTTCATCATCAGACTTGTTTTATATCTTCACCATCAGATTTGGCATTCTTCGCTACGAATATTTCGGCGATTGCAGTAACAATAGCAAGCATAACAAAAAATTTCCATAGTTCGGCGCCAGTTCTTGCACGTTTGAGTTGCTCTCTGATGTTGCGACTGTCCTCGATGAAATGGATTTTAGTATCATCGTGCATACGAGGAGACAAACCTTGCTCGATTTCTTCATTTTTTAGAATATGAAGGAGTGACTCAGAAGGGGCATTGTTAACAGTAACAAATGTTACTACAGAATTATCTTGCGCATGAACAGCATAAACTCCCGATGTATTCAAACCCTCCAAAGTAAGCACAGCCCCGGAAGGTAGCGTGGCTGCCTGAATAAAAAAGTCATTGTTGTTCGGGTCGCTTATTCGGAAATTTCCTCCTGAAGCATATTTGCCAGGAAGTTTTAACATATAATTCTCACCGGCTACAATATTTGCCCCAAAACTTTCTTTTGCTGACAAATATGCAGCAGCACGATGGACTATCGCAAAGAAAATGCCAGTAGTTGGAAAATTGCCCCATCGGAAATCAGGACTTACGGCACAATAAAAAAAACGACCATGACCTGTTCGAATTTCGCTTAGGAAAGAGCCACCCTCCATTTCAATAAGAGGAAAGCCGTTTTTTGCGGGTATTGCCCTCCGAATATCAGGAGATTCCACGATGGCTCGGCTATCTGTTGAGCCTTGGAACACCCCTTCAAACAAAGGATGGAGTTTATCAACGGTTTGGAACTTTGCTGGTTTATTTTTGTAATCTTTTGGTTCACCAAGGTCAATGCCAAGTGTTTTAATGTCGTTAATAAAAGCCATATCAGCAGGGTCGGCACCTGGGAACAAGAAAGCTGCTCCGCCCTGCTCTATATATTTTTGAAGACGAGCAATATCGCTTTGACGGAAAAAAGGTAGAGAAGCGAAAATAACATCATAATCGGCAAAATCAACAGATGAAATCTGCTCCGGATTGAAAACATAAACATTTTTTGTATTTTCACTCATTTTAAAAGCAGTATTCAAAAAATTTGATACAGCTTTCTCGGCAAAAAGAGCTATTCTGGGTGCTGTCGGTATGATAAAAGCAGAAAAACGGCGGTTGTCGGCTTCGAGTGCATCTTTTTCAATTTCTATTGTCATCCGATAAAGCCCAGGTGACTGCGCCGGAGCTGAGATATTTACATTCCTGATTTCACCAGCGGGTATGGTAATGTTCCTTTGTGCAACACGTTTACCATTATAGAGCATACTAACCACAATATTTTGAGCATCTTCTTTTGAATGATTCTTTACTAATGCTTCCACCTCAACAGGCTTGCCCAACTCAAAAACTTTAGTGATGATATTGATCGAATCGACAGATAGGTTCTTTATATCTCTTGAAGATTCTCCCCCGATTTTGATAAAATATAAATTAAGATTGTTTTTAAAAAACTTAGTAGAATCCAGATTAATTTTATTAATGATGTTTTGCTGGGCATCACTTATGATATAAATTTCCCGGTTCAAATTGTTAGCTTCTTGCATTAAAACAGAAGCGTATCTCAAGCCGTTTTCGAGCGAAGCAGGCACTGGAGAAGTTTTAATTTCAGACAGCTTAGTCTCAAGAAACGAAGGGCTTCTTGAGAAACTCAAAGTATTCGGATTTATGGTTTCGCAAAGTGTTATTATTGCCGCTTCATCACCTTCTTTTAAGGTAGAAAGAGTGTGTTTTGTCGCGTTTATTGCTTGTTTGCGTCTTTCTCCGAACTCGTCTGAAACCTCCATACTAAAAGAATTGTCTAATAACACAACAGCACTTGTTCTGGCATACTCGTTAGCAAACGGGAGCGAAGTATTGACAACCGGTCTGGCAAAGGCAAGTGCAGCAAAGATAATTATCAATGTCCGCAATATTAACAAGATTATCTGCTTGATTTTAAAGCGCCTAATGCGGGTTTTCTGCAATTCTTTCAGAAAGCGAAGCGTCGAAAACTCAATAGTTTTTAATTTGCGTAGATTAAGCAGATGAAGCAATATCGGTATGCCAGCAGCTAACAGACCGAGCAGCATCCAGGGATTTAAAAAATTCATTGTTTATTTTTTTCTATAATAACATCAAATTAAGATTTTTATATCAATCATCTTACAAGCTCTATTTTGGTGATATAAAAAAAGATATACGTTTAGAAAACGGTTTTATTTTTCATTCTAAACAAAAAATGCGTAGCATTAATGAGAGTTAATTTATTGAGATTATTATAGATTATATATAATTAGCAAATAAATCAAATGAGAGAGATTATGCTTTTATGAGCCGCAAATCTCCCATTTTCCGATACTGAGCCAAGGTGATGGCAATTCCCCACTTGATTGTAAAACGACAGCTTTCGAGTTCCCATTCTCGCGGTTACTTGCCAAAGCCGCAGCAACAGCCATTTTAAACAAATCATCATCTTTTTCTGGAATGCTCATCATATTTTTCTCAATAAAATCAGTAAACGTATTCCCGGCAATGAATTCGGAATGTTCCAAGCAGCGGAGCATAAAATCTATTGATGTTTTCACCCCAACCACTATATTATCCTTAAGGGCAAGTATCATTCTGCGGCGGGCTTCCTCCCGGTTCTGCCCCCAAACTATCAATTTTGCTAGAACAGGATCGTAGAAAACAGAAATTTCAGCTCCTTGATAAATTCCAGAATCATAGCGAACTCCCGGTCCCTTAGGCTCTTTTAAAAACAATATCTTACCTGAGGAAGGCATAAAATTATTCTCACCATCTTCGGCATAAATCCTGCATTCAATAGCATGTCCGTTTTGCCTCAAGTTACCTTGCTTATATGGCATTTCTTCGCCATTTGCTATTAAAATTTGCAATTTTACAAGATCGATACCCGTTGTCATTTCTGTGATTGGATGCTCGACTTGTATTCGGGCATTTACTTCGAGAAAGTAGAAATTTTTATCTTTATCAACTAGAAACTCGACAGTACCACAATTATCATAATTTGCAGATTTTACAACTTTTATTGCAGTTTCACCCATTCGCTTTTGTAAATCGGGGTCCATTATGGGCGAGGGAGCTTCTTCGATTATTTTTTGGTGACGTCGCTGTATAGAACATTCTCTTTCGAAAAAGTATCTTGCATTGCCATAATGGTCGGCGGCTACCTGAAACTCCACATGTCTTGGCTGCTCTATATATTTTTCAAGGAATACTTCTTCGCTACCAAAAGCAGATTTCGATTCGCGCATCGCTGCCTCTACCGATTCTTTCAGTTTTGATTGCTCGCGAACAACTCGCATTCCCTTGCCTCCGCCGCCTGCAGATGCTTTTATTAAAACAGGATAGCCCATTTCTTCGGCAACTTGCTCGAAATCTTCGATGCGCATCGAGCTGCCTTTCATTCCTGGTATCACCGGCACTCCCGATTGCATCATCAATTGCCTTGAAGCTACTTTCGAGCCAAGCAGTTCCATTGCCTCCGGGTTTGGACCAATAAAAACAAGCCCTTCTTCGCGAACACGGCGGTTAAAAACAGGATTCTCAGACAAAAAGCCATAGCCGGGGTGGATGGCATCGCAAGCGCTTTCTTTTGCAGCTTTTATTACATTATCCATATTCAAATATGACTCAAGTGCCGGCGCAGGACCAATTAATACGGCTTCGTCGGCAAGACGGACGTGAAGAGACTTGGCATCTGCTTCAGAATAAACAGCTACGGTGCCCAGACCTAATTCTTTGCAAGCGCGAATCACACGGCAGGCAATCTCACTTCGGTTTGCAATTAATACTTTTTTAATCATAATGGTTTTTACGTGAGTTGGTTAATACTAATTTATTTTAAATATTTTTCAAAAGGTCGAACAAATATTCTAATCATATCATTAGCCCGTTTCCTTGCTTGTGTTACAAAATGTTTAATGAACTGAAACGCCCATGCTTGCTCATCGCCCAAAAAGCTTTGGTCCAAATCCCTGATATGGAACTGTACCTGTTAAAAACTAATTTGTCAAAAGGCTCACCTGCTGCATGACCGGACAAAGTTCCTGAAATTGGTTTAGGAACAGATCGCCCTTGTATTTTCTTTTTTAATTTTTCGAAATCAATAAAATTCATAGGTTTATTCAAATAATCTATCAAAACAATCATTAATTGATTCTAAATATTTCAAGTCTTTTTTTTCAATGTATTGTTTACAGTAAACAGTGATGTTATCGTGAAGTTCTGTCTCAAAAGGATTGTTCCAATCTATAGTTCTAAATGGAATACTTGCTATTGGTTTTTCAGAAAACTCAACAATATTACCCTTTATTATACCATTATGTCTCAGCCAATCGAATACTCTATAATTATTTAAATATGAAAGAATATATTCAATACTTTCTTTCGTATCGTTTTTTTTAAAAATTGCTGTAACGTCTTGGGTTGGGAAAAAACCTTCTTCTACTAAAGCAAATCTAAAATAATTTTTATTTGAGATCCTTTCTTTACAAGGCACAAATATCTTTTTTTCCTTTTTATTAAATAAGTTAAAATTCCTTAAAAATACCCATTCCCAATAATTAATGTTTCTATTGTATTGATATCTCTTTTCTAAATTTATCTTATAATATTGAAGATGTGCAAATAAATTTGGATATTTTTCTTTTAATTCTTTTTCGTTATCAACATCATTCAATAAAAAGTAATCTGAGATATCTTTATGATAAAATGGCTCTATGTCTTTTGCTTTAATAACTTTTATAATTTTTTCTTTCTCGTAATCATTTATCGGTGTTCCATTTAATAAAAATGCCTTGTCTAGCCCACTAACAAGACCATTACCAATATCACAAAACTCTTCGATTGTATGATATTGTTTTTTATCGTTAAACAACGATAATGGTTGATACCCTTGATGCTTTTGACATTCTATCTCAATTCTTTCAATATTTGCTATTAAACTATCCGGGATAAGCAACCATCTTTCATTGATTTTAAATTGTGAAACGCTTATGTATTCTGTTTGTTTTTTTTCTTCTTTGTTTTTTAATCCGTTTAGAATCAATGGATTAAGTTTTTTATTAGAATAATACTTTGTTACATCAATATTGCTGCTACGTACGCTTGATTTAATGTATTTAAAAATAATTGTTGATACAGTTACTTTGTCAAAAATTGGAGTTTCATTAAAATGATAGATCCTCTCAAAATAACCATTTTTCATCATATAATTTCTTAAACTGATTGAGTTTGTTGTATTTAACCAATACTCGGGACATATAAATATTAACTGTCCATTTTCCTTTAGTAGTTCTATTGATTTTAAAATAAATATATATAGATAATCACAAAGCATATTAAAGTACTTGTTCCAAAGCCTATTAGATAAAAGCTCTTGTTTTAAGTCTTCTTCTAAATTTGCCCATCTTATATAAGGTGGATTTCCTATTATTAAATCAAATTCATCTTTTATATCTGCTGAAACGAAGCTCGTATGCTTTACAAAACTAAATCTATTTGAAAGAGTTGGGTCTATTTCGTAGGCGGTTAGATCTCTTAGGTCACGTTTTAATAATAAATCCAAAAAAACGCCTTCTCCGCTACAAGGTTCAAGTATTTTACTTTCCACCGAAACGTCTGCCATATCAATCATAAAATTGGCTATTATTTCAGGTGTAAAGTATTGACCATACCTATTCTTATTACGTTGAGTATTTGGTGCCCTTTTCACATATTTCACTTTTCTTTAAGACTTAACTTATATACATTTAATACTTTCAATGCTTTAACAATGCTCTCTCTTGTCTTGTATTGTTAAAATATTATAAATAATGCTCGTAAATGACCGATATCTCCCTTTTGCATCGATTCCGTTTAAAAGCTTCTAATTTTAGAATAAATGATTTGTTAAAAAACTATAAAAGCTTTCAAGATTCTTGTGTCTTTCATAAAAATTTCTTTTTTTCATCAAAATGATAAACTAAATGTCTAATTTAATATTTTTCTGCTTATTGTCAAAATTTTTTGAAAGCACTGTTTGTTATTCGAGATAGGTTCAATTAGATATACTACTCCTTTGAAATGCGGTCCATCTTAAGAACTGTTCATCAATGACTAAAAAATGCGAGTTATCCCGCTTTTTTTTAATATTTACTTTACCCTTCTGAAATTTGCACTAGTATTAAAAATACATAATTAAAAAGAAAAAACGAAATGCTTTGTAATTTTTTTCAAATAATAATATCAGGGAAATAAGGCTAATGAAAAAAAGGAAAAATAAATATAAATACGATAATAATACAGTCCAATAAAAGAAAAAGAAGGTTAATCGCTAATTTAGCTAAAGAATTAGGTGGTAAAGTTAACAGTATTAACAATGATGTTATAGAAGATATTACATTAGGCAATTTAATGAATACTGTTAAAATGAATGAATTGGTAAGCAAAGAACAAATCTTTAAAATAATTCATATAATTTGAGTTTCAATCTAAAAAAGATTGCCTCTTCCCAATAAAAAATCAGGGTCAAACACTGATTTAATCTCTTTCATCTTTTCAATTATTTCTTTTCCATACATTTGCAACAAAAATTCTTTTTTTATCTTGCCGATGCCGTGTTCGGCAGAAACTGTGCCGCCGAGCTCTAATGCCTTTTTAATACATTTATTATAATATTCTTGTGCTATTAATTTATCATTCTCGCTTTTTGCAAATAAATTAGAATGTATGTGATTGTTGCCTATATGCCCGAAAATATAATAATCAAGTCCTGTCTCTGCTATTAAATCTTTAACACAAAAGAAATATTCACGAAAATTTTCATCAGTTACGGCGGTATCAGTACCAAATTTTCTTAAATTTTCACGGACAAGACGTTCATTAACGGCAAGAGGGAGTTCGTGGCGAAGAGTTCGGAGCTTTTCGATGCTTTTGTTGTCATTAGCCATAATGGTCTTATCCGCAAGAAGTGTATGTTCATAGACCAATTGGCTAAAGCTTTCTAAAATAACATTTTCATTTGAAGAGGTATATTCCTGTTCAAACCAAATAGCGCTATTTGCTTTTTCAGGCATTTCCTTGCTGCTATTTCTTAGATAAATAAGGGATCGCCCATCAAAATACTCGAGTAATCGCGGACAAAAGTCGCTATTATCCTTATAATCAAGCTTTTTGTTATTAATAATATTCTTTTTAGTTTTTTCTACAAAATCAAGCATTTCCTTGTCATTCTCAAAAAAAACAAGACCTGAGAAAACACTTTCAGGGAGGTCTGTTAATCTCAATACAATCTCGGAAAACACCCCCAAAGTGCCTTCGCTACCAATGAACAAATCAATGGCATCCATATCTGATTTTAAAAAATACCCTGCATTGTGCTTCAGATCTGGAATAAATATGTCAGGAATGGAAAAAGAATAACTAATCCCTGAATCAGCAATTAATTCTAATTCTATGCCATTTGCTTTGTCTATGCCCCGCTCGAGTTTGAGCTTGTCGCCATTTATCAAGATAATTTCAGCAGAAATAATGAAATCTCTAGTTGCACCATATTTTAATGTTCGCGAGCCGCTTGCGTTCGTTGCGGCATTGCCGCCAATGCTGCTATTCGTTTCTGTTGGATTAGGAGGATAAAACAACCCATAAGCGGCAAGTTCCTGTTGAAGTTCATTTAAGGTAACTCCCGGCTCGCAAATGGCATATTTCTGTTTTTTATCTATTTTTATCTTTTTCATTCGCTCCATCGAAATAATAGCACCACCAAGAGGACACACGGCACCTGTCAGTCCCGTGCCAGCACCATATATCGTTACAGGCGTTTTCTTGCTATTACAAAGAACTATTGCCTCGCGAAGCTCAAAACTGTTTTCAGGAATAAACAATATCTTTGCCCTGCCCTGGAAATTTGAGGCATCTTTCAAATATGTTGCTATTTCATCTTGATTTGTCTTTATAATCATAATTATTTCGATAAGTTATTTGATTCTGATATTTCTAATAATCATAAAAAATGATTATTTTAGAATTAAAAATATTGGATGTAAGAAATAATGAAAATAATTAGATTTTCGTTTTTCGTATTGGCAATGACTGTTGTTGTTTCGACGTATCTTTTCGCTCAAGATTATAAATTACAACGGCAAAAAGACATATCGTTCAGTTTGCATCCTCGTATAGGAGTAGCAGGTAATTATCATTCAGCTAACTTTGTTTTTTTCAAAGGCATGGCAGATTGTGGCACAGTGGAAAGCAGTTTTGGAATTGGTTTTTCGGCAGGTATAGCGATTGAAAAACATATTTCTTTAAAATCAGCTTTCAGTCTAGGATTTAACTACGTCAATCGCGGCATTCAATTCAATAATGAAAACAAATATCCAATGCGCAACATTGACGGCACTTTGACAAGTGTTGTAACAAATACATCACTCGCTATTTCTTTATCATTTTTTGAGATTCAACCCGATTTCCGATTTTTAATCTCAGAGGATTTGTTTGGTGGAGCTTTTCGCACAGTAGCTGGAATAAGAATGTTATTGCCTCTTACAAATAGCTTCGAGCAAAGCGAACATATAGTTACGCCTTCTTCTGCAGTTTTTCTATCAACTCAAACACAAAATCGCCTGCTTGCCTCTGGTGATATACACTCGATAGGAGGTTTTTGGTTTGGGTTATGCTTTGGCTTTGAAAATCAAATAGAATTAAGTGAAAACTACCGTTTTTCACAGCAGTTATTGCTCGATTACAATTTTGGCAACTTATGTACGGATGCCGATTGGAAAATACTTGGCTTTCGTCTCGAAATTGGCTTTCCTATCTGCTTAAGCTCAAAACCCGAAAAGACGCAATTATCTCCAAAAGAACAAAAGCCACCACTAATGAATTAAACCATCATTACTCTATGCCATAGTTTCTAATTTTTCGCCATAGAGTAGTCCTGTGCATGCCTAGCTCAAGAGCAGCTATGGATTTATTGCCCTTGTTCCGCCTAAGTGAATTTAAAATAAGATCTTTTTCGCTACTAACATCAATAATGGTTTTAATAGATTCAGCCATATTAATAATACTCTTGGGCAAGTGTTGCGGCATTATCACCGGTTTGTTGCACATCACAAAAGAATGTTCGATAGCATTCTCCAACTCTCTAACGTTTCCCGGGAAAGGATACTTTAGCAAAATCCCGAGTGCTTCCGGCGAAACGCCTTGAATAGCTTTATTTGTTATTTTCCTGTATTTATTCACAAAGTGGGAGGCAAGAACTGGTATGTCTTCGGGGCGATCCTTCAGAGATGGGACATTAATTTCCACAACATTAATTCTATAATAAAGATCTTCGCGGAATTTCCCTTCTTCAATTAGCTTTTGCAGGTTTGCATTTGTAGCGGCAATGATTCTTGCATCAGATTGCAAGGTTTTCGACGAACCAAGCGGACGATACTCCCCATTGTTAAGCACTCTTAGCAGTTTGACTTGTAAAGCAAGGTCCATTTCGCTAATCTCGTCGAGGAGTAAAGTACCACCATTTGCCAAGCAGAATTGCCCTGGACGGTCTTTTTTTGCATCGGTAAAGGCGCCTTTTTCGTGCCCGAATAACTCCGATTCGAGTAATTGAGCAGGAAGAGCAGCACAATTTATTTTTATATATGGACCATATTTTCTTTGACTGAGATTGTGAATAACCTCGGCAAAAAGTTCTTTTCCTGCACCGCTCGGACCAAGAATCAATACATTGCAACCTGATTCGGCAATATTGGGCAATGTAGCTATGATCTTCTGCATATTAGCATTTACGCTAACTATCGAGGTTATGGACCCCTTCATCTCGAGAAGTTTTTGCAGGTGGTCTATTTCTGATTCATCAGTAAAAAACTCAACTGCCCCAATTATCTCGTTACTATCATCTTCCAACATCCTTGTTGTTACACATATAGGCTTCTCGCAGCCATCTTTGGTGATGATATTAACGTGTACATTTTCGACAGATTCCTGTGTTTTCAATGTATCTTTCAAGGCGCATCTTTTATGGCAGATTTCAGTCCGAAAAATATCGAAACAATACCTGCCCACCGCTTCAGCTGAAGTAAACCCTGTAATTCTTTCAGCTGATTTATTGAAACTCGTTATCCTGCATTTATTATCAACAGTAAATACGCCATCTCTCATGCTATCGAAGATTACTTCACTAATCTTTTTTCTCATTTCTTTTGTATATTCAATAATTAAAACTTAATTATCCAATATTACAAAATTAAGATTAAAAGTTTATTAATAAAACTTATAAAAAATCTGTGTATTAATTGTGTCTTTTACACAGCCATAATTTCTTCGTTCAATTCGCAAAGCTTATCTGAGTCAATGCCAAGCTTGTCGCTGATGTGTAGTGCCTGCCGATTTAAGAAAAATTGATCTTTATGATGAGGCCCAACTAACACCACTGGTGAAATAAACCGCTGAGCAAAATGCTCGATGGTATTGTCAACAAACGTTGCATTAAACTCTGGATAACCAAGCACAAGCACTTGAAACTCTCTAATTAATAAACACCTGTGAAGCTCTGTCCAGCTTTTGTCGTAACAAACCCTGAACCCAACATCGAGAAACTCACCAGCAAGTTCGTCGTAATAAAGACGCAATTGCTTTTCTTCTTTTATGGCAAGTTCATCTAATTCTTTTAAATTAAGATTTTTAGAGCTATTATCATCTGGATTGTACGGGTCTTGCAAAAAATGGAAGACATTCAGCTTCAATCCACATCGCTTTGAAAGCTGGAGAGCATAATCGAATGCCCAATCACCCTGTTTTGAATAATGGGCGGCAAATCCTACTGCATTAAATGTTGGTATAGCCATTGCTTTTATCCTTTCGCATTTTTTTTAGAAAACTTTAATTAAAATAATATACTTATTGATAGAAAATTATTTCATTCTTTCAGCTGTTGCTTCTTTTAAATAATAATCCGAGTAAATTGCTCCTATCGGATTGTTAGCCAGCGATTTATCCTTTACAAAAAGGGTTGTGCAAGGCGCCTTGCTTGCTCCTGAAAACAGACAATCACTACCGATACACAAACCGACAATCACATTCAGATCTGTCCCAAGATTATTTAAAATTTGTGCCTGAACCATGGGAGAACAAGAAATTTTAGGATTTTCGCCTTTACTCATCTCGCTAAGTTTCTCCCCGCCGGCTTTGCAACACACAGCATGAACGTCAAAAAAGCGTCTCAATACTGATGCAAGGATTTCCGTTGGCTCACTTAACTCGGTACAGTAAGCAATACCAATTTTCTTGTATTTCATTCCCAAAGCATAGTATATCAATTCCGACAGCCGGCAAAGTGTCCGCTCTTCTTCCAAAGAAATATCCCTCGCTGTTTCGAGCATCTTTGTTTCTGTTGCATCGAGAAAATCAAAAGTGAAATTTATTAGATATGGGCAACTCATACCCGATTCGCACTCTTTGCTTTGGCAGGCAAGGCAGTCAAGGTTCTTTGAAATATGGGTTTGTTTCGTGATAACTTCGCTCTCGCTAATAACATTATTTGTCAAGCGGTAATTACCTAAACCATTATTAAAACCATTTTTTGAAATTGCATCAAAAATCTCTTCCTTGTCCCCTGCAACATTGTCTATAACACTTATTCCCATAGACATAGCCATTTCCTTGTGATCTTTGTTTATGCCTCCACAAACGAGCTTGTTCACCCGTTTCTGGGCAAAAAGCTGCAACAAATCTTGCCAGTTGCTTTCTTCTATTGCCAATTCAGTTTGTGATATAGGCTCGTTGTGAGATAAACGCAGCAAAACAACTGAGTCGGCTATTGTGCAACGCGGTGAAATCCGGTTGGCAAATATGGGTATTGCTATTAGCATTTTTTTTCCTGTTATTTTTCGTTTGTTACTATATAAATTTACCCTATATATTGCAAGCTTTATGCCAAGTGAAACATAGTCAGCCAAGAGAGTTGCTTATTTTAAAGAAAGAATACTCAGAGCAAAAACATAATTATTGATAATCATTATAAAATCAAATAATTACGATTATAGAGATTAATTGGTGAGAAAAATAAAATTAAATTATTAAGATATCTTGATTACTATTCAGTATTTGAAATATTAATAAAAAGTGTTGCATCAATGTTGCAATGCAATAAAGTGTTGCAACACTTGCATCATTCTTCCCTTGTTTAAAACTATAATAAATGAATTTATTAATAATTTCGAATTATAATTTAATTCTTTAACAAAAGTAAGAAAATTACTTCTAATCTCCAAATAATATTATAGTTTATAAATAAATTAAATAAAATAATATTATGCTAACTAATAAACAATAATTGATTTGTCGATGAATAATATAAATTCGGTATAGTAATTGTAAACTAATACAGAAATTGTCAATCACAATTCTATTGGAGAGATAAAAATGCACGAGATGAAAACATTAAAACCTGAGGGGAGATTATATCCTTACTATATAGAGAATCCCCCAAAAGAACAAATTGCCGAGAAATTTTTAGAAGCATTTGCGGCAGTGCTTCATTATACTGACTACAAGTCTTTGCTCGATTCCTATTGCAAAACATCAGCAAAATGCAACAGATGTGCTGTCGCCTGTCCCATTTTCATGGTAACAGGCGATCCAAAGGATATACCATGCTATAAAACGACCATATTATTAAATATCTATAAACGATATTTTTCCTTGGGGGGATGGTTCAAATCAAGGGTTAATCCCGAATCCTTCGAGCTAACAGAAGATGTCATAAACGAAATGGCAGATCTTTTCTATCGTTGCACTGCTTGCAGACGCTGTACGAGGGAATGCCCGATGGGAGTTGACCATGGGCTTTTAACCCGTCTTGGCAGATATATACTGAGTTTGATAGGTATAGTTCCCAAGGCATTGCAAGTCTCTGTAAGAGAACAACTTGAAGGCGATACGAAGAACACTTCAAAGATACCAAAACAGGCATTGCTCAACACTCTCGACTTTCTTTCTGAAGAAATCGAAGAGATTACAGGTGTGAAAATGACATTTCCTGTTGATGAGCCGAACCGCGAGTATGTATTTTTCTGTGCTGTCAGCGATTACTTGCTCGAACCAGACACTTTAATGGGTAATGCTGCTGTTATTTATGCTGCGGGCGATTGGGATAAATGGACTATTGGCACCGGCAACTTCGATGGAATTAACTACGGCCTATTTTATAGCGACTGGCATCTCGAAGAAATCATCAAGCAATTGATTGGCGAGGTTAAGCGCTTAAATGGTAAAAAGATACTAATAGGAGAATGTGGGCATGCCTCGCGTTCAGCTCACGATTTTGTCCCTGTTTACGGAGGTAGACATCCCTATCCAGTATTTAATTTTATGGAATATACTCTCGATTGCCTCCAAAAAGGTAAAATCAAGCTCGATCCAGATATCATTACTAAAAAGGTAACATACCACGACCCTTGCAATATAGCTCGTTCAGGATGGATTGTTGACCAACCGCGAGAAATCATCAAATCTTTCTGCAAAAATTATGTGGAAATGACACCCGGTGGACGCGAAAACTTCTGTTGTGGGGGTGGCGGCGGTCTAGTCTCTATCGACGAAATACACGAATATCGGATGTCTATCGGTGGTAAAGTCAAAGCGGAACAAATTATGAGAACGGGCGCTGAAATTGTAATTTCGCCTTGCGCTAATTGTAAAAAACAACTAAAAGAACTAGTTGAATATTATAAGATTCCTTGCGAAGTTGTTGGTTTGCACGACCTTATTTACAAAGCTATTTATATTCCTGGGGCAAAATCGCCTAAGGAAAGGCTCGAAGAAGCAGCAATGTTTGAAATTTAATTTTATGTCAATAATATTAATTGTTTATTTAATATTTATACTCTTGAAAACACTCTAAAATAAGTTTTATTTAACAATTTGTATGTAGGAGAAACAATGGATTGGTGGATTGATTTCGCCAAGGGACCGCTTTTTGCAATTACATTTCTAATAATGGTCTTCGGTCTCTCAAGGCATGTATTATTACAGATTTATACACTCTTTATCGCCAAAGGCGCTAGTCTAAAAAACGTTCCCTGGAAAAGAATTCTTTTGGATATGGCAATGTGGGCTTTCCCTGTAAAACATTTGATAAAAGGTACTATTCTTTTCTCAACAGTATCGTTTATTTTCCATATTGGTGTGATATTATTATCAGTTTTTTTAATTGATCATATAGTCCTTTGGGAAGCTTATTTTGGTATAGATTTACC
>CAYVTD010000037.1:0-30635 GCA_964454445.1 uncultured Hyphomicrobiales bacterium
AAACAAAATTGCTTTGCCAGAAAATATTGAAAAGGGACCAGTACCCGTTAGCGAAGGAGCTGAGTTGCCCCCAGTGCAATCGCCACAACCACCACAAACCCCTCCTGGCAACTAATTTTAATTTAAAAAATCCGGTTATTCCGGATTTTTTTTTGAGAGATAGAATCTTAGATTTAAAATAATGATCATTTAAACAAAATATAAACTGTCCGACAAAAACACTAAAAAGCAAGAAAAATGAAAAAAGCATTAATAATAATAGATATTCAAAATGATATAACAAAGAATTACACTGAAATAATTGGCAATATAAATAAAGCCATAGATTGGGCTGTTAATAATGATATTCACTTTGTTTATATTAGGCACGAAAATTTAAAGGTTATTGTTTTGTCAGATTGCATAACGAGTTATGACAAAAGGAAAATTGACGAAATGTTGCATTATTATGAAAGTAAAGGCTGTAAAATAATTTGTTTGAATGACTTGTTATGACAACAGAAAATAAAATCAAATATTTTGAAAATCGAGAAGATTGGCGAAAGTGGCTGACTGACAACTTTGACTCTGCCAATGAAATTTGGTTTGTGTTTCCTCATAAGTCGTCAGGAAAAAAAAGCATTTTATACAATGATGCGGTAGAAGAAGCCCTTTGTTTCGATTGGATTGACAGCACAATAAAATCACTTGACAAAGAACATAAAATTCAGCGTTTCACCCCCAGAAATGCTAGAAGTTCTTACTCGCAAGCCAACAAAAATGTATAGATATTAAACATATGAATAGAATTATAATTTTTTTGATTTTGAATATACCAGCAATAGTAATCTCATGGAGAACAATATTTAATATTAGGAGTCATGGTTTTTTTAGATTTTTCAGTTGGGAGTGCATAATCTGGCTTTTTGCCACTAACTATAAATACTGGTTTGACAACCCTTTTTCTATTTATCAAATTTTTTCATGGAGCTTTTTAATAATATCAGGTTACCTAATTATTGTTGGAGTGATTCTTATGAAAAAATTGGGAAAACCGGAAAATAATAGAAGCGAAAAAACTCTTTATCAATTGGAAAAAACTACTGAATTAATAGAACAAGGGATTTTTAAATATATAAGACATCCTCTTTATTCCTCATTACTTTTTTTGACGTGGGGGATTTCTTTAAAAAATTTCTCGATAGAGTTATTATTTGTATCTATCCTTTCGACAGTATTTCTCTATCTGACAGCGATATTTGATGAGAAAGAGTGCATTGCCTTCTTTGGAGATCAGTATATTGAATACATGAAGAAAAGTAAGAGGTTTATACCATACATAATATAAAAAACAACTTTGCCCAACTAAGTGTAAATACCATAAGAGTTTTAGCGGTATGCAAAAGTTTATAACCCACTCAAGCATTCATGTAACTTGATAAGTTGAGTAATTTGGGTTTAATAAATCATTCTTCTTTTTTCAACATTACTGCGAAAGCATTACTTTCTTCTATTAAATCAAGGAACTCCTGCAAAATCATGGCTGTTGCACCCCACAATGGTGTAAGATGGACGTTCCAAAATGGAACATCGACTAGCCACCCTTCTATGTTCCATTTTTCTCTAACGAGCAGTTCGGACTTGAAAAAAGTTTCTATCGGCAAAGCAAATAGCTCGCTGACTTCGTCAGGATTCAGTTTTAATGTTGGTTTTTCCTCGCAAAAACATACTATTGGTTGGATAAGCGAGTTTGATGGAGGGACGAACAGCTGGCTCAGGTACCCAATAAACTCGATTTTGTCTTCGCTAACCCCGATTTCTTCGTAAGTTTCTCGAAATGCAGTTTGTATAGCTGTTTCTCCTGGTTCGGAGGCACCACCAGGGAAACTGATTTGACCTTTATGTGTAGTCAATTTATCGGATCGAAGCGTAAAGAATAGGTTAATCTCGCTAAATTCATCGGGAAATAATAGCAACATCACAGAGCTATTCTTATGCCTGCCTTTAGAGACAAACCTTCTAAAGGGTTTTTTGCCAATTAAAGGTGCCATTTTTAAATGCGAACTTTTCCCAGGTAAATTCTCGTTAAGCCGGGTTCTGAGAAAGTCTATTAACTCTCTTGATTTTTGATTGAAAGCCATTGCTAAAACATTTCCATGTCAATATCTTCACCGCCGCTATTTTGACGCTCTTTTTCCGGTTTATAGTTGTTGAAGCGATAGGAAAAAGTAAGCATTAGGATTTGACCTTCTCGCTTGAATCTGTCATACGTATAAAATTCTGCGGTAGATGTAGTTGTTTCGCGCTTGCGCGAATCGAATATATCTCTGAAGGATAGGGTAAAAGATGCATTTCTGTTGAAAAAATCATACCTTAAACCTAAATCTACAGAATTAGTAGCTTCGGAGCTGCCTTGAGGGGTTATTTGAGGTCCGTTGAAAAAGCTCTTTAGCTCGAAACGCAAGTTATCGGCAAAACGTATATCGCCGTAAAAACGAATATCATAAGTTTTTGTGCTGGAGAGAGCATCGTCGTCTATGATTGAGCCACTTATCGTATTATAAAAGTAATTTGGCACCAAAGATAAATTTAACCATTTTGCTGGAGAGTAACCAAGCATTAATTCGACACCTAAATTGTTAGAACTTGTTAAATTATCTGCCGTTTGTGCCATAATTCCAGTTGTGGAGTCGAGAGTTTTATAAAAGGCAATTTTGTTGTTGGTGTTGCGGTAATATCCCTCTATTGAAACATTGAAGTCGCCAAAATATTTCTGAAAAGATAACTCGTAAGAATTGGTATATTCTGGCTCCAAGTCCGGATTGCCAACTCGAATATTATAAGCATCGCGATACATCGGAAATGGATCTAACTCCCAGCTTCCGGGCCGATAGATTCTTTTACTATAGCTCGCCATAACGCTTGTATTATCACCTAATTTTCTTGATAGATGCAGGGAAGGAAACCAATCGAATCTATCTACAATATATTCATTAACTGATTCTTGGAAAGACATTTTTCTATCTGTGTATTCAGCCCTTAATCCGAGTTGCAGCCCGAAACCAATAAGTTCGGAACTATAAGTAGCATAAGCAGCATAGATATTTTGTTTAAAATCCATCTCATTGCTAAAAAAATCATTGAATTCCATTTCGCCGCTTACAGTGTCAAGCATAAAAAAATCGAAATTTTCGTTACTATTTTCCAATCTTGCTTGCAAACCAGATTCAAATTTCGATTTTTCGTTTATAGGTAGAGAATAGTCAAGCTGAAAACGGGTATTATTATTCTTGCTTTTATCGTCGGAATTGATGCCAGAGCTTTGATTCTCCGGTTCAATAGTCCAATTTTTATCAGTGAAAAATTCACTTTGTTTATCTTCGCTAGCTCCATCAGAATTTGAATAATAAGCGAGAAAATCGAGCTTGTGCATTGGCGAATCGAAAATATACTTTGCATTGTAGTTTGCGCTATAAAAATCGCGATTTCTGCCGGCAATTCCTCTACTCTGAGTATAGATTTCTTCATTGTCAATACTTCTAAAAATATTACCTTTGTTGTTTCGCTCAAAAGAAAAAGATCCCAAGCCACCTTCTACTGACATAGTTAGATGATTATTAACCGAAAACTCGGCACCAGTCCTGGCACTCCAGCTTTTACGCTGATGCTTTCCATTCAAGTCGGTATTATAAGTGCTTGTATCACCAAACAAATATCTTTCTTCGCGGGATTTGCCTTCTCCATCAAAGCGGGAGTTGTTGTAATCACCACTTATAAAAAGCTTTACACCAGGTAAATTCCAATTCAATCGCAAATCGGCACGATATTTATTATTCATACCAGCCATTAGATTGGTTTGTCCGTTGATTCCCAAGTCAGCATCATCTTTTAAAACAACGTTAATAATGCCTGCTAAACCATCGGGATCGTATTTTACCGATGGATTGGTAATTAATTCTATATGCTTAATTGCCGATGCTGGAATTTGCTCCAGAGCATCACTTCCTTGTAAAACTGATGGCTTGCCATTGACAAAAACTGTGAAATTAGAGCTACCTCTCAGAGTTACATTACCCTCGATGTCTACCTGCACCGAAGGCGCTCTCTCTAATGCCTCGACAGCCGAACCACCGGCAGAAACAATTTCCTGATCGATATTAACAATTTTTTTATCAAGCGCATAAACCACTTTTTCCTTGTCGGCTCGAACCTCCACTTCTTTTTGCATTAATGAAGTCGTAACCAAGCCAATTTCGCCGATAGCGACCACTTCGCTTCCAGATTTTATTGCTATATTTATAATAGTGCGGGTTTCATAGCCCAAATATTGAACTTTTGTAAAGTATCTGCCATAAGCAAGATTTTCTAATTTAAAGCTGCCGTCTCTTTCAGCATACGCGCCTGTAACCATTGACGAATCTTTATATGAATAAACAATCACATTTGCATAAGCAAGTGGCTCTTTTGTTTCATTATCAAGCACTTTACCTGTAATCACGCCATTGCGTGCTGCCTGTGTCTGCGAAGGCTTTTGTCTTTGTCCATAACTTATTGTTGTTAAGATAATTGCAAAAGCAATAACTGTCATAAATACTCTCATTTTTATCAATTCTTCCAAAAAATAAAATAATCATTAATAGCTAATCTGGCAAGATAGACAAGTGATAAACGAATAAGTTTAAAATAAAGTGAATATATTGCAATATTATTTAGCTATTATGGAGCAAAAACAGACATTTTTATCTGTTGAAACATCTCTTTTTAGATATGAAAAGGTTAATATCCGAAGCTATTAAGAGTTGAAGGGTTGTCTCGCCATTTTTCTTTGACCTTCACAAATAAATCGAGAAAAACCTGTCGCTGGAGATGGGATTCTATGTCTTTACGTGCCTTTTCGCCTAGTAGTTTTATCATTTTTCCCTTTGCTCCAATGATAATGCCCTTTTGGCTATCTCTATCAACAACGATTTCAGCGCGAATATACCATTTATTTCGCTCTCTTTCGTTGAACTCTTCGATAATTACTTCAGTAGAATAAGGTATTTCTTCGTGGTATTCATTGAAAATATGCTCGCGAATGATTTCTGATACAAAAAACCTTTCGGGCATATCGCTAATGATTTCTGGATCGTAAAAAAAAGGAGATTGTGGGAGATATTTCTCGAAAATAGTGATTAGCTCGGGAACAGACTGTTTTTTCAAAGCGGAAATAGGGATTATCTCGTCGAAAATATCCAAATCTGATAACGCTTTTATTTTTGGCAACAGATTTCGCCTGTTGTCTTCAAGGTCAATTTTGTTTAAAACCCCTATTTTTGGAATTTTCAGTTCCTTTATTGTTTCAAAGAAACTCTCAGGGAAATAATCATCTTCACATTTGTATGCCATTGCATCGATAATTACTGCTAAAAGGTCAGCCTCTTCGATGGAAGAAAAGACATATTCCATCATCTTTCGCTGCAGTTCATATTTAGGCTCAAGAATGCCCGGATTGTCGAGGAAGACCATTTGAGAATTGACATTTGATAATATCCCCAGCACACGTTTGCGGGTTGTTTGTGCCTTGCGAGTAACAGCTGAAAGCTTAGCCTCAAGCATTGCGTTCATCAAGGTCGATTTCCCAGCGTTGGGCTTGCCCGTGATAGCTATATATCCCGCTTTGGAATTAGAAACGGCAATAATGTCAGACTTTTTTTCTGAATTATTGTCCGCTCCTTGTGAAAATTTGTCGTTAGGGTTATTCATTAATACTGGGATTTTCGGTTTTTTTGCTGCTAAAAATCTTAAGAAGCCCATAAGGTATGACAACCAGATATCCGAAAACAAGCAAAATAGGAGCGACTACAACAGCAAAAAAATTGTTCCATTTTCCATCTGGAACTGCCGGCTCTTCGGTGATACCTGAAGCCATCAGCAGATAGCCAAGGATTATTATTCCCAAGCCAATGGCAAGCACATACATATTATTCTTTTTTAATGGGAATTCCCATTTCATCGACTTTTCTTTTTCGCGTAACTTTACCTGCTTCTGACTCCTGATATTCAGCTTGCTTGCAAAGTCAACTACTTCTTTTTCACGACTTCTTTGTCTTTGTACTGCTTTTTTGGGTTGTGCCATAATTATCTCCTGTTTTTTTCGATTCTAATAGAGCAATTTACGAATTAATGAAAAAATAAAAAAATTCTATTTTGTTAATGTTTTATATTATCTTTAAATTTTTGACGAATGCAAAGCATAAATATTAGATTTAGGA
The DNA here is from genome assembly GCA_964454445.1 of uncultured Hyphomicrobiales bacterium. GTDB lineage: Bacteria > Bacteroidota > Ignavibacteria > Kapaibacteriales > UBA2268 > CAYVTD01. The sequence continues at coordinate 6,234 of CAYVTD010000037.1, forward strand.
TATGAACGATAAAAAAGAAAACAATAAAGATAATTGGGGCACATTGTATATTGTGAATACTCCGATTGGCAACAAGGAAGACATCACGCTAAGGGCGCTACGAATCTTGAAACAATGCGAATTGATAATCTGCGAAGAGCCCAAGGAAGGCAGCCATTTTTTGCACACCCACAGCTTGAAAAAGCGAGTTGATTACTTAAACGAGCAGAACGAAAGCGAAAAAACACTAGAAGTGATTAATCTGTTAAAAGAGGGAATGGACATTGCCCTGATTTCCGATTGTGGCAGCCCTGCAATCGCCGATCCTGGCAGCCAACTTGTTCAGGCTGCAATTCGTATGAAATTCCCAATAGTATATGCTCCTGGCGTTACAAGCATAATGACCGCTTTGATCTATAGTGGCTTTGACACTAGCCAATTTCTTTTTGCTGGTTTTTTACACCGTGAAAAACAAGTCAGGCTGCAGCAATTGCGCAATTTAAGTCAGGAAGGCAGAACTGTGATATTGCTAGAAACTCCCTACCGGCTCTTGCCTGTCCTCGAAGCCTGCTCGTTGGTTATGCCTAGCAGAGAGGCTTACATCGGTTGTAATCTTACTCTACCTTATGAAACGCATCATTACGACACCTTTTCCGCATTATATCAGAAATTTAGCAAGGAACGGTTTAAAGGCGAATTTGTAATTGTTTTTCGTGGAGATACATTTTTTCTTGAAACGAAAGAGAAAAATGTAGAAAAATCAAGCAAATTGAAAAAAAGAGATACTATTCAACGCACAAAACGGATTATTTATTCCGAAGGTGTCCGCGGTGCGAAAAAAACAATGAGCTTTGGAAAAAGAAGGGATAGATAGCTACAAATTATTTGAAAGAATGAGTTGATTGCGATTTGCTTTGATTTGGAAATGAATTAAAAATATCTTAAATTACGTAATTTTTTAGAACAATTCGAGGAGCGAGCTATGAAGTTTTTGAAAATCACTTTGATAATTGTTGCCGCTATCATTGCATTATTATTGATAATTCCTGTCTTTTTACCTTCCTCTCTGACTGTCGAGCGCTCGATTACAATCAATAAACCGGCTGCTATTCCTTTCAGTTTTGTTAATTCAATGCAAAAATGGCCACAGTGGAACGAATGGAATAAAATAGATACTGCCCAAGAACTGAGCTTCTCGGGACCTGATTATGGAGAAGGCTCTTCATATAGCTGGAAAAGCAAAAATCAAGAGCTTGGCGAAGGTAGTATGACTATAAAGAAAAGCCTTCCAGACGAAAAAGTTGAAGTAGGACTTGTTTTCCTTGGGAAGGATTTTGGCAATCAAACCCTAACTTTCAAAGTTGATGGTGAAAAAACAGTTGTTACTATGTCTGTAACTGACAATGTAGGCTATTTCTATCGCTATTCTGCTTCAGTAATGGCAAAACAAATTGCAGATATGTTCGACAAATCGCTTGCAAATCTTAAAGCTTTATGTGAAACCAGTGATAATATAAATATCTCGATTACTACGGAAAAAGTTGAGAGAACACCTCTTTTGGCAATTCGAGATTCTATTATTGGACAAGATATGAGCGGCTTATCGCTTAAAATCAAGACAATATATAAAGATATAACTACTTATATGCAAACAAACAATTTACCAATCACTGCTCCTCCTGTTGTGATTACTCACTTCTACAATACTGATAAATTCATTTTTTCCGCCGGGTTTCCTGTTGCTAACAACGAGATTAAACCACAAGGAAGGATTTATGCTTACGAGATTCCTGCTTGTCGTGCTGTTAAAGCGAACTATACTGGTCCTTATGAAAAAATGGATAAAGTGTATGCCTCAATCCTAAAGTATATAAACGACAACAAACTCGAAGTAGCTGGGGAATCATGGGAAGTTTACCTGAATGACCCACAGACTGTTACTCCTGATAAACTACTAACTATGGTTTATTTTCCTATTAAGTAAATTTTTAGTATTATTATTTTTTATAATTTTTAAAATAATGATTGATAGAGATTTTTCAAATTATAGGATTGTTATTATCGATGATGATAGTGCTTATTGCAAATTGTTATCGACACTTATCAAAAAATATTTTAATGTACAGTCAGAAATATTTATCAACCCTAAATTAGGGCTTAAACATATTCAGAAACAGCCACCCGATCTTCTTGTCCTGGATTTAGAAATACCTAGCCTCGATGGTTTTACGTTTATGAAGATTTTGCGTTCTAATCCAGAATTAAAGGACTTGCCTGTTATCATTAGTACAGGTATTAGCACTAAAGAATTGATAATAAATCTTGCAAAATTAAACATAACTGATTATATATTGAAAAATATAGACACATCAGTAATATTAAAGAAAATCTATAGCATCCTCGAAACAATAGAAAAATGATCAGGTGGTTTGTTTTAATGCATTTGAAACAATGATAAACAATATTGACGATATTATAACCAGCGAGAAATTTCCTAAAATAATATATTTTTTTGGTGAAGAAGAATTCTTAATCGAAGAGGCTTTAGAAAAACTAATACATTATTTGTGTCCTAGCAAAGATTCCAAATACGATTTCGATTCTTTTAATGCTTTAGATGTCTCGACAGTCAATTTAAAGGAAGAATTCAGCAAAAACGTAGTCGATTCATGCTCTTCATATCCTTTTGTTAATTCTAAAAGAGTCGTTGTTGTCAGAAATTTTGATGAACTCTTTGCCATTGGCAGAACGAAAAAAAAAGATGTAAAGCCTTCTGCCTTAAAAAATTACTTCGATAATCCACAAGACACAACTACTTTGCTATTAACTGGAATTGGTGCTAAATACAAAGGACTTTCCGCTCAAATGAAAAGCGCAAAAGACAGGCAAAAAGCACTTACACAGATTGAAAAAGCCGATTTCCCTTTTAATATCATTTTCGCTAAATACGAGTGGATGGAATTCCCAAAAGTATATGAAAACGGCTTGCTGACTTGGCTTATTGCCCGTTTTAAAGCTAATAAAAAAGAGATAAATCACGAAGCTGCCGAGTTGCTTTTAGCACATTGTAACCCAGATTTGCGAGAAATAAACAACGAGATAGTCAAGGTTCTGCTTTATGTTCAAGAACGTGAAACCATTACAAATCAAGATGTTAATTTCATTGTTGCTTCGTCTCGGGTCAATAATGTTTTCGAACTTCAGAAGCAAATTGGAAAAAAGAATCTGGCAAAGGCAGTTGCTATTACTGAAAATATCCTTGCAAACGATGATAAAAAAATGCTAATCATTACAATAATAACCACTTACTTTACAAAGCTCTGGAAACTTTACGAAATTGCCAGCAAAGAAAGCAATCAGTATAAACTTGCTGGTATTATTGGTGTTAGCCCTTTTTTCGTGAATGAATATCTTTCTGCCCTTAAAAATTACAGTTCTGCTCAATTAAACAAGGCTTTTCTTGCCATTGCTGAAGCAGAAGAAAAGATGAAAAGCTCATCGACTAACGCATTGTATCTTTTCGAAAAAATGTATATAGATATTATGGAGAATTAGTTTAAAAGATTATTTTTTAATTGTTTTTAATCGGACAAGACCTTGCTGAAAATAGATTTCATTAAATATCCATTACCAAGACGCTTTCGCCACCACACCTCGCCAAATTATTACTTTTCGGCGGGAGAGCTAAAGGAAGTACCTGCTAACTATCCACCTCTTTATAAAGAAATTGATTGGTCAGAAGTTTTCATTAATGGAAAACCACCTACCGAACTTGATATCGGCTGTGGCAAGGGAATTTTTCTACTTAATCGTGCTTATGAGAATAAAAATCAAAATGTACTCGGTATTGAAGTTAGAAAACCTCCAGTAAAATGGCTAAAAACGATTATCGAAGGAGAAAGATTTGAGAATTGTGGAGTTATTTGGTACTCAATAGTTAATCAATTACCGTTTATTGAATCGGAAAGTATCGAAAAATGCTATTATCTATTCCCCGATCCTTGGCCTAAGCGCAAACATCTTCGCCGTCGTGCATTCGATGTTGTGCTTCTCGAAGAATTATTCCGTGTAATGAAGCCCGAAGGTCTGCTTTTTTTAGCAACTGATATGCAGCAAATTGATATCTATCATCAAAAAATCCTCGAATCTTTTGGGAAATTTCAACAAATTAGCTCTGAGTTGTGGAAATTGCCAACGACAAATAAAGAGAGTTTTTGCATAAAAAACAATATTCCGGTGCATCGCATTATTGTTAAAAAAACATAGGTCTTTTACTTCACTCTTTCCCATTCAACAGTCTTTCCAAAAAGGGAGATACCGACATATCCCCTTACTTTCAGATTCTTTCCATCTTTTGATAAAGTCATCTTGCACGAATAGGTTTTTCCGTCTTCAGGATTATATATTTCGCCACCTTTCCAAACATAATCTTCGTCGTAAACGAAGTTTTTCAGCATAAAAAGCCCTAGCAGAGAGCGGGTGCGGAGTTTCTCGTCTGGATTGGATTTGTCAACTTTTGCTTTTCCATCGGGAGTATTTGGTTCTTTCAGCCAAATAATCTTTCCGAAATACTTGCCATCTTTTTTATAAATTTCTATATGGCTTTTGTTTGCATCTGTTTTCCATACTCCTGTTACAGCATCTTCTTCAAGTTCAGCGGCTATGTTCTTTTCTGGGTAAATTAATACAGCTAACACAAAAATCGCAAATAATTGCAATAATCTTCTCATTTTTCTCGCTCCCTTATTGTTCAACAAAATTTTTATTTCTTCTATCTTCAAAAAATAGTGAATTATTTGATTATTTCAAAAATAATTAATCTTTTGTTTTCTCTAATAATTTCTTAAAAAAATTGAGGCAATTACTAAGTCTTTCAATATTAAACTCTTGTGTATCTTTTATCATTTCATTAGAAAATATTTGAAGACTATCCAAACCCTTTTCAATGGAGTATGCTTCTAATTCTTCAGCGAACTCATGGATGGAATTAATATTTCGATTTAGTAGAAGGTTTTCGAATTTAGTCGAAAAGTTTTTATTGAATTCAGATTGTAAACTAACTTTACTCAAGTCAGTTATAATAGTATTAATTGCTGTTTTACACTCATAATCATTTTCTTTCGCTTGTGTTGATGCATGCAAAGAAAAATAAAAGGTGCTGCCCAGTTCGGGTCCGCTTTCAACCCATATTTCTCCTCCATTTTTCTCGACATAATCCTTGGATAAGATTAAGCCAAGTCCGGTGCCTTTTTCGTTATTTGTGCCTTTTATGGATAAGTTCTTGTCAATTTGAAACAAAAGCTTTTGGTTTTCTTTAGAAATACCAATGCCTGTATCTGAAACAGCCACAACTATTCGGTTTTTGTATGTTTTACTACTGATAGTAATACAATCATCTCTGGAAGAAAATTTTATCGCATTTGAAATCAAGTTTCTAATAACTGTATTTATCATCTGATAATCGAAAGTAGCATAAGTACCTGTTTCTACCTCATTTATAAGAAGGATGCCTTTCGCTTCGGCAGTCTTTTTCAATAAATATATATTGTTTACAGCCAATTCGCTAATATCGTATTCTTCGGGATTATAAGTGGTTGAACCAAGTTGTACTCGAGACCATTCGAGCAAGTTTTCCAACAGCTTGTAGGAATGATTTGCTGCATAATTGATGCTTTCGATTTCAGATAGGATACTCTCGGGTGTTAATTGATTATAATTTTTAACAACAAATTCGCTCATAGTCAGAAGTGTGTTGAAAGGATTTCTCAATTCGTGGGCAATAATCGAGAAAAACTTGTCTTTGGCTGCATTTGATTCTCGAAGATGCTTTTCAGATTTTTTAAGTTTTTCTTCCTGCTCTTTTCTTTCTGTTATATTCTGCTTAACGGCAACATAATTAGTTATATTTCCTTTATCATCCTTGATAGGAGCAATAACAGCATTCTCCCAGAACAACTTGCCATTCTTGCATTTATTTAATAGTTCTCCATTCCAGACTTTGCCTGAGCTAATTTGATTCCAAAGCTCTATGTAAAATTCCTTTGTCTGATATCCAGATTTCAAAATTCTTGGGTTATTTCCTATTGCTTCTTCATAAGAATAACCTGTAATCTTAGTAAACTCGGGGTTTACATATTCAATGCTGCCTCTTGTATCAGTAATAACGATAGCCGCTGGACTTTGTGTTACGGCAGTATTTAGTTTGCGCAGATTCTCTTCATTTTTTTTCTTGTCATCAATATCAGAGATTATTCCAATAAAACCATTAATTCTATCTTTTTCATCTCTAAAAACAGAAATTGCGATATTTACCCAAACTAAACCCCTATTCTTTGTTGAATATTGTTTCTCTAAAATGTAGGAGTCTATTTCTCTCTTTTTAATTAAATCTAATAGATGTCTTTCATAATCAACATTATTATCATTAGTAAAATCTTTATAATTCATCGATAAAAGCTCATCTTCAGAATAACCTGTCATTTTACAGAAAGAAGGATTGACTCCCGTTAAGTTTCCGAGCAAGTCAGAAGTTGCTATACCAAAAAGTGAGTTATTTAGCATAGCTTTTAATCTTTTTTCATTTTGTAGAAGAGAACGATTTAACTGGAAAAGTGCCTCCACTGTTTTCATTCTCTCGCTAATATCTCGCGAGGAAGTAATGATGAATTCAACTTCATTCCCATTATTAAAAACTAATTTGGGAATAGTTTCAAACCATTTGTATTCTCCATTTTTAGTTAAAATTCTGTATCGAAGAAATACTTGTTCTCCATTAATGATCGCTCCCATTTTTTTAGTTATTTCTTTCTCCATGTCCTCTGGGTGGATTAAATCAAAAGGATTAATACCTATTAATTCATCGACTGAGTAACCTAGGAGTTTTTTAACGGAGGGTGAAGCACTAAAACATTTACCGTCAGGATTGATAAGACAAACCAACTCGCTTATATTTTCATATATTAAACGGTGTTTCTCATCATATAGACTTTTTAACTGCTCGTTCTCTTTTTCTAATTCTGCAATCTTTTGCTGCAAATATTCTATTTTTTCCATAGTTCAAATATTTTAAAAAAAACTCTTTACTGGGAATTAATTAAATACACGTATAAATTACTAAATTAATCTATCTTTCTTGTTGTTTCGCAAGTTTTTTATATGTATATTTGATTTTGTTCCTGTTTCATACATTGACAGATTAAAAATTATTTTATTTGAGCTATCAAAATGAATAGATTAATAAAAGGATACATTCAGTGTTACACGGGTAACGGTAAAGGCAAAACAACAGCCGCAATCGGACAGGCAATTCGAGCAGCTGGCTCCGGATTGAAAACATACATAATTCAATTTATGAAGGATTATCCATATAGCGAGATATTTAGTTTGAAACCACTTGAGCCTTGGATTACTATCGAACAGGTTGGTAACGATGATTTTGTAATCAAGCAAAAATATCCTTCAAAAAAAGACATCGCTACTGCAAAAAAAGGACTGGAAAAAGCAAAAAAAACAATGCTCTCAAACAAATATGACATCATAATTCTCGATGAAATCTTTGTTGTCATCTATTTTAAACTGCTCGACAAGAAAGAACTACTCGAATTTGTTTCGGCAAAACCCGAAAATATCGAATTAATCTTGACAGGCAGGTATTGCCCTCAAGAAATAATTGAAATTGCAGATCTTGTTACCGAAATGCAAGAAATCAAGCATTACTACAACTCAGGAGTTCTTGCCCGTCAAGGCATAGAATCTTAATTAGATTACTGCTTGATAAACGGCTTGTCGATTACAGTATTTCCTGATTTTATCCTAACAAAAAAAGCACCCTGAAGCAAATATGTTATATCTATCTGTTTTTCGGTATTTTCAAATACCCAGCCCTTTTCACGCTTAACCATTATGCCTGCTTCGTTATAAATTTCAAACTGTGTCTCGCCTAGAGCTGCATCAAAACGCAATCTGATAACATTTCCTGCTGGATTAGGCATCAGCAAAACTGTATTTTCCAAACCAGGATCGCGGACACTCGATATTTCTCCCAAATTAAAAGAGTAATCGAAGCCTGAACCAAAGTCAGCATTAAAAGATTTCAATGTTTTACCACTTACGTCAGTAATTCTTATCGAACCTTGTCCCTGATCGGGATAAGCCCAATAAGACAAGCCAAGTTGATAAGGATCGTGCATTTCGAGTGTATAGCAACCTTTTTGTATATCGAGCGTGTCAGAATATGTTGTATTCGGTTGAAGCATTGTTTTTCGATAGATAACATATCCTGAAATATCGCGTAATAAAAGCGAATAATCACTTGGGCGAAGGTTAGTTTTGTAATTAATAACAATTTTCTCGTTATAAAAATCAGGAACGGCTATTTTTGTTGAATAAGTATCGTTTGATGGATATTCATCAGGAACGCCGTTTGGGTTGCTAACTGTAACAATAAATTGCTCGCTACCGTCGCCGAGCCAGTAAGACTCGTCAGGAATTGGCAACTCAACTTCAGCAATTTGATGAGGCTGAAGCGCTCCTGTCCATTTGTAAGTTAGCTTGTTGCCACCTGAAACCTTATATTCAATATCTAGGCTGCCAAGGACTTTTCTTCCGTTATTCCTTATTTCAACAAGAGCCTGAATGCAAACCGGGTTAATTCTTCTATAATACCCTGCATCGCTGGGTTGCTTAATATTATAAACTTCGGCATCATTTTCAAAATTTGATTGATCGTATTCAAAAAGGTGGGCTGTCGTCCAATAATTACCTCCGCCCATTCCTTGATTGTCTGCTGGTACGGGTGTAATTGCATAATCAATTTTTACACTGCTGCTAGTGATAAATGGTGTTAGCTCAAAATCATATTCTGGGACAATATCGCCTGGACACCAGCCCTCTCTTGCTCCGGGCCAAGTGCCCCCCTGTGGAAAAACAGGATTTCCAGCGCATTCCGTTGCTTTCCAGATATGCCATTGATACTCTTGCTTTCCATTTATTTTTAAGTAATGAGTATTATCTTTCCATTCGCAACAATGAGGATAATTGCCATCATTGCTGTTGTGCCCGTGTCCAGTCATTCTCATTCTGATTTTAAACTCTTTTGCATCTTCGTCGAGCGGCACCTCTATTTCTTTCATCTGGGTATCATTAGAAAGCGAGGCATAGCTGAAATTAACAGCATCGTCTTCGCTCCATAATGTTTCAATTTTTTTAACATTTCTCGGCGGGGTACCCTCGATAAAAAGAAATTTCAAATCAACCAATTCTAATTGCGAATGTGCCGACAAATCCACTTCGCCAGATAGCCACATTGCATAGTCAGTCATATCATAAACCCAAGTAAACCCATCAGGACCTAAATCGAGATTTAAACCATAAGGTGTTATGCTTCTGCCAATTTCTCGCTGTCTTATTTTTTCAAAAGGGGCAGAATAATATTCTATGATTTCTTGAGATAAAGAATCCTTGATTTCCACAAGCATTGAATCAATTTTCTGACCGTTTTCATCATAAGTATAAAAAGTTCCCGGCTCGTAAACATAGCGAATGCTATCGATAACCACTTCTTTATCAACGAGTTTATAAGTAATAATGGATTTCGGTGGGTTCATAATCGTATTCAATACGAAAGAATCTTCTAATTTTGACTCATATTCCCCTTCGCAAAACACAATTTGTGGCATTAAACCAGGCTTTTTTGTATCTTTTTTATTATCCAGAGCGGAATACTGCCTCAGCGCAGGAGTGCCTATCAAAGTGCCATCAATGTGGTTTCCTGATAAATCAGGGAGTTTTCCGCCGCTAACATTATCCATAGAATAATAAACAGCTAAATCTTTATAGTAAAGATGGGTGGCATCAACACCACCATTCATCGATGCTTTGATTGTATTCTGGTCAAGAGCAGCAGTCCAAATACGAAATTCATCGATTGCACTTGGTATGTTGCCACCAGTCCAACTCAGTCTCAGAATTTGATCTGCCATCGTGAAAGCATCTGGGAATTTTCCCCTAATATTTCCCAGCACAGGGCTGCCATTAATGTAAAATGTAATCCTGCCATCGTATTGACCTTTAGTACCATCATAAACAAAAGCAAAATGTTGCCATCGGGAGGCATAATCCACAGTGCCCGCGACCATAATTCCGAAATCGTCGCCATCTTGCATTCGCCAAAAATATCGGCGCGGTTGTCGATATTCCTCAACAGTACTGAACTCCAAACCATTTCCTATTTTAAAAATACTGCCGCCGTTTCTCCATCCGTCCATGCGTAAGTTCATCTCCACAGTAAATTTTTGTTTGCCTTTGAGCAAATTGAAATTGCCACAATCGACCCTGTCATAAACGCCATCAAACTCAAGATAGGAATCTTTCTCATCTGATACGACACAGTCTTTGAAATCATCTGCAGCCAGCTTCAATTCCTTGCCTCCTGTCATCGAATCGTAAGAAATCTGGAGCACAAAACCCAAGAATACATTTACTTGCAGTGGTTCTTTGAAATTAATGTAATTCCAACCGGCATTCTCGAACGTCATCTCACCTTCATAGAGGGGATTAAAAGCGCCGGAATATAATTCCGTCAGTTCGCTCATTCCGGTATTGGCAGCTTTTATCGATAAACCTTTTAAAGTTATTCCCGGCGTTTTCACATAAACTTTCATCCGTTTGATATACTTATTCGGCAAATCTTTTTCCTTTAGCGCTGCTTTGCTGAACAAAATCTGCAGTTTAGTCGGGTTATTAGTCAAAACGATTTCCTTTGTTCCCGCTCCGAATTCGTAATCTTTTTCGGAAACTACGTTGTTTATTACCACATTACTATACTTCTTCCGATATGTATTGTGTGTGGGGATATCAGTAAAAAATAATACATTTGGATTGCCACTTCCCCAATTATATTTTGGATAGGACAACTTATTCGAGTCCATCACGCCTGTATGCTGATAGATAAAAATATTTGCTCCATAATCCCATTCACCACAATCGTAGATGTCCTGTGCTGTCTGTCTATCACATTTTAAAGTATAATAAGCGAGAATTTTTCGAAATTTGCTGGTTTTTTCAGGAAATTTCCACATACCGCGGCGCTTTGTTATATCTTTGAAAGTCAAAGTTTGCACAATGGTCGTATCTCCTTCTTTCGATTGCAACAAGCTAAAATCTCCCATGCATAAAAGAACAATAACTGATAGTACTAATATCTTTTTCATAATATTTTTCCTAAAAAATTGAAATAATTAGCATTTAAAAATAAGAAAATTCTATTGAATTATATCAATCCATTGATTTTTTTTTGTAATTAATATAAAAAGAATAGTTCGGTTGGGATATAAATAATTGTAAACCGATTCCAGGTAAACTAACTTAGTTCTATATGTGAAATAACATCATTTAAAACTTGAAATAGTGTGTTATTGAGGATCTGATTCTCCTGTCTGCCAAAAAAAGCTAAAACAAACTACCAATTTGATAAACAAGAAAAGCGACTACCCAAGCAATGGAAGTAGTATATCCGATAGAGAAAAGCGTCCATTTCCAACTGCCACTTTCTTTTCTAATAGCCGAAACTACGCCTATACAAGGGAAATAAATCAATATGAAAAGCATAAAACTCATTGCTATCAAGGGAGTAAAAACATTTTGCCCGGCTTTTTCGCCTGACAAATATTTCTGAGTCCTTAATTTATGCGTCAAAGAGCTAGTGCTATCCTCATCATTGCTCTCGTAAAGCACACCCATTGTGCCAACAATGACTTCTTTAGCAGCTATGCCCGTAATGATACTTATTGTCATTTTCCAATCGAAACCAAGTGGCTCCATTACCGGCTGGAAGAACATACCAATCCGGCCGATATAGGAATACTCTCGTTCTTCTTGCTTTTTTTTCAATAAAATACTCGATTTCTCTTCTTCTTTTTGCTCGATTAGCTTTTCAATAGTTGATTTATTGCTTTCAGCAGCAATTCTTTCGTTGTATGTTCTATCTAAAGCACTTAATTTCTCATTATATACATTTTCGATGTGTCCATTTCTGGGAAAATAGCCAAGAGCCCAAATAATAATGGAAGCAAGCAAGATTACGCTGGCAATTTTCTTTAAATATTGCGATGCTCGAAACCACATGTGCTTGAGGATGCTGCGCAAGCTGGGGAAGCGATAGGGAGGTAGCTCCATTACAAAAGGTATGTCTTGTGTTCTAAAAAATATTCTTTTAAATAAAAGAGCTGAGATAACGGCAAGAAGTACGCCAGTTAGATATATGCCAAATAGTATTAAAGATTGATAGCTTACAAAAAAGGCACTTATAAACAAAACATATACGGGCAAACGTGCGCTACAGCTCATAAATGGATTAATGAGGATGGTCAGCAATCTGTCGCGACGACTTTCGATGATTCTTGAGGATAATATTGCTGGCACATTGCAACCAAAACCCATAAGAAGTGGTATAAATGATTTCCCGTGTAAGCCTATGGCGTGCATTGCCTTATCCATAATAAAGACTGCCCTTGCCATATAGCCTGTGTCTTCCATTAGCGAAATGAAAAGGTAAAGAAGCACTATGTTGGGCAAAAAAACGAGAACACCACCCATACCGCCAATTAAGCCATTGACAATAAAGTCCTTTAAAATGCTTTCGCCAAGCAAGAAAGAAATATAATTACCCAACAAATCGACACCTTGCTCTATTAATTCCATTGGATAATCGCCGAGAGTAAAAGTGCAGAAGAATGTAAGCCACATCAAAAACAAGAATATAGGGATGCCCCAAAATTTGTGTGTAATTATGGTATCAATAAGGTCAGAATTTGATTTTTTCCTTTCGAGGCTTGTTTTGAATGTCTCGTGAAGGGCGCCAGAAATAAAACCATATTTAGAGTCGGTAATTACAGTTTCGCAATCACGTTTATATTCTGCCTCAAGGATAGATATCTCATTATTGATAATCTTTTTCAATTCTTCTTCGTTTTTGCAAACAGTCAAGGATTCGGTAGCTGCCTTATCTCTTTCGAGTAGTTTTATAGCAAGAAATCGGGAAGAAGTCTTAATTGTAAAGTTACTTGGACAGTATTGATATATTCTATCCTGTATTTTCTTGATGATTGTCTCGACGCTAAGTCCATAGTTAATATGAACATGGCGGACAGTTTTATCCTTGTCTTCATAAACGTCGATTATCTTTTGAAAAAGCTCTTTTATGCCTTTTCCCTTTGATGCAACTGTCGGAATAAAAGGAATGCCAATCATCGAACCCAATTTTTTGTAATCGAGTTTGTCGCCTTTTTCTTCGAGTTCGTCGTACATATTAAGAGCGGCGACGACCTTGACATCCATATCAATAAGTTCTGTTGTAAGATATAGATTCCGCTCTAAATTGCTTGCTTGAATGACATTTACGATGACATCAGGAACATTTTCTTGAATGTAATTGCGGACATAAATCTCTTCTGGAGAATAAGCAGTCATCGAATAAGTGCCGGGCAGATCGGTAATGCTAAATGTATAACCGCCATATTTGAAAGTTGCTTCTTTTGATTCGACAGTAACGCCGCAATAATTGCCTACGCGTTCTTTTGAATGAGAGGCATAATTGAAAATAGTGGTTTTGCCGCAGTTTGGATTGCCAATAAAAACAATATTGATGTTCTTTTTCTTGTGTTCCGCACTTTTTTTCAGTAATTCGCTATCAATAACGCCAGAAAAATTGCCGTTTTGCATTTCAAGAGCTTCGCTCTCGGAGACAATTTCTATCAATTCAGCTTCCACATTGCGAAGCATAACTTTGTAGTCCATTAAGGAATATTCTATGGGATCCTTCAAAGGCGCTTCTTTCACGGCAGTGATTTCCCTGCCGGCGATGAAGCCCATCTCCATAATTCTTTTGCGGAATGCCCCTCTTCCTCTTACCTTTGTGATAACCGCCTTTTCGCCGAGCTTAAGTTCCTTTAAAGTCATATTTATAAAGAAAAAAACTTATTTGCTGAAAAAATTAATCCATATAAAAACTAATAAAATTAGTTGTCGTTCTAAAACGATTTGCTATACATTAATATTTTATTTAGCAAAAACTAATTTATACAAAATTAGCGAATATAATTCGATTATACATTAAAATTCATGGTTACAGAAAATAAATAACAAATTATTTGGAAATAAAAAAAAAAGTTCGTAAATTTGTAATTCTAAACTTTTTATGGTCCTATCGACTAATGGTTAGGTCACCAGCCTTTCACGCTGGCAGTAGGGGTTCGAATCCCCTTAGGATCACTTTTACAATATTCATAAGCCCTTTGTAAAGGTTTTTTACAAAGGGCTTTTTCGCTATATATTAAATAATACATATTCAATGGCAATTTTTCTATTTTTATGTTTTGTCTTTTTAATCCCAGATTATTCATAAAAAAGACTCTTTTTTGGATTTTATAATGAATAGAATTAGAAAAAAGGTGATTAAGACATCACTAATACTTTTGTCGGAATTTCGCCCGCTTCAGCAAATCTAATCAGCGATCTGACCGAATCGGTTGTTGCTTTTTCGCCGCGTGCGGCAATCAATAGTCCATAAGAAGAAAAATAGTCTTCTGCAAAAATCATCCCCTCCTCGATTTTATTTACTGGTATTCGCAAAACTGTTAGCTTGCCCATTAAAGACCGCTCATTTTGAATCTGAGCCATAAAAAGCTCTGTTATTTTACTGTCAAAAAGAACTCCTGATTTTTGATTGAGATAGTTCATCGTCGAAGCAAACCGACTTTTTGTTGTCTCCATATAAGAAGACATATTGGCAAATTGAATTGCTGGACTTGGCGAAGTAGTCTTGTCCTTCTGCCTTTTAAACATCAAATTATGGTATGTATCCACGACAGCAAGGATCTTTGCTCCTATGTGGATCGCATCATATTTCAAATTGCGAGGGAAACCGCTGCCATCTGCTTTTTCGTGATGTTGATAGATTATTTCAGCAATGCCTTCAAAACCTTTATGATTATTTAAAATATTCTTCGCTAGTTTAGGATGAGAGGAATAGAATGTAAACTCAGCATTGTTCATTTCAGATGAAAACTTTATGAGCAAACTTTCCGAAAAACTGACTTTTCCAATATCGTGGAGCAAGCCTGCAGTCTCAATTTCAAAAATATCTGTCTCGTTCATGCCAAGGGTTAAAGCAATATCGCGAGCTTTTGCAGCCACATATCGCGAGTGACTCCCTTCATAAAACTTTTCAAGCGAGCCAGTTATTGCTGAAAGCAGTTTTATAGTATGAAAAAAATCTTCAGCAACATGTGTGCTAAGCATATCAACTTGCTCTTCAAGTTCTTTTATTTTATCTTCATTCATTTACTACTCCAATTCCTCTACTTTTTTTTAAAGAAAGACGAAATTCATAAATAAGCATGGTTATCATATCTAACCAAAACGTAATTGTATTTTACTTTGGCAAAAACTGCTTAATATCAATTTTTTTTGGGCTTTCTACAGGAAACCCAAGAAAACGTTGTGCAATTTCAAAAAAACAACTCGGTACATCTGTTACATAAAACTCTATCTCTGGTTTCTTGATAAATTCGTTCTTCTCATCGATAAGCTCTCCCCTTTCGGCAAGCAAACGAATAGCATTGACGGCAGCATGCTCGCCTGAATCTATCAGCGCAACATCAGGCAATATTTCTGTAAATAGCTGATTCATCAATGGATAATGAGTGCAACCCAGCACTAATGTATCTATGTTTTCACTTTTAAGCGATGCCATATATTCTTCAGCTATCATTTTTGTTGCTGGATGCCTAAGCCAACCCTCTTCGACAATTGGAACAAAAAGTGGGCATGCCTGAGAAAATACCTCGACATTTTCATCTTCAGCTAGCTGCTTGATTGCTTTTGAATAGGCATCACTCGCAATAGTGGCCCTCGTGCCAATAACGCCAATTTTTTTAGAGCTTGTTTCTCTTAGCGATGCTCCCGCAGCCGGGGCAATCATACCAATAACAGGCAAATTCGTTGATTCGCTAACAGCATCCATTGCAACTGCCGATACTGTGTTGCAAGCTGCAACAATTAGCTTAACATCTTTCGCAATAAGAAAATTAACACATTCGCGAGCATATCTTTTCACAGTCTCTTCCGATTTATTACCATAAGGCACGCGTGCAGTATCGCCAAGATATACATAAGATTCGCCCGGTAAAAATCTTATAAATTGCTTTAAAACGCTAAGCCCACCAACACCAGAATCAAATACTCCTATTGGCTGTTTTTTCCCCATAAAAATATATTTCATTAATAAAAGAATTCAATAGTATTTATCCAATTAACTATATAAATATAATATTAAAATACTTATAAACATGGTTCATCTGCAAAATTGTTTGCATCTGACAAAATATCAAATTTACGAAATAAAAGTCATTTGACATTAAGAAAAATAGCTCTGTTCGAAACAATTATCCTATTGTCGATAGCTCAACAATAAGCCTGAATTATTTTTCGAATTTTCAACATTAGAAAAGGATATGAGAATAAAAATTTACTTCGACATTCGAGAAATGTTTATTAACTTGCAATTTATTACACTTGCTTTCCTCTACATTATGTTAGGCATTTGCAGAAAGCAAAATAAGATATAATTTTAAATACTTTCTATTATTTTATGGAGTTGAAATGGCACAAATTAAGCGAATTGGACTTATAACAAGCGGTGGCGATTGTGGCGGGTTAAATGCAGTATTAAAAGGCGCTGCTCGCATGGCTGAGAGTATGGGCATTGAGGCGATGATCATCCCAAACGGCTATGCCGGCTTATATAATATAAACGATTTAAATCCTACTTTGATGGATCGCGAGCGAATCGACAAAGTTTTTTCTGGCGTAGCCGGTTCGGAAGCAGGACATTCCCGTGTAAAAATTTCAAAAATTAATGACCCTGATAAATACGAAAAAATTAAAAGAGGACTTGCAAAACACGGTATCGGCGGACTGGTTATTGCAGGTGGCGACGACACTGGCTCAGTCGTGGTCGATCTTATCAATAATGGAATCCCTGCTGTCCACGTCCCGAAAACTATGGACCTCGACCTTCAAACCTACTCCGTTGGCGGAGACTCGACAATAAACCGCATTTCCCGATTTACACAAGACCTCAGGACAACAGGTCTTACCCATAACAGAGCGCTAATTATCGAAGTTTTTGGCAGATATGCCGGTCATACCGCCTTCCACGGCGGAATTGGGGCAGATGCCGACGCCATCTTAATACCTGAAATACCTGTCGATTACAAAGTGCTATATGAACACTTTCGCGAGCAATACATTTTGCGTCTGAAAACAAGCGACGTCAAAGGCTCGACTTATATTATCGTTGTTGCTGAAGGCATTAAAGACAAAACAGGACAAGTTTTTAGCGACGCAGCCCGCAAAGATTCCTTCGGTCATCAAAAGCTCGAAGGTGCAGGTAAATACGTCCGCTCGCAACTCGAACGATATATGAAAGATGACCCCATTTGGGCAAAAACGCTCAAAGAAGAAGGCATTTACGTCGAAGGAATATATATGTTTCCAGAAATCCGCGAAGTGGCTCTAGGGCATCTTGTCCGTGCAGGTGAAACAAGTTGTTTCGATGTTAAATTTGGCAAGCAAGCAGGCGCAGGCGCCGTTCAATTGCTCGCGGCAGGCTTGACAGGAATGACTGTTGTCGGCGTGGAATGGGACGAAGTGATCTACATGCCAACAAAAGAGGCAATCTTGCAGCGCTATGTCGATCTCGATGAAGTTGCGCTATACGAACAAATGGGAGTGTGTTTTGGCAGAGAAAAACAAGAATATAAGCCGAAATTTACTTTACATCACGGACCATTGCACAGATATTTATAATTTCGATAATTTTTTAGATGTCTGTTGTTATCTCCCAAGCATGAATAAAAATCGTTATCTTATTAAAAAGTAATATTTTAGAGTGAAATCTGCTAATTCATCCGATAGCATCGGAGTCATCGGATGAATTAGATAGCAAATTATATGGAATTATTATTTTTTAAGATAACCACTACTGGTTTACTGGTCTCAGATATGTCTCTACTTTTGAGACAACCTCTTTTAAAGTTTTATCTTTACAAAGTTCTTTTCAGACAGCCCAATTTTAAGGGATAAACAAGTATCGATTTATTAAATTTTATTAAGAGCCTCTTCCAAAGCGTGAATAAGCTCATCGGTGTCCTCAATTCCAACTGAAAGACGAACCAAGCCATCGGTGATATGAGCCTGCTCGCGTACTTCTTTGTCCATGCTGGCGTGTGTCATCGATGCTGGGTGCTGGATAAGCGATTCGACGCCGCCCAGACTGACGGCAAGCTGCCAAATCGTAATGTTGTCCATCACAGCCTTGCCCGCCTCGAAGCCGTCTTTTAGTTCGAAGGAAATCATTGCTCCGTCGCCGCGCATTTGCTTTTTTCCGATTTCGTATTGCGGATGACTTTCGAGCCCTGGATACATCACCCATTTGACTCTTTCGTTTTTTTCGAGCCATTTAGCGACCTTCAAAGCTGCTATACTTTGCGCTTCAACTCTTAATTTCAGTGTTTTTATGCCGCGATGCACCAGAAAGGAATTGAAAGGATCTATTACGCCGCCGATTTGATTTAAAGTTTTACGAAAAGCAGGATATTCTCCGGCATCTTTTACAACAACAATGCCTGCAACAACGTCAGCATGCCCATTTAAAAATTTTGTCATACTGTGAATAACATAATCGGCTCCTAAAGCAATTGGATTTTGCAAAATTGGGCTCATAAATGTATTATCAACGGCAAGTTTGGCACCGTTAGCGTGTGCAATGTCTGCAATCGCCTGTAAATCTGAAATCACAAGCGTTGGATTGCCGGGAGTTTCGACAAAAATAAGCTTGGTTTCAGGACATACTGCAGCTCTGACTGCTTCTAAATTGCTTGTATCAACAAAACTAGCCTTAACACCAAATTTTGAATGGACATTAGCAAGCAAAGTGGTAGTCGGCCCATAAACAGCTTCAGAACAAATCACGTGATCGCCAGCTTTTAACAAATGAGTAAATAAAGCGTGCGAAGCAGCCATACCGCTGGCACAACCGAGCGATTTCGCCCCGCCTTCTAAGATTGCGACACTATCTTCCATCGCTTCAACGGTCGGATTGCGCATTCGAGTGTAGATATAGCCGTCCTCTTCGCCTTTGAAAAGCGATGCTCCGTGGTCGGCATCGCGGAATCTAAATGTTGATACTTGATAAATAGGCGTTACTACCGAACCGTAAACGTCTTCTTTTGCGCCTGCATGGACACAACGAGTTGCCATCGAGGCATTATGAATATTTTTCATTAATAAGCTCCTGATTTTAAAAAAATAAAATTTTTGCTTTTTACAGCAAACAAATAAATAACTTAATATTTTTAATTTACAATAGCAAATAATTAGCAGGAAAATCCGTGTAAACCATTAGTTTGCTCACTCGTTTATTTTATCATAGAATCAGTAAATCATAAATCATGGATAACAATGAATTATAAACAATATCGAATCATCATCTCTTTATTTCTTGCTTTTACATTTAGTTTTTCTGTTTCTTTTTCAGAAGGCAATATATTTCAAGAGATTCGCAAATTTAGCGATGTTTTAAATCTCGCAAACAGAAATTATGTCGATTCAGTTAATACAAACCAACTGACAGAAGCCGCTGTAATAGCAATGCTCAAACAACTCGACCCTCATTCCATCTATCTTCCCCCAAAAGAAAAAGAAAACGAAGAAGAGCAATTCCGCGGCAATTATCCCGGTGTTGGCATTATGTTTAGAGTGATAAAAGATACAATCACTGTTCTTGTGCCAATAATAGGCGGTGAAAGCGAACGTATCGGCATCAGATGCTCCGACAAGATTATTACTATTAATGGCGAAAATGCCGTAGGGCTCCCAACGGATAGTGTCCCGAAACTATTAAAAGGCCCGGAAGGTACTAAGGTGTCGGTGAGTGTGCAGAGGCAAGGCACGCCGGGTATGATACCTTTTACAATTACACGCGGTCCGGTACCTTTGAAAACTATCGATGCCTGTTATATTCTCGAAGGCACTGATATTGGCTATATTTATTTAAATAAATTTGCAGAAACCACCTATTTTGAGTTTATCAAAGCCGCAAAAGAATTAAAAGCCAAAGGTATGAAAAAACTTATCCTCGATTTGCGCTGGAACCCAGGTGGAATTATGACTCAGGCAACTGCAATAATCGACGAATTTATCGATGGTAAAAAGAAGATTTTATATACCCAAGGCCGCCGCTCCGATATGAGCGAAGATTTCTATTCCACTCCCGGTGGCGAGTTTAAAGACATCCCGCTCGTCGTTTTGATAAATTATAGTTCCGCTTCCGCAAGCGAAATAGTCGCCGGTGCAATCCAAGACTTGGACAGGGGTGTTATCGTCGGTACGACTTCTTTCGGTAAAGGGCTTGTGCAAAGACAATATCCGCTCGAAGATGGCTCGGCTTTTCGCTTGACGATTGCCCGCTATTATACGCCATCGGGCAGATGCATTCAAAGGGATTATTCAGACCGCGGCAAATATTACTCGATGGAAGGAGTTACTGGGCTAAAAGAAGGGGAAAATTTTGAACACACCGGCGAACAAGATACTACTCGACCTCATTTTAAGACTTCAAGAGGGCGCATCGTTTTGGGAGGCGGTGGCATTGTCCCAGATTATGTTGTTTCTTACGATACTATCGGCAATTTTGCTAGTGGACTTTTAAAACAAGGAGTTGTTACTGCTGTTGTTGACGAATATATCTTAACAAACGGTAACGAAATCAGAAAAACATACAACAAAGAACTCGACCTTTTCTTAAAATCTTTTTCAATTGACGATAATATTATTTCTATGCTCAAACAAAAAGCAGAAGAAAAAAAAGTGCCTTGGAATGACGTTGCTTTTGCCGAAGAAAAAGAACAAATAGACAGAATCATTCGCGTCTGGATTACAAACTACATCTGGAGCACTTCTAATGAGTTCCTCGAAGCATATATTCGCGTAAAACAAATCGACAAAGCTATCGAGATGTTTCCCGAAGCGGAGAAGTTAGCTCAGCTTTATCGTAATGCAAAATGAGTTTTTGCAATGACATTTGAAACTGAGTTTCACTTTTATAGTTATTCCAATAGAACATTCTTATAGCAACAATTAAGAATAATAAATTTAAAAATTAATTATCTTAATAAATTATCAATTATCAATTATTCGTAATGTGTGGTAGATTTGCATTATCAGTCAAAACGACGGATATCGAAAAGCTCTTGCCTTCGATTAAAAGGACGGAATCGCTCGGGCAAGCCCGTTATAATATTGCCCCATCACAAAATATTGCTACCATATTGAACACTATCCCCGACGAAATCAGCTTTCTCAAATGGGGTTTGATTCTTTTTTGGGCAAAAGATGCGAACATTGGCAGCAAGATGATAAATGCAAAAGCTGAAACACTCGCCGAGAAGCCATCTTTTAAAAACTCATTACGAAAAAAACGCTGCATCATCCCCGCTAGCGGTTTTTATGAATGGCAAAAAGTGCCTGGACAAAAAATCAAATCGCCATTTTATATAAAAATGAAAGACAATGCTCCCTTTTTCTTTGCTGGTTTATGGGACGAATGGAAAAACCCTGAAAATGGAATTGTGAAGACAGTGTCAATTATAACTACTTCTGCAAACGAGATTATGTCGCCAATCCACAATAGAATGCCTGTGATTTTAGATAGTAATTTTCTTCGCCTTTGGCTATCCGAAGAGCAATCAGGTTTGAAAGAATTGCAAGAAGGGTTAAATCCATTTCCCTCCGAAAAAATGATTGCCTGCAAAGTATCAACTTTAGTCAATAATCCTTCAAACGATGGAGAAGAATTAATCAAAGAAATAGATGCAATACAAAAATAACTCAAGGAAAGGTATTAGCTCGGCATAGATAACACTAATAAGTCTATTTTTAACAAGATAACCTGAAATTGATAAAATCTTCAGAAGGTTCCATACCTTCGGAAGGTTTACGCCAAAAGAGTCATCACAACTATTTCCGTTTTAGACAGAAAGGGAGATTGAAATTAAAATCATATAAATAATTGTCATAACCCATTGATTTTGAATATTTGATTATATATTTTTGTTTTATTTTGAACAATTATAAATAGAAATAGCTCAATTTTAGTAAAAATTACTAATATATTTTTATAATTAAACTTTTTTCCGTAACTTTGCAACAAATTGTGTTTCATACTGTTAATATAATAAAGCAGTAAGTATTAGTTTTAATATAAGTATTACAAATTGAACAGAAGCGTCTCAATGGACTATAAAAGATATATTAGCAGCTTTTCCAAGGGATTTCTGCTATTTGTTTCGTTAGTCTATACAATCAATTATTTTGTGAATGGCGCCATCGACCATTTTTTCTTGCTCCAGCCCTCGACAGTATTAGAAAAAATGGAATTGTGGCGAATGTTTACTTTTGCATTTTCACCCGGCACGCTCGAAGGAATAGTGCTTTTTGTAATAACCTTCTACCTATTTGCCCCACGGCTCGAAGAGAATTTCAACAAACATTTGTTTGCAGGTATTATTTTCCTCGTAATTTGCATGCAAGGCACATTAAGCACAATGATTTTCTGGAAACTGCCTATCGAAATAAAAGGTATGGAGGGCTTGTCCTTTTTTGTGCTAACTCTTTTTGCGGCATTTAATGCTAACAAGCAAATTATCATCTGGCGTTTTCCATCTGTCAGGGCTTATGTATTCGTGTTTTTAATAGCTTTTGGTTGGGGACTTGTTGTTGGCATTCATACCTTAATTGCTGGTCATGACATTATTTTGACTGCAGTGTCTTCAGCATTAATAGGCTTGACAAGCGGTTTGCTCGTTTATCTGCAAATGAGATTAGTGAAAAATATTAGAACTTCATTACCCCGCGATAGCGCAGGCATACCTGAGATCCCCAAGCCAGCAGAATTGCGTATGGCTATTATCAAAGAAATTGAAAACAGAGATAGACAGGATCGATACAATGATGTGCCTTATTACGATCAGGATTACTCCATACCGCTCACCGAAGAAAACCTCAACCTGATATTAGACAAAATATCTGTTAATGGAAAAGAGTCGCTAACGATTGCTGAAGAAAAGTTTTTAGAAGATTATGCAAAAATTTTGTAATATTTCTTCAGTTTTTTAGTAAATTGAGAGTTTTCTCTTTATAATAAGCAAAAAACATTGTTAATTGGAATAAACAGGGAGTATTATTATGGCAGACAAACAGCAATATCTCAATAAAGAACAACTCGTCGAGCAAATCGACATAAAAAAGATTAATCTTGTCGAATATGTCGATGCAATGGGAAAAATGGCTTTCCAGGCGCGTAACATTCACCGTGCAGCCAACATTTTCGTTAAAATGCTCGAAGATGAAAAATGTAGTGTCATTTTAACTATGGCTGGTTCGCTATTTAGTGCCGGTTTGAAAAATGTGGTTGTTGATATGCTTAACAACAATATGATAGATGCCATAGTTTCCACAGGTGCAATTATCGTTGATCAGGACTTCTTCGAAGCGCTTGGCTTCAAACATTACAGAGGCACTCCCTGGGTAGATGACAACGAATTACGCGATTTAGCGATTGATCGTATCTACGACACTTTCATCGACGAAGACGAGCTACGTGTTTGCGATATGACCGTTGGCGAAATTGCC
Source organism: uncultured Hyphomicrobiales bacterium (assembly GCA_964454445.1). Taxonomy (GTDB): domain Bacteria; phylum Bacteroidota; class Ignavibacteria; order Kapaibacteriales; family UBA2268; genus CAYVTD01. The sequence goes on from CAYVTD010000037.1 coordinate 29,964, forward strand.
AACTCTCTCGAGCCTCGCCCATATAGCTCTCGCGAATTTATAACCGAAATGGGCAAATGGCTTGTGCTAAACAATCAAGGTGAAGGCTCGGTCGTAAGAACTGCCTACGAAAAAGGTGTTCCTATCTTCGTGCCTGCTTTTTCAGATTGCTCTGCCGGTTTTGGGCTTATTTACCATCAATTTCACACGAAAGGCGAGGTTGTTAGCATAGATTCCGTGAAAGATTTCCTCGAGCTAACCAAGTTGAAAATCGAAGCAGTAGAAACAGGTATTTTTATGATTGGTGGTGGTGTTCCCAAAAATTTCACTCAAGATGTAGTCGTTGCCGCAGATGTTCTCGAAACTGAGGCAAAAATGCACAAATATGCCATTCAAATAACTGTTGCAGACGAGCGCGACGGAGGGCTCTCCGGCTCTACATTAAAGGAAGCAAGTTCCTGGGGCAAGGTAGAAACCACTTTCGAGCAAATGGTCTATGGCGAAGCGACGGTTGTAATGCCAATGATTGCCTCTTATGCTTACCACAAACAGGCTATGAAAAATCGTAAACAAAAGAATTACAACAAACTGCTCTTTGACCAATAATAATAACAAGAGCTATTGTTTTATTTAATTTTTATGTATATGAATATAGGATTGTTGATCTAGTGAAGGTACTTTTTTCCTTGCCTT
>CAYVTD010000038.1:0-18298 GCA_964454445.1 uncultured Hyphomicrobiales bacterium
ACGAAGCCTGGCTTAGTTTAAAAAGTCTTCGCAGTTGCTTTTCTCCTGAAGCCCTGACTGGTTTGGGAGATCGACAAAAAACAATTTACAAATTGACAGAATTTAGGAGACAAAAATGAAAAAACAATTAACTTTCTTAACTCTTTTAATTTTAGCGATATTATCTTTAATTACTAATCAAAGTGTACTAGCTCAAAACCCACCTTGTAGTATGGATTGTGGTGGATCATGGACTACAGTCACTTACCCATATTCAAATTATCCTCAGTGTCCAGGTTGTGTAATCAATGTAACTGTTTCATACAATACGACTTGTAATGAATACTATTTAATTGGGCTACAATTTACTAATTCATTTTGTACTGATTGCTTAGCAAACGGAAATTGGACTTATGCTGATGTTTTTAGGGAAACATTTATAAAACTCTTGGTATCTGGTCCACTATCGCCACCATATCCAAATATAGATATTATTACAAGAATTTCTACAACAGTTTGCTGGAAAAGTGGTACTAGTCCGATGAATCCTTGGCAAATTCAACCTTGTGGTGAGGAACCTTGTTGTAAAAAGGAATATAAAGTTACTAGGAATCCTGATAATACAGTGATATATAGTTTTATTAGAAATATTTTAACAGGTACTTGTACTAATCCTTGTTTCCCAATATGCGATATACCTTTTTTCCCTAAGATTAGTTTAATTGAACAAGAAAATATAGGCAAGTCAAATACAAAGGTAACAACTTCACCAAATCCATCAAATTTAATAATAAATTTTGATGTTCAATCAGAATTAATTGGTAAAATAGAACTATCTTTGATTGATCTTGAGGGAAAAATAGTATTAACTGAATCTATAAATAAAAATAGTTATCAAGAAATTTTTAATTTAGACTTAAATAATATCAAAACAGGTAGTTATCTATATACATTAAAAATCAATAAGGAAAGCTTCTCAACTGGGAAAATTTTAATTTCTAAATAATAGATCATTTAGCCCCTTCCAAGGGGTTTATGTTTTAACTGAATATGGAAAATTATAAAATAATTATATTGCTATTTATATTTATATGTGTCGATCTAAATTCTCAACCTGATGACGGTTTTAAAATTGGCTGGGAAATAAAGTATATAAAAAATATTCTTCCTGATAATTATTTGTTGTCAATGAGAAGTATTGAGTTTTCAGATAGCCTAAACGGGATTATTGGATGTAATTATCCTAATCCTGAAAATCCTGCATTTTTAAAAACAACAGATGGTGGATTAAATTGGAAATTTACTTGGCAAGATCAATTAGAATATGCAAAAGATAGTACCGGCCAAATTTTAAAAGACAGTTTAGGAAATATTTTATACAAACATTTACCCTCAAGATTGTGGGATATAAGTTCATTTAAGAATACTTCAATCGCAGTTGTAAGTCAAATTACAAAACCTTTATTACCTTATCTATTAAAATCAACTGATTATGGCGAATCTTGGAAAGTAATAGACTTGAATAAAAACGAAGTTTATAAAAAAGTAAAATTGATTGATAGCTTGAATGGTTATTTAATGTCAGGAATCAATATTTATACTACAACCGATGCTGGTGTTTCATGGAATAAAATGAATTGTGACTATAGCTATCCCGATTATGGTTATTGGAATATGCAAGTAATTAATGATTCAATTATTTATTTAGTAGGAATGGATTCTTTATTTCATGGTTCAATAATTAAAAGTAATGATAAAGGCAAAAGTTGGAAAAGATATGAATTACCAGATACCTTACAAAATGTAATAAATTTTGTTTCTGATTCAATAGGTTTCTACACAGGATATTACCGGATTGATAGTAAGAATTATGGAATTAGAATTTGGAAAACAATTGATGGAGGTTCGAATTGGCAAAAACAATTTGATACTACAAGTTTTAAGTGTAGCTATTTATCTGCTCAAAGCATAATATTTAAAGATAAAAGTACAGGAGTACTAATCGGCTCAAGGTCTGATGTTTATACAACAACTGATGGAGGAAAGAACTGGATTGACCAAGCACCATACAAACAACAAAATAGACTCTTCACAACAGTTAATGGATGTTATAAAAGTAAAAATGAAATTTTTCTTATAACTGAATTAGATTATTCAATTTTATCTTATAATATAAATCCTTCAAATATTGAGGAAGAGATTGACTATTATAAAACTATAAAATTATCCCCAAATCCAGTAAACGATTTTTTAAAAATAAATGCAACTCCAGAAATACATAATATTGAGATATTCACTTCATTGGGAGTAAAAGTTATAGACACAGAGTGGCAAGATAAGATAAATTTATCTTGTTTGCCCTCTGGAATTTATATTTTAAAGATTGGAAATAGAATTGGAAAATTTATTAAACTATAAGATTTATTTTGAAAGATTACAGTAAATATGATGATAAACAGTTAATTGGCTTCATAAGTCTTGAAGGCAAAGAGTGTGAATTTGCTTTCAAGGAGGTTTATTTTCGTTATGCTAAACGAATTTTTTCTCATTGTAATGTACTGCCACAGCAGAAAAGCTACATAAGGTGTAAAAATCGTATATCTTGGAAATGACTTAATTTTATGAACCTTGTTTTGTCGGTTTTTAATTTGAGTCTTTATTATCCTTAATTACATTCTTCTCAAGATCTAAAAGGATCTTTTTTCTCCAAATTCCTCCGCCGTAACCGGTAAGCGAACCATTCGTCCCAATAACCCTATGACAAGGTAAAACAATAGAAATCTTATTTTTTCCATTGGCATTGGCAACGGCTCTTACGACAGATGGTTTTCCAAGAAATTCTGCCTGTTTCAGATAGCTTGTCGTAGAGCCATAAGGAATATGTAGCAAACTAAGCCAAACTTGTTTTTGAAATTCTGTGCCAACCAAATCCAGAGGAATATCGAAAACTTTGCGCTCCTCTGCGAAATATTCGTGCAATTGTTTTCTGAGCATAAGCAAATACTCATTATCAGCTTGAACAAATTGAGCTTTTAGCGAATTAGATAGTTGTTTTAATTCCAAATCAAGGTGCTTTGAGTCAGTAAATTCGAGCAAACAAATCCCATTATTTGTTGAGGCGGCGAGCATCATTCCTAAATCTGTTTCGATATGGGTGGTATTGATTATTTGCATATCATTTTTTTTTGCGAAAGATTACTATTAATAGCATTATTCATACTTTTTAAATGCGTTTAATGGATTAAAAACAAAATTTTAACAAAGATATGTAATATTAATTATTGAAAAAAATTTTAAAGAGCATCGCTAAAAAAACATTATTTAGTAGTTATCGAAGCGTCGTCTTTCATTCCTTACTATAGCGCCGCCAGCCACAGCCCATATATACAAACTTGCTGTAGAAGCATAAGGTGCATAGCGTTTCCAATATTTGTTAAAAATAATTCTGTCTATTTTACTATGATTGTAAATCATTCTCACACCGTGATGAATAGCAAAATCTCCATAACTAAGGATATTAGGGCGCTGCATAGAAAACAACATTAACATTTCAGCAGTCCATGCGCCAATACCGTCAAGTTTGCATAGTTTAGCACGAACCTCTTCATCAGACATAGAATAAAGCGAGTTAATATCAAATTCATTTGTAATGATTTTCCGCAGCCAATTGTTCGTCTGCCTTTTTTAAATGCTCGACTTCTTTTATTCCGTAAACAAAATAATCATTCATATCATTAAAAAGAAAAGCATCGCTTCAAACAACAAGCAACGCTTTTTAAATATTTAATATATTATTTATTAGAAAAAACTCTTCTGTTATTAAAAATTTGGCTTGTATTTAGAAGATTTTTCTAATCAATTACTACCGAAGAAAGTGTAAAGAGTATGAAAAAAAATTATTATTCTTCTTCGTTAATAACCCAAATTTTCAAGGAAGCCATAACTTCAGCGTGTAGCTTGACTTTAATATCGAAAACGCCGAGCGATTTAATCGGGTCGTCGATAATAATGTGTCTGCGGTCGATATTGAAACCACGATGTTCGAGTTCGCCTGCAATCATGTGATTAGAAACTGAGCCATAAAGCTTGCCTTCTTCACCGACTTTCATCGGCAAGCTAATCTGGATTTCAGCGAGTTGCTTGGCGAGTTCCTCAGCCATTTGTTTTTCTTTGGCAACTTTTCTGACGTAAAGTTTTTTCTCAACTTCAATTTTTTTCTTAGCCCCTGGAGTGGCAAAATAAGCAAGCTCTCTCGGGATAAGATAATTGCGGGCGTATCCATTTCTGACGTTCACAATCTCACCCATATCGCCGAGCTTTTCGACTGGAGCCCTTAAAATTACTTCCATTTCCTATATCCTTATAATTAAATTCTATTTATTGATAAAATCAAATTTGCTCGACTTGCTCATCAACTGCTTCGTCTTTCTTCTCGATATTTATGTTTTCGACGGCGGGTTCGGAATTTGGTCTCGTTTCTTGAGCGGGTTTGTCTTCACTATCGCTTGCACTGAACAAAGCACCATAAGCTTTGCCGTCAGCCAAGCCTTTTTTCCGACGATATTCATAAAGACGATCGGGCAAAAGAAGGGAAAGATGTCGAAGGACGGTATCTTCCAATACTAAAAAACGCTCAAGAATCGGTATCGTGCTGGGAACCGTTTCAAAAACGAAGTGGACATAATATCCGTTAAATTTCTTATTGATAGGGTAGGCAAGGCGTCTGCGTCCCCAACGGTCTAATTCGCTAATTGTGCCGCCATGGTTCTCTATGTAAGAGGACACTTTATCTAACAAAGACTCGATATCCGAATCTTCCAAAGCCGCATTAACGATAATGGTCGTTTCATATCTACGGCGTATGCTCATTATAACTCCTGCTTTGTTTGTTGTATCTGCATAATTTCGTTTCTTTTGCTATTGCAAGCCAAAGAATTACAAAGTTAAGACAAATAATTCAAATTGCAAAATATTTTTTTCAAATAAGACATTCATTAAAGATTAGTTACCTTTTTACTAATCGCTCCAAACGGCAAAAATCTCCTCTTTTTTACATTGAAATAATTTTATTTCTGAACAGTTTTGGATTTTTTCTGTCGTTTGACAGGTGATTTCGGTCCTTTCAAAAAACCGCTCCAAGTGAAGTCGGAAGGAAAATATTTACCTTCTTTTGCCACCCTAATTAAAAAATCAGCAGTTGCATCGACAAGCCAATTGAAATTGTCCTTGTGAAGATACGATTTTTTTGCCAGGGGTGCCGGCTGGAAGAAGTCGATGGCATACAATTCGCTATTCTTTAAGGCAAATTCAATAGCATTAAGATCGAATCCAAGAGCGATACAAATTTTTAGCGATATTTTTTCAATTTCATCAGCAAGTTTCTTATCGATTTTCACTTCTCCTGGCGAATAACGCAGATGGAGCGGTTTCGACGGGTCGTAATTCATTATTCTGGTTTCTTTTTTGCCGATAACATAACATCTATAATACTCGTCATATTCAATGCTTTCTTGTAGTAGCATTGTTTGATCGCCTGTTAGGTCATAAGCAGAAAAAAACTCATTACTGTTGTAAACCTTATATTCATTGTGGGTGCGGTTGTATATGTTTGGTTTGATAAATGCCGGGAAGCCGATATAATCGAAAATTGCTTCCCAATTAAGAGGATAAATCAAGTTGCGCATTGTGTCGGGTGTCGTACCTCGAGGCAATTCCTTGCTCGGCAAAATTATTGTTTTAGGAGTTTTAATGCCAATTTTTTGTCCGAGCGAGGCATGGAAAAAATTGTCATCAGCGCTACACCAAAATGGATTGTTGAACACGTGTATGCCTTTCAACATTGCATTTTTCAATACTGAACGATAAAAAGGTGCTTCGAAAGATACCCGGTCTAAAATAACATTATAATCAAACATTTCATCCATTCTTACGCCACCGATTTTGATTAATTCGGCGCTTACATTTATTTTATTTTTTGTGTTTATCTTTTCCATTAATGCTTCTGGAAAAGTATTCTCAATACCGTAGAGCAAACCGATTTTTTTCATTTCTTATTTCCTAGATAATTATTTTTTAAATAATCAACTTCTTGCAAAATAATAAATTATTATCAAACTATATAAAAAAATATTAATAATTTTTGGAAATACACAATTTCGATATTTAGAACGTTAATTATAAGATACGATAGTTCATTATTTATAATATCCTTTAGTTTTATTTTTTATTAAAAATTTATTAAAAGGTTATAAAATGTTTAAGTTTTTAGCTCTTTTTGTTCTAATTGCATTATTCACTATTAGCAGTTTTTCATCAGACATACTACCAAATTTCCAAATGGAGAAGAACCCTCACAAGAAAGAACTGCGCCAGCAATGGATAGACCAAATGAATCGAATCGAGCCTGATTTAGATTGGAGAATTATTCAAAGTGAAATTTTAAATGCTAAAAGCATATATCGTCAGGACAAATTGATTCAAATGCTAGAACACAAAAACTATGAGCAAATTCTCGCTGACGAAGAAACCATAGCTGATGGTATAATTCGAGGAAAATGGATAGAAAGAGGCAGCAAAAATCAAGCGGGCAGAATTCATACTGCTGACATTGATTTCCAGCGCAACATTATCATAGCAGCCTCGAGCGGAGGCAACATCTGGCAAGGAACCTTGAATGGCAAAAACTGGCAATGCCTCAATGATAGAATGAATTTTTATGATATTAGAACAGTAAAATTTCTCAAAAAAACTCAGCAAAATAGAATTATTGTAGTTCGAAACTCGCCGGCGAGCGTTGTGTATTCAGACAATAATGGAGAACTTTGGGAGACAGCCAAAGGTCTCGAAATACCTGCCAACTGGGGTTGGATGAAGCGTGGCGCAGTCCTTGATAATGAGAAAAATACCACTTTCATTCTCGTTCAAGAATTCGATTACGACTTGTGGCAGCCATTAACATCAATATACATTTCAAACGACTTTTGCGAAAGTTTTAAAAGAATTTATTCAACATATTTGTCGGTTAACGTTCTCGACATCTGGGCTCCTCAGTATGGCAGCGACAAATGTTATTTGGCAACTCCAGACGACTTATATGTTTTCAATTCTAATGGAGATACCATCTCAAGAGAATCTCTCGAGTTTAACCCGCCTGGCGAAACTACAGATATATATCAAATATTGCTCGCAGGCTCTTTTAATGATTTGGATTCTGTGATTTGCATAATGCAAAACCGGAATACAAAACAAGGCAGAGTGTCATCATTTTTCAAACACTATTTGCGGGGTCAAACCGAATTTGAAAGTGAAATTATGGCTAACCCTTTCCAAGATAACAGCCTTGCAATGTCGAACCTGTCAAGTAAAAAATTGTTCTTTGGTTCAGTAAATATGTATAGAAATATAAATGATGATCACAACTGGGAAACAGTCAACGAATGGTACGATTATTATCCCGAACCACTCACAAAGTTACACGCTGATATCTGCGGGATCTCGCTTTTTGTAAATCCAGATAAGCCAGACGAGGAAATAATGTTGATTGCAACCGATGGTGGACTATATATTTCAAAAAACTATTCCATCGATGTTACAAATATATCATTAAACAACTTAAATGTTAGCCAATATTACAGCACATATTCTTACCCGCCAAACCCTCAGATCGTTTTCGCAGGTAGTCAGGACCAGGGCTTTCAAAGGGCAATCTATCACAATGATAATACTTTAGAATTTGAGCAAACAATTAGCGGTGATTATGGACATTTGTGTTCATCAGATAGAGGAACCCACCTTTGGTCTGTGTATCCCGGCTGGGCACTTTTATATAAGGATATTGCCAAAGATGACTATACCGCAGCTGGTTGGACTTTCGACGGAACTGGATGGCTCTGGATGCCACCGATAATAGCCGATCCCGACAATCCCAAAGCGGCTTATGTTGCTGCAGGAGGCAAAAATGGAAGCTCCAATCTTTGGCGACTCGACTTCGATGGAGTAAATATTAACGGAAAAATGCTCGATTATAATTTTAAAGCAGACGATCCTAATGCTAATCTGTCAGCAATCGCTTTTTCACCCGTAAAAACAAATTATTTATATGCCATGGACGGCTTGGGCAGGTTTTACACTTCGAGCAACAAGGGAATTGACTGGACTATAAGCCAAGATTTCCAAGGTCCACAGCCTCATTATTTTTATGGGAATAGCATTGTCCCTTCTCAAATTGATTTCGGTACTGTTTTCATCGGCGGCTCTGGATATTCAAATCCAGGGTCATATCTTAGCAAAGACAATGGCGATACTTTTCAGCCGATAGACGATGGCTTGCCAAAAACTTTAATTTTGGATATGGCTATTTCCGACGATGAGCAATTCCTTTTTGCAGCCACCCAAGTTGGTCCTTATGTTTATGTAGTAAAGGTCAATAAATGGTATGACATGTCTGGCATGGGAGCGCCTGACCAAACATATTGGTCTGTCGAATATGTACCACAGTTAAAGACTGTTAGATTTGGGACTTATGGACGTGGAATATGGGATTTTAAAATCACAGGTATCAGTTCTGTTGAAACTAAAGAAGCTTCGAGTATTGCCAAAAAAATTAATGTCGTAGCATATCCAAATCCAAGCAAAGAGGCAACAACCATCGAAATAGACTCGCCCGAAAGCGGATTGATAACAGTAAACATTTACGACCTTCAAGGGCATATTGTCGCCAATCTTTTCGACGGCATTATGCCTTCTGGCAAAAATGTTTTAAAATGGGATGGCACTTCAAAAAGCGGTACCTCATTGCCTAGAGGAAATTATATATGCACAGCGAGCGGCTTTAACAACTGCTCGTTTGTGAAACTGATCTTAGAATAATTACATCATTTCAATAATCATGGCATTTGCCTCGCCTCCACCAATGCAAAGCGAAGCAATACCATACTTTTTCCCTTGTTTTTTCAAGGCATAAATCAAAGTAGTTAGTATTCTTGCACCAGATGCACCTATTGGATGTCCGAGCGAAACAGCGCCTCCATGAATGTTTACCTTGTCATAAGAAATGCCAAGTTTTTGGGCTGTTACCATCGGAACAACCGAGAAAGCTTCGTTGATTTCAAATAAATCGATGTCTCCGAGTTTCATACCAGCCTTGTTTACAACTTTACTAATTGCTTCTGCAGGTGCTGTCGTAAACCATTGTGGGTCTTGTGCGTACGAGCAGTGAGCAATTATCTTTGCAAGGGGTTTATAGCCCTTGGCGCTTGCATTAGCATCGGAAGTTACGACTAAAGCCGCTGCACCATCATCAATAGAAGAAGCATTAGCGGCAGTTACAGTGCCATCTTTTTTAAATACCGGTCTTAAAGCTGCAACTTTATCAAAGTTTACTTTTGCGGGCTCTTCGTCTTTATCAATTATAATATTTCCTTTTTTGTTTTCGATAACAACAGGTGTAATTTCTTCGTCGAACCAACCATTCTTCTGAGCTTCTTGAGCACGTTTGTAGCTATTGATGGCATAATCATCTTGAGCTTCACGTGAAAGATGAAACTCAGAGGCACACAATTCGCCTGCATTGCCCATGTGTATATTATGGTAAGGATCCCACAGTCCATCGTGTATCATTAAATCAACTACTTCACCATTTCCCATACGATAACCGTTTCTAGCATTAAAAAGAGCGTAAGGAGCATTAGTCATCGATTCTTGTCCGCCAGCCACAACAGTAACTGCATCGCCAAGGCGAATTGCCTGGTCAGCAAGCATCACAGATTTCAACCCGCTGCCGCATACCTTGTTAATAGTCATACATTGCACACTCACAGGCAAGCCGGCATAAACACATGCCTGCCGAGCTGGAGCTTGCCCCAAGCCCCCAGTCAAAATATTGCCCATAATTACTTCATCAATTTCTTCGGCAGAAATGCCTGCTCTTTTCACTGCTTCCTTGATGACAATAGCTCCTAATTTGGGAGCAGTTACAGGAGATAAAGATCCAAGAAATGCACCAATTGGAGTGCGAACTGCGGAGAGAATAACTGTTTGCATTGCATACCTTTCAAAAATAATTAAAAAAAAACTAATTGATTGAAAAAATGAAATAAATTATTTTTAAAAGATACAAAAAAAACATTTAATTTTCTATTTTATCTGAAAGATTTTTTATATTTGTGTTTTATTCTTGTGCAAAAGAAAAAAATGTATGCAAATTAGATCTATTGAAGCCGGACCTGTCGCAACGAACTGTTATCTTGTTTACGACGAAGTCCACAAGGAGGGTGTGTTAATCGATGCGCCAATGGAATCTTTGCATCTAATGCTGCCTTATATATTGGATAATAGAATTGAACTAAATGCAATTTTTCTTACACATTCTCATTGGGACCATACAATAGACGCCCCTGCCTTTAAAAGAGAAACAGGCGCTATGATATACATACATAAAAATGACAAATACCGGCTCACTAACCCAATGGAATACACTAGTATTCCTTTGCCATTTAGTATTGACGCATTCTCTCCTGATTTTTATTACAAACATGGAGATGTTTTTACTGTTTCAGGTATAACATTGGAGATTAGACATACACCCGGTCATACTGAAGGAGGAGTATGTATCGTTGAACACGCTAACCGGATAGTTTTTACAGGCGATACTCTGTTCAACCAAGGAGTTGGTAGGGTAGATTTACCCGGAGGCGACTGGCAAACATTAATTCATTCGATAAACGAACAGATTTTTACTTTACCAGACAACTACATTGTCCAATGTGGGCACGGACCAGGCACTTCAATTGCAAACGAAAAAAGATTTAACCCTTTTTTGCGTAACAATTATTAACATAAGTAATTAGTTTTTAATGTATTCTACAATAATTAACAACAATTCATTATTAAGTAATATTGTTCTTAGAATATTTTTTGTAAATTGTATAATCCTAGCAGTGTTTCTTGCAGGATGTTATTCATTCACTGGCGGAAACGTGCCGGATTATTTGAAGGATTTATATATAGCCACTGTGAACGACAACAGCGGATATGGTAATCCGTCATATAGAAGTACTTTGACAGAAAATTTGATAAACAAATTTAAAAATGACAGTCCTTTTCGGCTTGTCGAACGAGGCGGTGATGCACGACTGGAAGTTGCTATCTCTTCGATTTCTGACCAAACCACAACTGTAAGCCCGGGCGAGCTCGAAACGGAAAGAAAAATTAATGTTAACTGCGAGGCGATTTACTATGACAGAGTTAAAAACAAAGAAATTTGGAAAAAGTCTTTTTCCAATGCACAGATGTATGAGCTGGCTGGGGCACAGACGGCTCGCGATGCGGCTGTAAACTTGGCTCTTAATCAGATTTCAGATGATATTTTGCTCGCTGTTGTGTCGGGCTGGTAGTTAAAAAATATGTTGAAAACAAGGGGCATCTAAGCCTATGGAAAATTTTTTACTAGTGGTATATTTCATATCACTTACTGTTTTGTTCGGTTTCGGTATCCATGGTATCGTTCTGCTTTATTACTATTATAAGACGATCAATCTACCGAATGCAGATCACGTTGAACTTGACGAATATCCTGTCGCTACAATCCAATTGCCAATATTCAACGAACTATATGTTGTAGAACGACTCATTCGTTCAGTTTGTAGCATCGACTATCCCCAAGAAAAACTTGAGATTCAGGTCCTTGATGATTCCATCGACGAAACTCAAGAACTTGCCAAGAAACTTGTTGACGAATATAAGACTTTGGGTTTCGACATTCACTATATTCACCGAACAGATCGTTCTGGATTCAAGGCAGGAGCTTTGAAAGAAGGTCTTGCAATAGCCAAAGGCGAGTTTGTAGCGATATTCGATGCAGATTTTGTTCCCAAGCCAGATTTTCTCAAGAAAACTATACCTTTCTTTAATGATCAACAAATTGGTTGTGTGCAAACGCGTTGGGAGCATCTTAATGAAGAATATTCATTTTTAACACGCTCTCAGGCATTGGCTCTCGATGGGCATTTCGTTATCGAACAGCAAGTGCGCAACAAAGCTGGCTTCTTTATTAACTTCAACGGAACTGCTGGTATCTGGCGTAAAAGCACCATTATCGACGCCGGTAATTGGCAACCTGACACTTTAACCGAGGATCTCGACTTGAGTTACAGAGCTCAGTTAAAGGGCTGGAAATTCAAATTCTTGAATAATGTTACTTCTCCTGCCGAACTACCAGCCGATATTAATGCTCTGAAAACTCAGCAATTTCGTTGGACCAAGGGCGCTGTAGAAACAGCCAAGAAAATGCTACTCGCTGTTTTCAAATCTGAACTGCCTTTTAAGATAAAACTCGAATGTTTTATCCATCTTACGAGTAATATCGTTTTTCCTTTCATAATGTTGGTAGCTTTATTAAATATTCCGCTCGTGCTAATCAAAAACACTGTGGGCGGTTACGACACTTATTACTCCATTATGTCTGTTTTCGTCCTTGCTTCGATTTCCACATTCTTGTTTTATATGTATGCGCAGCGTGCCATACATTTGGATTGGCGTAGGCGGCTACTTTTATTTCCCGTTTTTCTTGCTGGCAGTATGGGCTTTGCTGTTAACAACACAAAAGCAGTTATCGAAGCACTAATTAACAAAAAATCGAGCTTCGCGCGCACGCCGAAGTATCAGATTGTAACCAACGACGACACCTGGCGCTCAAAAGTTTACAAGCAGAAGAAAATTAAAATGACTGTCGTAGTCGAATTGCTCTTTGCTCTATATTACTTAATTGGTATTGGTATTTCTGTTTATTACCTTGAAATAGCTGCCATTCCTTTTCAGCTTTTATTCTTGCTTGGTTTCGGTACTGTAGGTTTTATGTCATTAAGACATGCCTTGGCGAGATAATTTTAATTTTTTTGGTTTATGCTATAAATCAATATAGAAGCTAAGAATTAATAAATAAAAGCATTTATTGCATTACGTTTCATTGCAGTAAATGCTTTTTTATTCGATGATGTTTATGTGCTCTTTAATAGTTGTATTATCAAAATAACCATTATATTTTTTTATATGAGTGATAAGTTTGCTATAAATAGGCGATTCTTTTAAAATTTGACTATTACCAAGCATAATAAAACGATCTTTGGCACGCGTCAAAACAACATTTAACTTCCTATCGACAGTAACTCCATTAAATAATGCTTCAGACACAATATTATTAAGCAAGTGCTTGTGATTTACAACAGTAGAAACAATTATGATATTCCTTTCCGATCCTTGAAAACGTTCAACCGTATCTATTGTAATGAACTGACGTAGATTCGCAGGCATAAGTCGAAATATCACGGAACATTGAGCGCGGAAAGGGCTAATAACACCAATCGTCGATTGATTAAATTCACAATTTTGCTTATTATAAATTTCATATATAGCTTCACATAAGCTTATTACAAGCTGAGCCTCATTATAATTAATCTTTAATCTTAAATCTGGTGTAGTTTCCAGGAATATCAATCGAGATTTTGTAATCATTTTAATTAGACTGTTTTCTGTTTGACTGCTTAAAACATCACTTTTTGCAAGCTGCCAATCGTTGTCAGGGATTGTTTTCAGCTTTCCATTATAAAATACTCGACTTGGAAAGCGCTGGATCTCTTCGTGCATTCGTCCTTGATATATCAACATTCCATAAGCATTATCCCAGTGATTTTTTATCGCATTTCTAAGAATTCTATCGAATAGCGAATCAGCAAGATTGTGTAAACACAAGTTTTGCAAATTTGAGCTTTTTGTTATAGTTTTCGACGGATCTTGAATTACGACCGCAGGGAGTTGTTTCTCATCTCCTATCATTATAAATCTACGTGTTTTAGCAAGAAAGCCGATTATCTGCGGCTCTAGAATCTGCGATGCTTCATCAATTATAAGCGTATCAAACGTTAATAAACCAAACAATTCTGGATTTGCCGCAGCAGAAGAGCAAGTTGTTACAAAAACTCGTGTATTTTTTAACTTCTTATAAACATCGCGCAATGGCAAAGTGTCTATTAGCGATAATAATAAGTTGTGAGAATCATTGGTGCAATACTTTGAGCCAATACGAATATATGGAAAATCCATCGATATTTTTTGCAGGGCAAGGCAAATCTCATCGACAGCCCTATTGGTGTATGCAAGCAATAAAATATTCTCATCAGTATCTTCATATATTCGCTGAACAAGGTTTTTAAGAATATAAGAGGTTTTTCCTGTGCCTGGTGGTCCTTGGAAAAGGAAATAATCCTGCGATGCAAGAGCTTTGGCAAGCATCTGATTTTGATGGGTATTCAGTTCAGGGATGTTAAGTTGCTTTAAATGATGGAATCTTGGCTCAGAAAGACCTAATAGAATACTTTTTTTCTCTGGGGAAGCGATTATAAATTCATAAATAGATCGAAATAGAGTTTTCGAACTCGATTCAATTAGATCCCGTTCTATTGACCATTTAATATCAAGAGAAAACAAATCATTATCAACCGATTTGTTGCGCAAGCTGACCATTAGATAATCTGTGGTAATCTCGATAATATATCCTCGGAGCAGCTGTCCTTTATATGGCTTGGCTTGAGTGTTTTCTGGATAAATTATTAGGATATCTCCCTTCCGAAAATAGCCTGCAAATAAAGGCGATTCGCTGTGAAAGCATATATGTTGGATATCGAAGTCCGAGTGACTTTGCAAGATTTTTAAACCGGTTATAATAGTCATCATCTGAAGTTTTTCCTGCGTCGTTTGACGCCAAAGAGACGAAAATCCAGCGCCGGAATGTCCATTACTATCGCCTATTTTTGCTACGTTAGACTCTCTGATGATAAACGATGTAAATTCTTGGAAATACTCCCTTTCTATAGCTGAAGCAGTGATGTAGGCATCTGCAAAACGGGAAGTTGGTGCCTCATAGTATTTTGGAATAATGCCAATTTTATCCAGATTAAGCATATCAAAGAGCTTGTAATGATTAAGCATCAATGCACGCTCGTGCGCAACAATCCAATTACGGCAATCCATAACCTCTTGTTTCTTAATATGGATGTTAGGAGCATTCCTGAAAGGATTCTCAGGGTCAGTAGAATATAATATTTGAGAATTCCCAAGTCGTCCTTTGTAGCAAGAATCAAGAAGAAGATTATAACAGGATGTTTGAGCCAAGTTGTTGTGCCATAGACCAATCCTAATGTTATCCCCGTTTATTGTTTGAATATTAAGATTGACTGAAGGAGCTTTTCCAGATTTTAATTCAATAACGTTTTTAACTAAGGGTTGTTCGCTGTCTTCCAAGAGCAAATCGAGCCTTCCTTGCAATCCATAGTCAGGAGAAATAAAGCTCGGCTCGATGGCTCTCTTGCCCGAAATCTCTCTAACAAGCATCTTAAGCCTGTCGAAATGGAGCTTAACTTCATCTTTTATCGCTTTAAGCCCTTTTGGGTCGGTATCATACAGATAAAAAAGAGCCAAGGGCTTTATGGCAATAGCTTTGTTATATGCTTTATCGAAATCAACTTCATCGTCCTTTAAAAGCATATCAAAACAGTAGTTAATGAAATTACCCTTCATCATATTAGCTGTAATAGATCCTGAAGAATACTTCTTCAAGAAGTAAAAATAGTAATTATATCCGCGGTTTTGGAAGCATTCAGCGATGTCTGTAACATCAAAGAGGATATCTGGTTCGAGTACTATGATAGTTTCGCGAGCAGTTCGAAAATAGCCATTTTCATTAGGTAGAGATTTGATTTTAAAAAGATTAATCAAGCAGCCAGAGTAAGTACAGCGATAAAAATCCTTCCAAAAATATTGGAGACGAAGAACAAAACCGCCTAAAACGGCACTATCGCAATAAATCTCTGAGTATATAATTTCTCCATTTCTGTTTTTTTCGATGTGCCCTCTTTTTAGAACGACAGCCTCAACTTTTTCGATTTCTCTGGGTAGTTCCTTTGTTAAATTGTCAGCTTCAAAATAAGAATCTGATGCAATAGAATTAGAAATAGTATCGGGAATATCAATCTTAGTGTAATCAGAAACAAGCTGGGCAATGGAAAAATATACTGAATTGAGTTGTTTGCGATTAAAGAAATTATTTTTACTTGAAAATGCCCTATTTAAAATATAATTGCACTTCTTTATACTAGTTTCAATTGTATTTTGAAATTGATTTTTTGATAAAAAGAAAGATAATTTAGCATAAAATGAACTAAAAAACTGACGATCGTCAGCTATCGCTGTATCGACAAGCTCGCGTAAAAGTAGTCGGGAAAGCATTGCCTTGCCATAGTCATCGCAGTCATTTCGCTGCATCAGTTCGCTTAATGCTGCAAAAAAATATTCAGCAAAATCGCGTTTATCAGAACTCATTGTCAGGTCTAATGTCTTTAAGTCGTAGCTGAGGCGTTGGATAACCGTTAAAGTTGGTTGCCTCAAGATTGTAAATGATTGTGAAAGGCTTCCGGGAATTGACGATGTTAATTTTATTCGCAAGTTGATATCCGATAGCATCAATAACGAAATGCGATTGATAAGCACGGAATTTCAAGTGTTGATTGCCGATAATTTTCACATTATTAGCGCTAGTAACATCTTTTGATATAAATATTGGTTTAAAATTGTCGTAACCATAAGGTGCGAACGTGCTGAGAACCTTTAGAAAAGCCGGTGACAAATCGTTAAGTTTAAGTTCAGCATCTATAAGGTACTCTGGGACAACCATATCGTTAGTAATTTTTTCACGAGCTATTGCATCGAAATCTTCTGCGAAAGCCGCAACATCTTTTTCCTCAATGGACAAGCCGGCTGCGTGTTTGTGCCCACCATATTCTATAAGGTATTTATCACACATTTTCAATGCTCCGTGGATGTCGAAGTTGCTAATGCTACGGGCAGAACCTTTTGCAAGTCCATCAATTGATGTAAGCAGGACTGTCGGTAAATGATAACGGTCCACAAGTCGCGAGGCAACAATACCAATGACGCCGGCATGCCACTTGGGATAATGTAACACAATGGAGCGACGTTCTGGATTCATAAGCCATTTGTCGGCATGGACTATTGCCTGTTCAAAAGTTGTTTCGTCAAAAACACGACGACGACGATTCTCTTGCTCTAGCTCCTGCGCAATCCGAAATGCGGCAAATTCGTCTTCTTGAATCATCATCTCCACAGCTCTGCAGGCATCACCGAGCCGCCCAGCGGCATTAATCAAGGGAGCCATTGCATAAACAATATTCGACGCAGAAATTGCGCCTTCTTTCAAACGAGTGCAATAAATTAGTCCCTTGATTCCAGGTCTGGGCTTTTCATTAAGCAATTTTAAGCCATATTTCACTAAAATCCTGTTTTCATCTACTAGAGGAACCATATCTGCGGCAGAAGCAATTGCAACAAAATCGAGATATTTCATTGCAATTTCGGGTTTGTCGAGCTTAATGCCAACTGCCTGTATCAATTTGAAAGCAACACCGCAAGCTGCAAGATGCTTAAAAGGATATTTATTGCCAGGGGTCATTGGGTCAACAATGACAAATACATCGGGCACCTCGGTTCCTGGTTCGTGATGGTCGCAGATGATAACGTCGATGCCGTTTTCTTTGGCAAAGCGCATTGGTTCATATGATGTTATGCCTACATCAACAGTTATAACCACTTTAACGCCAAGCTCTTTTGCAAGAGAAACGCTGTTTTTTGAGAACCCGTATCCTTCGTGAAAGCGGTCAGGAATGTAATAATGCGCATTAGCACCGACTTCTCTCAGATACATAAGGGTCATAGAAGTACTGCCAGTGCCATCGACGTCATAATCACCGTGTATCCAAATAGGCTCGCCTTTTTGGATAGCTTTGACTATGCGCTCCGATGCTTTTTCCATACCGTCCATCAAAAAAGGGTCGTATAAGTCCTTTAATGAAGGGTCGAAGAATTTGCTCGCCTTATCAAACGTATCAATTCCACGCGCAACAAGAACCTTTGTGAGGCTCTTGGGTATTTTCAATTTTTCTGATAATCTTGAGACAGTATTTTCATCGGGTTCTTGCCTTTGTGTCCACCGATAATTCAACTTTATTTACCTATTTAATAACAATTACCGCAAATATAAGAATATTATGTTAAGAAGCAAAAAAAAGTGTGTAGATTTCTTCACACTTTCGATATATTAATATATATTAATATTATATTCATTTATAAATAATATATTTATCCCCCCAACCCCCCTTGCAAGCAAGGGGGGCTACAAGAGAGTTTTTTTCAAAAAAACCTGCTTGGCATGTAATTATAATCTTCCTCCCTCCCCTGCTTGCAATGAAATTGT
>CAYVTD010000038.1:18398-29539 GCA_964454445.1 uncultured Hyphomicrobiales bacterium
TTGTAATCTTCCTCCCTCCCTTGCTTGCAATGAAATTGTAATCTTCCTCCCTCCCTTGCTTGGCATGTAATTATAATCTTCCTCCCTCCCTCCCTTGCTTGCAATGAAATTGTAATCTTCCTCCCTCCCTTGCTTGGCATGTAATTATAATCTTCCTCCCTCCCTCCCTTGCTTGCAATGAAATTGTAATCTTCCTCCCTCCCTTGCTTGCAAGGGAGGGCTGGGGAGGGATATTCTAACTACTATGTTATAAGCCATAATCTGATTATTAAAAAAAAGTATATTTAAGACCGTCTCTTCCATCTTTATTTTTTTAAAATAAAAATATTTGAAATTTGTTTATAAATATTTAATATTATATAATCTGAGATTAATAAATGAAGTTTTTAATTACTGGCAACAAAGGACAATTAGGCAGTGCATTCGTAAACAAGTTAACGGAGAAAAAGCAAGCATTTTTCGGCGTAGATATCGAAGAAATTGATATATCAAATCTTTCTGAGGTGCTATCCCTTTTCGAAAATACAAAACCCGATGTACTTGTTAATTGTGCTGCTTACAATCTTGTAGATAAAGCAGAAAACGACTGGGACGATGCATTTATGGCAAACGCCCTTGGAGTTAGAAACTTAGCTTATGCTTGCAAAATTCACAAGACTTTTTTAGTCCACTATGGCACTGATTATGTGTTCGATGGCACAAAGCGTACAGGTTTATATACCGAAGAAGATCAGCCGAACCCCAAGACTATATATGGCAAAAGCAAGTTATTAGGCGAAAACCTTCTAAAAAAAGAGCTTAAGAGTTATCTGATTTTTCGGCTTAGCTGGGTGTTTGGTAGTGGCACTCAAAATTTCATTTACAAATTAAAAGCATGGACTGATAAAAATGATATTCTATCAATCGTTTACGACGAAATATCTTCACCTACTTATACCGAAACCGTTGTTGATGTTACGCTTGAGGCAATACGACAAAATAAAAGAGGCTTATATCACTTATGCAACGAGGATTATTGCTCACGCTACGAATGGGCAAAATTCATTTTAAACGAATTGGGTATTAAAAAGTTTATTTATCCTTGCAGTATCAAAGAGTTTAACCTTCCAACACCAAGACCGGCATTTTCAGCTATGAGTTCAGAAAAAATTTGCAATGAATTGGGTTTGACTCTGCCAAATTGGAAAGAAGCAACACATATTTTTATTAATAAACAGGAGTAATGATGTTTTATAAAAATCGACAACTTTTTTCGTTATTTCGTAAAAAACAACTGATATTGCTAATGTTTTTTACAATTTTAATTCTGCCAATAACGGCACTTTCATTATATCAAGTTACAATGGTTGTAATTAAAGGTAGTTTCACTGAGGAAGGTACTAATAACCCTATTGCAACTAATATGCAATTTACAGATTCCGACGGTAAGACTGTTGAATGCAAGTCGAATGCTTCTTCCGGCGAGTTCCAGCAAGTTTTAAAGCCAAATACATACTATACTCTATCTTCTAAAGGTTACATAATCACTCCGGGCAAAGAGCATTTTAGCACCCCAAAAAGTGATGAATATTTGGAAATTCGGCTAAATTTTACAGCTCAGAAGATAACAGAGGGTATTCAGATTATGAATATTCAAGCTTTTAAGCCCAACGACAGCGTATTAACTTATGAAGCCAAGCAAAGCTTTACTGACCTAAAGGCCTTTCTCCGTTACAATATTGCTGTTTCTGTTAATATCGAGCTATCGTCTTATGACTCTTATTTTAAAGACAAGCGTGTTAAAGAAGAATACTATAAGGGCAAAACCCGGCAATTCAAGTGGATAAACATTTCCACAAAAGAACAATTAGCAAGGCTTCTTAATGACAGGGAAAGGTCAATAAGAAATTATTTTGATGAAATAAAAATTTATACAAAAAACGTTGAATTTTCTCATAATTTGCAAATAGTACCTGATAGCAAAAAGGTTCAAAAACGCCCAAAAACTAAAGGAAAAGGTTTCGAAACTTATATTCCAGATTATCAAAATACAAAAATAACCATTTCTAAAGTTAGGAATTTATAAGCGATGCCCTCTTTCTTTAGGAATGATTCGAGAACCAGAACGGCTTATATTCTTATTACCGTTGCATTAGTTTTAAATGCTGTAATTTTTGTTTTAAAATATTACTCAGGGCTAGCGAGCAACTCAATATCGATGAAAGCTAGTGCCTGGCTAACGCTCTCCACATCAGTTTCTTCTATTATCATACTAATTGGCTTCTGGCTTCACTCTAACTTTCAAAAAGAGGTTACTAATGACAAATATGATAAACATTATTTATTTGATAAAGGTGGAGTAGAGTCGATAGGAATTATTGTAATTACGATAATGATCGCTCTAGTTGGCACCTATTATTTGCTTGAATCGATTATCGGCATTGGCAACTTCGAATATGCAATGTTTACAGCTTTTTCTTTTAAAATCTTTTTACTATCAAGTATTTCCAAGGAGCTCTACGCTCAAGTATTGTTCTTTTATGGTAGGAAGATAAATTCAAAATCGCTTGTATCTATGGGAAATTTTCATAGATACGACATTATTTCTTCATTTTTCATAAGCACAATCGCTTTTTTACATTCATTACCATGGTGGCTTGATGGAGCTTATGGCTTGATAATTGCTTTTTTGTTACTACTTAATGCTTACCTTATGTTTGATAGCTCAGTGAAAAAACTGCTCGGCACAGCCCTGCCTCAGGATATATTACCAATGATTTACTCTCTTTCCAAGCAAAAGTGTCCTGAATTATTAAGCCTTTATGGCGCAAAAATGAAAAGTTTGGGAGAGTACAAAGAAGTTTCTTTTTTTATCGCTTTCCCCAATGAAATGACTGTAGAAGATGCTCGATCAGCTGCAAAAGAGATTGAAAATGAGCTTAAAAATTCATATTCTATAGATGCGAAAGCAATAATTCAATAAAACGAAATGCCCGTGAATGACACAGCCGATGCCTGCTCGATTTCGTTCCATTGTCCATATTTATAAAAAATTGCTTTTTTAGGTTCAATAATCTTCAAAAGAGAATAAAAAGGCGAAAGACCACAGATTTTGTTTTTATCGTCCATTCGGCTTATCTCCTCGAAAAACTTTTCAGGTTTGTTTTTCTCCAAAGCTTTTATTAACTGTTGGTCCTCATCTCTTAAACGGTTAAGCTCAGGTTCGGCATCAAAATTATCTCCAAATTTTCTGCCAATATGAGCCAAATCGCCACTTGCTATAAAAATTGGATTACGATTGAGTTTGCTTATGCTCTGTTTGATTGCCTTGATTATCTTCATATATCTGAGGTTTTCTGATGGATTGCTCTTATCTATTATATAGTTGTAAAATGATCCACTTAAGATGGGCAATATGCGGAAATCCCTTTCTTTGAAAAAATGCTTGAGCAGCACTGTTTGCAGTTCGATTGAATGCTCGTCCTTGTGTGCCATCTCATCAATGGTAATTTCAAAATCGGCACTTGTTTTTATTTCATCTAAGAGCTTCCTATCTGTTTTCACATCTCCTAAAGGAGTCTGGAAGTCTTTAGCAGAAAACATAAAGTCGTCTGAATTACCATGATGGGCAGTTCCAAAAATAACAAACAAATCGGCATCGCTTTCTTTAATGCTATGGTATGGCGCTGCATAGCTTGCAAGGGCATCATCGCCAATCCTAAAATCGATGTGAGGAACAATTATTGCCTTTGCTCCTTTTTTTACTTTATTAGAGTCATATTTTGACATTAAATTGTTAAGCTGGGCAGCCAATTCAATTGGATTTGATGAATAGGTGCCACCGGCACAGATAGGCGGTCTTACGAGAGATTCAAGATATGAATTAAGCTCCTCTTTCAATGTGCGAAATCTAAGAGTATCCATAAAGCCAAGATGGTCAAGATATTTAAATAAGTTATAGAGTGGTTCGACATCATAATCTTTGCCAAATTGGGATTGCAGAATATTCTCAAGTTGCTGTAAGCCAAGATTACCATTAAGCAACTGCAAAACAGGCACTATCTCAATCGGCAATTGCAATTCGACATTAGTATATCCTTTCGGATCGAATAATATTATTTCTCTTGGTTTTTGGTTGAGAATCTTGTAAGAAATGTCATCTCTTATTTTTGGGAGTATAGTATCAATCATATTCATCTGTCTAATATTCTACAATCCATTGTTCTTTTTTGGCGAAAGTAGTTTCTTTCCTAAAAAATTAATCACAAAAAAAGCTATTATTGCTCCTACTATCAGAATAATTGCCCCAATTAATAGCCAAATATTCTTTAAAAAAAAGTAGCTAAGAAAAAACAAAATTGATGCCAAAACATTCATTATAACAATCAGATTTCGCGATGATTTAAAACTAACTTTCTTTTCTTGCATATATCACCTTATTTATTATTCTATCAATTTTAAAAACTCATTACGAAGGTTAAAATCTTCGAGCAAATACCCTCGCATCACAGAAGTAACCATCATCGACTTGTCCTCCGAGCCTTTCACTCCGCGAGCAATCATACAATAATGCTTTGCTTTGAGAACGACACCAAGCGCCCTTGGCTGAAGTAAATTTTCGAGATAATCTGCTATTTGTTCGCCTAATTCTTCTTGAATTTGCCCGCGGCGGGAATACCAATCGACAACACGCGTAAGCTTCGACAAACCAATAACATAATCGCCAGGTATGTATCCTATGGAGCAAGTACCGCTTATTGGCTGCCAATGGTGCGAGCAAAGCGACATCACATTAATGCCTTTACTTATAATGAGTTCGTCAACCTTTTTCCTGTTCGGAAAAACAGTTGGTTTGGGTGCTGCCTCAAATCTTCCTGAAAGCAGTTCGTTGACAAACATTTTCGCAATTCTGTAAGCGGTATTTGTACTATTAGGATCCTTGCGTGAGATACGAAGAATATCCATTACTTCCTCAAATTTCAACTTGAGTTTAACAAGCATTTCTGCTCTTTCTAATGAGGAAATCTCCATATTGCCATTGGCATCGAACAATGGCTTGCCTTCGCTATTAAAGTCAGGAAGGGCAGCGATATCCTCTTCGTGGTTAAAATCATCATATTTGTCTTCTTCGAGGTATGTATGCAAAATGTTTGCTTTTACCGAATTTTTATGTTTATTATCCACAATCTTTGCTATAATTTAATATTAATAAAAAATTATTTTTTTGAAAATCTTTTTATTTCAATTTCTTCGCCGAGATACTCGACCCAACTATTGTCTGTTTCATTAATTTTAATCTTATATAGTTTTCCTTGCGGTAACTTTTTTTCGAGAATTCTCCAAAACACGACTGCTAAATTTTCGACAGTTGGTATAATGCCTTCAAGAAAATCGATATCATAATTCAAATGCTTGTGATCGACTTTGTCGATAATTTCGTTTTGAATTAAATCCTTAAGCTTTTTCAAATCGAATAAGTAACCGGTTTCAGTATCTGGTTTGCCGGCAATAGTTACTTCTAAAGTATAATTATGACCATGTCCATAGAAATTATTGCATTTATCAAAAACTTTTTCGTTTTTATCGTCATCAAACTCAGGATTATAAAGCCGATGTGCTGCAGAAAAGCCCAATTTTTTTGTTATATATAGCATATAAACTTATTATTTCTTATTTTTGTAAAACTTCTAGTTGCATAATGATATAAAATATTACGAATAAAGAATAATTTTATTCGAGAAAATAAATAAAAAACGAAATCTAAATGAAATATTTATTCATAATCTTTTTTTCAATGATTCTGATTTCTTGTGCGGGCACGCAAGAAACAAAAAGGGAGGAATTTCAAGCCAGATTTGTTGGGAGACAATCCGACATACAAACATTGGGAGCCGTCGGTAGCGTGATGATGTCGTTTCCTCAGGCAAGCAACACGGCAAGGTTTAAGCTGAGCACTGTCGGAACAGATTCCTTGTTATTGGAGATATACGGACCATTCGGCATTAACATTGGCAAACTATATGCCAGACAAGATTATTTTCTTATGTTAAACACCTTCAATGCCGAAGCTTACGAAGGCATCCCCGACGAAGAAAGCTTAAAAGCCGCTTTGAATCTACCAGTTTCTTTCTATGATTTTATTCGCCTTTTCCGCAACGAGAGCCCCGGAGAGCCTGACAAATTCGAATTAATGCCGCAAAACCCTGAAACAATAGACTTATTATTCTCCAATAAAAGCCAAAAGGAATTTGCTGAATTTGCTATCTATTCCAGCGAAAAAAAGGCTATTGTGCAATATCAAAAGCAATTGGAAGGCGAAGGTGCGATATTAAATACTTTTTATAGCAATTTTGCTGAGTTTTCTGGAAAACAACTCCCAAAGAAAATTGTTTTTCGCTTTCCAAAGACTGATGGCTCTATTACTTTCGAGATAGAGAATTATGTTGTTAATGAGCCATATAGTTCTAGATTTTCTTTTTCACTCCCTTCGTCCATCAAGCCCAAAAAATTATGGTAAGCAGCCCGGTTGTTTCACAAATGTTCTTTTGGAAATAACAAGGATGCTATCAAAAAAAGATTAGGATATTTCATTGATGTTACAATCACTGTATCAATAAGCATTGGGTTATAACCGCGATGAAAAAAGAAATAATCATTAATGCGACACTCAACGAAGTGCGCGTTGCAATAACGGAAGATAAAAAATTAGCCGAGTTTTTTATTGAGCTACCTGACCATGAGCGCTCCGTCGGCAATATTTATTATGGTAAAGTTAACAAAATAGTAACCGGTATTAATGCCGCTTTTGTTGACATCGGACTAAAAAATGACGCTTTCCTTCATTTTTCTGACATCGACGAATCTTACGAAAACGTTTTCACCGACGATGACGACACCTTCGATACCGATGATGACAACGGAAAAGAAAAAGGAAAGCCAAAAGGAAAAGAAAAAGGAAAGCCAAAAGGAAAAGAAGCAAAAAAAGATGTTACTACTGAAAGCAGCAAGGGGATAGGTAAGCAAAAATCTGAAGCTAAAGCCAAATCTGCTGAGAAATCGATTGCCAAGGACGATGCTGTTACTTTTAATACAAAAAAATCAGGTAAAGTACAGATAAAACTCGAGCAAGGGCAGGGAATTGTTGTGCAAGTTATCCGCGAGGCTTATAGCACAAAAGGTGTGAAAATCACTACTAAAATTGGTATCCCGGGCAGAAATGTTATTTTGCTCCCATTCGACAATATTCTCGGTATATCAAGAAAGATTCAATCCTATCAAGAAAGAAAGCGCCTTCGATTTCTTGCCAAGAACACTCTCCCCGAAGGTTTCGGCTGTATCATCAGGACTGCTGCAGCTAATAAAACTGAAAGCGAACTGAAAAACGACTGGGACAATCTCGTACAGATTTGGAAAGAAATTGAAAAGAAAATAAAAAAAGGTTCGCCACCAATGCTTCTTTACGAAGATATGACACTCGCTAAAAGCGTTATCCGCGACCTTTTAACGAAAGACGTTACAAAAGTTCATATCGATTCGAAAAAACTCTATAAGGAAATTACCGGTTATTTAAAATGGGTAGCCCCCAATCTTGTGGAAATTATCGAACTTTATCAGGGGAAAGAACCTATTTTCGATGCTTTCGACATCGAAAATGAACTTGAAACGACTTATCAAAAGAAAGTGCTTTTGCCAAGTGGTGGTTCAGTGGTTATCGAACCTACCGAGGCAATGCTTATTATCGATGTGAACTCTGGCCGCTCGCAATCCGAGCGACTTCAAGAAAAAACAGCCTTGAATACAAATCTCGAAGCAATCCACGAAATTGCAAAGCAGCTCAGGCTTCGCGATATCGGTGGAATGATTCTTGTGGACTGCATTGATATGTCGCAAGAGGCAAATAGAAAAAAAATCTATCAACAAATGCGCAAGGAAATGTTACGCGACCGTGCCAAATCGGTTGTCTATCCTCTTACGCAACTTAATATTTTACAAATCACACGCCAGCGCATCAATCAGGCAATAAGCGAAAAAATCAGCGATACCTGCCCAATGTGCCGTGGCACCGGTAGAGTTACATCGAAAGCTGTTCTGATGAACTCCATCGAACGCTGGTTGAAATCTTTCCGCAGCGATTCAAATGAATTTCGGTTGCGACTCACAGCTCATCCTTACATTATTCCTTATCTGATGGAAGGAACCATTTCTCGACTTTCTAAACTAATGATAAAATACTTCGCCAGAATTAAAATCCAGCAAGACGACAACATAAGAATCGACGATTTTCGTTTCTATTCTTACAGGAGACAAAAGGACATTACACAAGAGTATTTGTAATCGAAAAATCCTCGAATTTTTAATTTAGAAAAAACGAATAGAAGCATTAGAAATATTAAGAAAGCAATTTTTTAATGGAAATATTCCCCGGCTTCAAAGAGTTGTTACAATTATTAAACGCTCACAAAAGTTATAATAAATGAAGAATAAAAGAACAATAAGCATCCTTGGTTCGACTGGTTCGATAGGTGTGCAAACCCTTGAAGTGTTGGAATCGCTCAGCGACGAATTTGAAATAGGCTTCCTTACTGCGAACAACAACATAGAGCTGCTAGCCCAACAAGTTATCAAATATAAACCGAAAGGCATTATTGCTGCCGATAAAGCATCTTGTCAAGCCCTTAGATTGAAATTAAACAGCGATATATACATTAATTGTGGCAGAGAAGCACTTATAGAAGCCGCCTCAGATCCTGCAAACGACCTTGTTTTATCTTCACTTGTTGGATTTTCCGGCGTCGAACCCGCTTTGGCTGTCATCGAAGCAGGTATCGACCTTGCATTAGCCAATAAAGAAACACTTGTTAGCGCCGGCAATGTGATTTATAGCGCAATCGAAAAAAGTAAATCAAATTTACTTGCTGTTGATAGCGAACATAGTGCTATTTTGCAATGTATAGCTGGCGAAAACCCAAATCAAATCGAAAAAATCATCTTGACGGCTTCCGGCGGTCCTTTTTTGCGAACAGCTCAAAGCGAGTTTTCTTCTATCACACTCGAACAGGCATTGCACCATCCCAACTGGTTGATGGGCAACAAAATTACGATTGATTCGGCAACACTGATGAACAAGGGTTTCGAGGTCATCGAGGCATATTGGCTTTTTAACTTAAAACCTGACCAAATCGAGGTTGTCGTCCACCCACAGAGCATAATCCATTCTATGGTCCAGTTCGTTGATGGTTCGGTGAAGGCGCAACTTGGAGTGCCGAGTATGAAAATACCGATTTCTTATGCACTTACTTATCCTGAGCGACGCCACTACAATTTCCCGCGATTGAATCTGGCAGATATAGGAACTATAACTTTCGAGGAACCTGATTACGAGCGATTTCCTTGTCTTCGAATGGCTTTCGAGGCATTCAAAACTAGTGGTACTGCTCCTGCTATTTTAAATGCTGCAAATGAAGTTGCTGTCGAGGCATTTTTAAACGGAAAAATTCCTTTTGTTGCTATTCCCCGCTTAATAGAAACTGCCCTGTATAAAATAGATACTATTGAAAATCCGTCCATAGCGGAAATAATCAGCACAGATTTGGAAACCAGAAATTTCTTGAAAATTTTAATTAATTCAAATACTTAATCTGTGATACTTTTTAATTAATCCCAAAAAAATATATGGAAGCCCTTAGTAGTATTTTCTATTTTCTTTTAGTAATTGGTATAATAGTAGTAATCCACGAGCTTGGTCATTTTCTTGCAGCTCGTATCAGCGGAATGAGGGCAGAGATTTTCTCTGCAGGATTCACTTTTAATCCTGAAAGAATGCGCCTTTTCGGCTGGAATAAAGTTATAGGTTTTACTTTTGGCAATCTCCCCAAAAGTATTGAACTCGGAGACCATTGTGATTATCGCGTATCCGTTCTTCCAATTGGTGGCTTTGTAAAAATTGCTGGAATGGTTGATGAAAGCTTAGATGAAAAATTCATTTCTTCCGAGCCGAAACCATGGGAATTCCGTTCCAAAAATAACTTTAAAAAAGCTCTTGTCTTGTCTGCAGGTGTGATTATGAATTTTTTGCTTGCTATTGTTATTTTTTCAGTTCTAACCTTTATCCAAGGCAAATCAGTTTATGACACAACAACCATCGGATATGTGGAAAATGCAAGTATTGCCAAAGATTTCGGCTTTATTGCCGGCGATAGAATTATTTCAATCGGCGAGAAAAAAGTAAACGACTGGGATGAGATGATTCGCAGCTTTGCTTTCGACGATATGGGACAGAAAAAAACTATTGTAATAAATAGAAATGGTCAAAATGTTAATATCGAAGTCGATGGCAAACAGATTTTAAATGCAATAGAGAACAAAAAATCTCTTGGCTTGCAACCTGACAATATAAAAGCTTACTTGCTTGCTGTTGAAACAATAAAACCGGCAGGCAAAGCTGGACTGAAGCCAGGCGACACTATGGTTGCAGTTAACGGTATGCCGATAGACGGTGGTTACGAGCAGTTTTCGAAAACACTCAAGCACCATAAGAATCAAAAAATCGAATTGACTTGGAATCGTAATGGACGCATTATGAGCGATTCGCTGATTACAAACGAAAGTGGCATGATCGGTGTTCAGATAAGCAATGAATACACTGGACTAGTAAAACACATCAATTTTGGTATCGGCGAAGCAATTGTCTATGGAGTAAACGAAACAGTTGGCACTTCGACGCTCTTGTTGACATCAATTTATCAGATTTTTGCCGGCAATCTTTCCTTCAAGCAATCCTTCGGCGGTCCGATAATGATAGCACAGAAAGCATCAGAGCAAGCAAAAATTGGCTTTGCCTATCTCCTTCAATTTATGGCTTTACTTTCGATTTCGTTGGGAATTATCAATATACTCCCGCTGCCAGCTCTCGATGGTGGACATTTAGTTTTTATACTAATTGAAACAGTCATCAGGCGTGAAGTGCCTGTAAAAGTGAAAATGGCATTTCAGCAGGCTGGAATGATGCTATTGCTTTTGCTTATGGCATTAGTTTTTTATTTCGATATTGTAAGATAGTAAGATAATTT
This sequence comes from uncultured Hyphomicrobiales bacterium, assembly GCA_964454445.1. Taxonomy (GTDB): domain Bacteria; phylum Bacteroidota; class Ignavibacteria; order Kapaibacteriales; family UBA2268; genus CAYVTD01. Next base: position 29,447 of record CAYVTD010000038.1, read on the forward strand.
TTGCTTTCTTTCCTGATTTAATAAAGATAATAATTGATTTTTTTTCCTTTTTTTACATTATAAAAAGTTGGAAATTATGGGTTAAATTCATTT
>CAYVTD010000039.1:0-29281 GCA_964454445.1 uncultured Hyphomicrobiales bacterium
GGACAGCTGTCTCAAAATTTACTCTTTTACTTGCAGTTTCAGCTACTATTACAACTGTAATGTTTTTTACTTATTCAGAATTCTCCGTCATCACTGTCTTCGGAAACGAGTTCTTAGAAGCATCTACTGTTTTAAAAATTTTGATGGTTTCAACATTTTTTGCCTACATCAATGTAGCAATGAATGTGCCTCTTATTGCTTGGAAAATGGAAAAACAAGCTATGATTGCTATTATTATCGGCAGTTCTTTCAACATTATTCTCAATTTTATTGTAATTCCAATTTATTCTTATAATGGGGCTGCCTTGGCGGCATTGGCAAGCGAATTTGGTGTTTCTATCGGTTTATCATATTTCTTTTTTAAGCATTTAAAAAAATTTTATCTTGTTTATTATTTTAAACTACTTTTGATTGGGATATTAAGCGGTTCTTTGGGATATTATGCTATGATCTTGAATATTCATACTTTTGTAGCTATTGCGATAACTTTTAGTATTTTTGTAATTATCGTTTTTGCTTTTAAGATAATTAGTATTGAAGACATTAAGAAGTATATTTTTCATAGTTAGGAGTTGGGAGTTAGGAGTTTGGAGTTAGAGAAGATGAAATATGATTATTTAATAGTTGGGGCAGGATTTGCCGGTTGTGTTACTGCTGAACGGATTGCTTCGCAACTCGATAAAAAAGTTATGATAATCGATTCGAGGGGGCATATTGGCGGTAATTGCTATGATTATTTGGACGAAAACAGTATTCTTGTCCATAAATATGGACCTCATGCCTTTCATACAAATAACAAAAGGGTGTGGGATTACCTTTCCAACTTTACAGAATGGAATAATTATAATCATCTGGTGCTTGCCCTTATTGATGGCAAAAATATACCCTTGCCATTTAATATAAATTCTATATATCAACTCTTTGATTTTGATTATGCAAATAGAATTGTTGATTTGCTTATAAATACTTATGGTGCTGGAATGAAGATTCCTATTCTTCATTTAAAACGCACTAATAACGAAGAATTGCAAAAGCTCGCAGATTTTATTTACACTAAAGTTTTCCTTGGTTATAATCTTAAACAATGGTCGCTTCGCCCTGAAGAACTTGATTATTCCGTTTCTTCACGTGTTCCTGTATTCATTTCACGCGATAATCGCTATTTCCAAGACCGCTATCAAGGATTGCCCCTAAAAGGCTATACTGTACTTTTTGAAAAAATTATTAATCATAAAAATATTGAATTGCTATTAAATACAGAATTTAAGTCTGTAATGAATGATATAAAATATGATAAATTGATTTATACCGGAGAGATAGATTACTTTTTTGATTATATATATGGCGATTTGTCATATAGAACGCAAGTATTCGATATTAAAACTTATAACCAGCAATATTATCAAGAGATTGCACAGCTAAACTATCCTAATGATTACGATTATATAAGAACAACAGAGTTCAAGCACTTTTACAAGCAAAAGACCAATAAAACGTCGATTGCCTTTGAATATTCGAAACCTTGCATAAAAGAAATAGACGAGCCATATTACCCAATTCTACAAGAAAAAAACGAGCAGATTTTTCAAAAATATAAGAAAGAAGCAGAGAAGCTCGACGGTCAAGTTTTTTTCATTGGCAGGCTTGCTGAATATAAATATTACAATATGGACCAAATAGTAGGAGTGGCTTTGCAGTTGTTTGAAAAGAAAATATCTAAAAGCTGATGACAAACAGGGACAACATACCATTAGTTGCTGACCTGGACGGCACAATCATAGTAACTGACACACTTCTTGAATCGACGATTATCGCTATTAGAAGAAGACCTTTTATTCTGTTTTTACTTCCTTTTTGGATATTGAAAGGAAAACTATTTTTTAAACAAAGCATTGATCATTATGCTCGCTGTCACCCCGAATTACTTCCTTATCGACAGGATGTTCTTGATTTTATCAAATTAGAAAAGAAAAAAGGAAGAAAAATTGTTTTAGCCACTGCAACAGTCAAGCCAATTGCCGATAGTGTAAGCGATTATCTCGGTATTTTCGATGAAGTGATCGCTACAGAATCTGTTAATCTTCGCTCTAATGAAAAAAGTCGTGTTCTTATTGAAAAATATGGGGAACGTGGTTTCGATTATATAGGCGATTCCAAGGCAGATATTGCCGTCTGGGCTTCTTCTGGTGTTGCACATATCGTCCATCGGACAGAAAGTTTAACAAAAAAAGCTCAAAAATCCGGCAATGTTGGCAATGTGTTTTTCCCGGAGCAAACAACAATCAAGGATTTCATTAAGGAGATACGTGTTTATCAGTGGATAAAAAATATTTTGATTTTGCTCCCATTGCTAATGGCTCATTTGGTTGCAGATTTCCATCTCATTATTCTTAATATCATTGCATTTTTTGCATTCAGCTTGACGGCATCATCTGTTTATGTTCTTAATGATTTGTTCGATATCGAGGCAGACCGTGCCCACAAGCGAAAGCGCTTTCGTCCTATTGCGTCAGGGAAAATTAACGTTCCATCTGCATTGTACCTATCTATCTTTCTTTTCTCTATTGGCATCATTTTTTCAATCTTTTTTCTTCCTTTAAATTTTTTTCTTGTTCTTGTGGTCTATCTGATACTGACAACACTGTATTCATTTTCGTTAAAAGAAATATATATTGTTGATATTATTATACTTGCTGGTTTATATACTTTAAGATTGATTGCTGGCGGGATGGCGGTTGATGTCGAAGTTTCCTATTGGATGCTTGCTTTTTCGTTGTTTTTATTTTTAAATCTTGCTATTGTAAAAAGATATACAGAATTAAATCAATTGGTCGAGACTAATGAGACAAAAGCAAAGGGTAGAGGCTATCATGTCGAAGATTTAAGTTTGCTAAGGAGTTTGGGAACTTCGAGTGGCTATCTTTCGGTGCTTGTGTTTGCTTTGTATGTCAATAGCAAAGAAGTGCTTGGATTGTACAAAAGACCTGAAATGTTGTGGGCTATTGCCCCTATGCTATTATATTGGATAACGCGGATTTGGTTTGTTGCCCATAGGGGCAAAATGCACGACGACCCAATAGTATTCACTGCAAAAGACCCGGTGAGCTATGTAGTTGGATTTTTGGTTTTAATTTTAATAATTGGAGCTGCTTTATGAGTTTAAATGATTATGAATCTTGGGGACGTTATCCGAAACAACTACCAGCCCAAGTTGAAAAGTTGTTTTGGAGAAGCGAGATCCCCGATTTTAATAAGTTTTCAAAGCCTGTTCTTCCTTATGGTTGTGGGAAAAGCTATGGCGATAGCTGTTTGAATGAGAATGGTGTATTGCTCGATACTCGCGGAATAAATCGTTTCATTAGCTTTGACCGCGAAAAGGGAATTTTGCGCTGCGAAGCCGGCGTTACTCTGGAGCAAATACTCGATTTTGCGTTGCCATTAGGCTGGTTCCCGGCGACTACTCCCGGAACCAAACTAATAACAGTTGGGGGTGCATTAGCGAACGATGTTCACGGTAAAAATCATCATAAGGGGGGCACTTTCGGTCGCCACGTTAGGAAATTCGAGCTTGTCCGCTCAAATGGTGAAAGAATTATATGTTCGCCCGAAGAGAATTCTGATATGTTTTCCGCCACAATTAGCGGTTTAGGGCTTACTGGCTTGATTACCTGGATGGAAATACAGTTATCGCCTTGCCCAAGTGAATTTTTTGCTATGGAAGCTATTAAATTTGACCGTTTGGAAGAGTTTTATGAAATAAACCAAGATTCTGAAAAAGATTTTGATTATACGGTCGCCTGGGTGGATTGCACTGCACGGGGTAGCTCGATGGGTAGAGGTATTTATAATCGTGGGAACCACGCCGATCCAAAAAAAATGGATATTCCAGAAATAAAAAAGAAACCACCAAAAGCATTGCCAATCGAAGCGCCATTTATTAATTCCTGTACTGTAAATGCTTTTAATAAATTATATTTTAACAAACAAATGAACAAGATTGAAAAGGATATTGTTCATTATGATCCATTCTTTTATCCGCTCGATACTGTTTACCATTGGAATCGCGCTTATGGAAAAAATGGTTTCTTGCAATATCAGTTCGTTATTCCGTTCGGAAAAGAGCAGCAAACGTATAAAAAGTTTCTCGAAGCTGTTGCTGTTTCAGGTCTGAGTTCGTTTCTTGTTGTAATGAAAACTTTTGGTGATGTGGTTTCGCCGGGAATGATGTCGTTTCCGCGACCAGGTGTGAATATGGCAATAGATTTCCGTATGACAGGCGAAAAAACGTTAAAACTGTTAGATTATTTGGATAAAATAGTTCGGGAAGCTAATGGAGGATTTTATCCTGCAAAAGATGCAAGAATGAGCAGTAGCGATTTCAAGCGATTCTATCCAAGATGGAAGGAATTTTTACAATATAAAGATACAAACTTTTCATCGAGTTTTTGGAGAAGGGTTTGTTCCTGACGTAAATATTTGAATAATTGAATGAATTTGAAAAATATAAAAGAAAAATAACAAAAAAGGGTTAGTATGAAAAAAAATTTTATTTTTGGAGCTTGTTCTGCAATTGCTCAAGAAACTGCGCAATGTTTTGCCCGAGATGGCTCGGAGCTTTATCTTGTAGATTTAAAAATGGAACGTCTGCAGGCTGTTCGCGATGATATCTTGACCAAATCGGGTAATGACATCAAAATTCATTTAAAAGAAGGAAATGCCCTCGATTTCAATACCCATAATAGCCTTATTGAAGAAGCCGCCGGGCAAATGAAAGGTATTGACGCTGTTTTAATTGCCCACGGAACGCTTCCCGATCAAGCAATAATGCAAACAGACAACGAAAAGGCAGTTCGCGAATTCTCGATTAATTGCACTGGCGTTATCTCTTTATGCACAGCTGCATCAGTTTATTTTGAAAATAAGAATACTTGCTTAGAGAATATGGACAACGGCACAATCGCTGTTATTTCCTCTGTTGCCGGCGATCGTGGCAGGCAATCAAATTATCTTTATGGTGCCGCTAAAGGCGGTGTTACTGTTTTTCTCTCTGGTTTGCGTAATAGACTGTCGAAAAAGGGGATAAATGTTATCACAATCAAGCCGGGAATGGTTGATACCCCGATGACTGCCAATATGCCCAAAGGTCCTTTGTTTGCCAAAGCTGCAGATGTGGGCAAAGGTATTTACGAAGCTATGAAAAATGGAAAAGATGTTGTTTATTTACCCGGTTACTGGCGGTTTGTTATGATGGTGATTAAATTAATCCCCGAATCCATTTTCAAAAAATTATCTTTATAAGAAAAAAATATGAATTACACAATAGTTGGAGCGGCCCGTAGTGGTTTGGCGGCGGCATCACTTGCTAAAGAATTGGGACTTACTGTGTTTGTAACGGAATCGAAAACTGTCGAGCAAATGCCTGAAGCAAAAAAGAAACTTACACGTGACTCTATCGACTCTGAATTTGGCGGAAACAGCGAAAAGGCTTTGCTCAATACTGATTGCGTTATTGTTTCTCCTGGAGTTCCTCCAACAGCACGTATTTTAATTGAAGCTGAGACACGTGGAATTGAAATTATCAGCGAACTCGAATTTGCATACAGGAATTGCAAGAACCCTATTATAGCAATAACTGGCACTAATGGCAAGACGACGACCACTACTTTGATGGCATATATATTAAACCGCAGTGGTAAAAAGGCTATTGCCTGCGGAAACATCGGCAGTCCAATGTCTGCTTACGTCAATCATATTTCACCCGATACAATTCTTGTCGCCGAAATTAGTAGCTATCAACTCGACCGCGTGAAGACGTTTCGCCCAGATGTTGCTATGATTTTGAATATTACGCCTGACCATCTCAGTTATCATGGTTCTCTTGAGAATTATATTTCTGCAAAGTACAAAATTTTTTCCATGCAAAATGAAAAAGATTTATTAATTTTGAATGCCGATGATGCAGCAACGTTGGCAGCAAAAAATCACGCGACAGCCAGAATAGCATATTTTTCAATGAATCCTGTCGAAAATGGGATTTATAGAGAGGGGGAAGCTATGGTTGCTCGTTTTTCGCAGCATAATGAGGAGAAAATTATGTTTTTTGAAGAAATCCGCATTCCAGGTGTACACAATGCGTATAACTCGATGGCAGCAGCGCTTGCTGCCCGCGCATTCGAAATACGCAATGAGGACATCCGCGACTCACTTATGTCTTTCCAAGGCGTCGAGCATCGCTTGGAGTTAGTCCGCATTTTCGATGGCATCGACTTTGTAAATGATTCAAAAGCCACCAACATCAACGCTACCTGGTACGCTCTTTCGAGCTATAACCGTCCTTTAATTTGGATAGCAGGTGGTCGTGGCGACAACAACGATTATTCTGAACTCGACGAGTTGGTCGATAAGAATGTTAAATCCATTGTTGTCATTGGCGAAGAATCCGACAATATCTTCAATTATTTCTGTTTAAAAAAGCGTGTTCAAAAGTCATTGAGCCTGGAAGATGCCGTTTTGCAAGCAAAAGATTTCGCAGAAGAAGGCGATATTGTGCTATTTAGTCCAGCTTGTAAATCTTTCGATATGTTTATTAATTACGAGCATAGGGGCGAGGTTTTCAAGCAGGCAGTTATGGATATTAAATAATCGATCAGACATTTTTGTTTGTCATCGAATAATGTAAACTTCTGATTATTTCTTCAGAATTGTTGTCAGGTACGACTATTCTTAAGATATTACCACAAAAACAGCGATCATAATGCTTTTCGATTTCGTTCATATTTTCTGAAATAAAGTGATTTGCGCTTGAAGGCAGGTTTAAACAGCTGATAAGTGAGATATCTTTATCGTATTCAGGGTTAAACTTTGTTGGAAGGATAACTTTTTTGGTTGTAAGCAAATTTAAGCCAGTTCTCGACATCGAAAGATAATAAGTTGAATTAGTTTTTGCTATTGCATATAAAAGTTCGCATATTTCGTTATAAATAATATCATTTATTTTTATGCGAAATAGATTTGGTTTTGTGATAATCATTGTTATTGGTTGAGAAATACTATCAATATTATTATTTATATTTGAATTAATCACAGTGCTATCACCAGTTGGATTAAATGCTGATCTATAAACAAGTTTGATATTTTTCTCCTCAAGAAAATCCAACATTGAAGGATAGAGTAACTTCATTCCACTCATTGACAGGAAACGTGCCGTTTTAAAATCAATGAAAGGAATAAGTTCTGTGTTCGATACTATTTTTGGATCGTTACTGCGGAAGCCCTCAACGTCGGTCCATATAGTTAATTCTTTGGCATCAAGCATATTGGCGAGCAAGGCTGCTGTTAAATTGGAGCTTTCCATTCCCATCGTAGTAATTTCGCCATTTTCACTCCTTGCAACGAAACCTTGTGTTAATAGAATACTATTATTTTCAATAGCTGGTAGAATAAATTTTTTTACATTCTGAAAAGTTTTGTCTATTATAGGAGAAGCATTGCCATAATTGTCGTTTGTAACAATTATATCTGTGGCATTGAACATGGTAAAGGTAAAACCCTGCGAGGAGAAATACTGGCTAACGATTTGCAAAGCAAATAATTCGCCATAACTTAAGATCAAATCCATTGTTCTTGGAGTAACTTCTCGCGTAATTGAGATTCCTTTCAAAAAAGAGCGGATTTCTTCTGAAGATTTTTTAAAAAAAGCATTGAGTTTATTAATATGTTCGTTTTCTTTAATAAGAAAATGATAAAAACTCGCATTTTCATCAATAACCCCATCAAGTATTTTATATGATTTGCTTTCAAGTCCAGATTCAGCAGAAATTGCGGCTTCCTGAAGTCTGGAAGTAGATTTGGAGAAAGCAGAAACCACGATTAAAAGGGGTTCTTCTGCCGAAGCTCTTACGATTTCGACCATTGCCCGAAAGCCATCAACGCTTTTTAGCACAGCCCCGCCAAATTTCATTACTTTCATAGCTCTTGTTTTATTTTTTTTCCCTTTTGAAAAAAACAAAACCGCTTTTCTCATAAAGTACTTTAACGTTATTATATTGCAAATATCTATTTAAACGCTTGTTTTTGCAAACAAAATATGCGTCTTTGTCAATGTTTCCATTTAAAAGCCACTCATTAAAGACGGCTTGGCTTGCACCGAGATGATGAGCGGAAAGGTTTTTGGGCTTCTCTGTGTAAAAATATTGGGCGTAGCTTTTGTAACCAAGTGCTGCAACATACACATCTTTTCCTTTTAATGCTTTAAAAAATTCAATGGGTGCACCTTGTGTGTAAGGCTCTATCTTTGGAACGGTCAATGGAAGAAAAGTGAACACCGCAAGTGCAGAAGCAGCAAAAAGTATGATAAACCCTTTTAGAACGAACTTCTTTTGTAGTAAGATCATTGCAATAACGATAGCAATGAAATAGAAAACCCCAATAAGATATTCGTAGCCTTGCCAATCCACTTTAGTTTGCAGTAAGCCGGCAGTAAATACGTCAATAACTCGCTGTAAAACGAGGTCGATGTTAATAAAAATCAATGGTATGATTGCGAAAGTTGCTGCCCAAGAGATGCCAATTATACCAATAAGCCATGTAGTTGAAGCTTTTGGCATCATATTTTTGAAAGACATGGCATGCATTGCGTAAGCGGCAAGAAAAGTTATGGGAAAATAGGCAAGAGAAGAATAATGGATGATTTTTGTCTCGACAATGGAAAACACTACAAGAACAACACAGAGCAAAATGAGCATCCATTGTTTGAATTGCTGATGTTCATCGCTATCCTGCTGACTTCTGCGTATGGCACGAAGAGCAATAACTGAAGAAGGAAAGCAACCGAATAGCAAAACGAAAAAATGATAGTAAAAAGGACCGCCATGGCCGGCATCTTCGGTAGTCAGGAGGCGAAGATGATATTTTAAAAAGTCGTTTATTAAATCGGCGCCACTCAGTAGAGTTACAGAGATGTACCAGGCTAAATAAAAAGTAAAGCTAAAAAAAGTAATGAGCAAGATTTCTTTGTAAGGATAGCGGAAGTATTTGCGTTTTATGAAATAAAACAAATTCCAGCAAAGAAAAACAAGTAGAAAGCCAACAGGTCCTTTGGTTAATACGGCGAGTCCTGCGAAAAATACGGCAAAAAAGAAATAACGGAGTTTCTTTTTTTGATTTTTGATGGCGTTGTTAAGATAACAATAGGAAAAGTATATACTCAAGAAGATGAAAAGGTTGAAAACAGGATCGATAATACCCGATTTGAAATAAAAATGTGGCAGAAAAGAGCCGATGTATGCAATAACCCAAAGCAAACCGAAGCGCTCATCGAATATTTTTTTCCCAAAGCCATACAACAGAAGAAGTGTAATGATGCCAGTGACGGCATTTGGCAGGCGTGCGGCGAATTCATTGACGCCGAAAGCGTGCATTGATAGTGCTTGCAGCCAAATGAAAAGTGGGGGTTTCTCGTGAAATGGCTTATAATCAATCCTTACTGTTAAATAATCACCGGTAACGAGCATCTCGCGAGCTGCTTCTGCGAAATTTATTTCGTCCCAATCGAAAAGATGCACATCGCCGAGATAAGGAATAAAAAAAATCATACTTAGCAAAGCAATAAGCAGATAATTGTATATACTTTTCCTTGGCATAAGATTATTTGCAATCAAAAGAGAATTAAATCAGGCAAAGCTAATAATTGCATTAGATTTCTGGTTTGCTATTTGCAATGCTTTCATTGCATTATCTATAATATCGTTAGCATTGTTACAGTTATTTGAATGTGCGATGCCTGCGCTTATTGTAATATAAAATTTTCTATCATCAGTAGCAATTGGTATTCCAACAATATCTCTACGAATTAATTCGACTTTAGATTTAACTTCCTCGATTGACTTACCTAAAAAAACGCTCCCGAAAACTTCCTTGTTTACAGAACCGACAAACTCGTAATTCTTAATATGATTAATAAATCTTTTCAAAACATGCTTTTGAGCAAGAATAAACCTGTCAAAATGCTTTTCAGGATTGAAAGGATCATATTTATCAATGGAAAAAAGGCACAAAACAAGTTGGCCATTGAGGTCTTTTGAACGAAGGAACTCTTCATCAAGCCGGGCAAGAAAAGCTGTTGTATTGAACGAGCCAGTGTTTGCGTCTTGTATCTTATTGGCTTCGAGGAGGCTTTTATAACGTATTTGCTCAAGAACGGTGCCGGCATGCTCGCCGAGGGTTTCGAGTATGTCAATATCGTTAGGAGTAATATTCAAAGCCGAGTTAGCCTCGATAAAAACAGCTCCATAGTTGTGTTCCAACGATTTTAAGGGGGCAGCGGCGAAATATCCACCGGGCAATCCTATTTCGTCTCTGCTTATGCGTATTGTCTTTATATCCAAGTTGGAAGTATAAACTGTCCTTGCTTGTAGTATGGCGTCGCTAATGAGAGAATCTTCCAATTCGATTACTTTATATGGAGTTTTGATTTTTGAGTCATTCCTTGAGAAAGATTTTACAATGTACCAGTTTCCCTTCGATTCGTCGTAAGTGCAGACGCCAATCTTTGAGAATTCGAGCAATCTTTCTGCTGAATTAATGATCGATTCAAAAATGCTTTCAGCAGTTAATGTTTTATCATACATCAACGATCGAAACCGGTTAATTGCCCCAAGGGTTTTTGCGGCAAGGAGAAGATTATACTTCTCTGTATAGCTAATGACAAAAGCACTAATTAACTTGGTAAAATTACCAAGAAATCCAATTGTTATTTTGTCGTAACTGTCGGAAAAGGCGCTGTCTGCACAAAGCACACCAATTACTGAATTTCCGAAAAAGACTGGTACACCGATGAACGACGAAGTACCAGAAGGTTTTGTATAGTATGGAATTAAATCTAATTCAGCAGATTGATTGATTTCGGAAAGCATCTCAGGGGCTTTATTATTCATTATTCTACTAATGATGTCGCTACCTAACGGTAGTATTTTACTCTTGGTTACATGGTCGGGTATATCGGTAGCGAATGATTCGAGTATCATTTGCTTTTTATCGTTGTTAAGCAGAATAAAGGCTACTGTGCGTGTTTCGAGGGCGGAATGGATAGTTAGCAATGACCTCGATAAAAAATACTCGAACTCCTTGCGGGGTTGATTCGTGTACTTTCCAGAAATATCATCGACCAGCAAATCTAGTGGGATATTTGTCTGGTTTTCGTTCGATACAATCTTGTTCTTGTTTACATCTGTTTTGTTGCTTTTTTCGTTTTGTTTTTTTGATTCTGATGGTTTGTCAGAGGTAATATTTTCGGAACCCGGTATCGCTCCAGAATCGATTTCTTTTTCTTCCTTGTTGTCAATTCTTTCTTCTTGAGGCTTTTCCTCTATGTGTTCTTCCGTTTCAAAAACGGTTTCCAACACTTCATTGGAATTGTTTCCATAAGTTGGAGCAGTAACAGATATGCCAGATTGAGCATTTTCGTCTTTTTCGTGAATTCTTGATGTAGAATTAGCTTGCTTAACAGGTTCTTCAAGAGTATCATTATTTCCAGAATCGACTTTTTGAGTCTCTGGCTTTGAATATATAATCGTAAATCCTTCGTCTCCGAGCGAGAATACTTCGGGTTTTTCCGGTTTAGGTTCCTGCTCGCTTACACTAGGGCCGAAATTATCGGCATATCCATCGATTATACTCTGTATCCCATCTTGATTAACTATTTCAGTTACACTTATTCCTGGAGTTGGATTGCCTTTGCCAGGCTTAATGGATTCTATCATATTATTATATCGATTAGAAAAACCTATTATAAAAGCAAGAACACCGAGAACAGCAACCATGCTTCCAATAAGTTTAATGGCAATATCAGGTAAAAATATGGCAATCATCAATCCGACAACTAAAACTACTAATGATAGACCGTCGATGGGCTGTAATTGTTGAGCGAGGCTCTTTATCCTTTTTTGCATAAATATCCCCCTTGTGTTATATGCAATTCAATCGTATAATTCTTTGCAAATTAAGAAGAAACAATGAAAATATCAAATTTCCAAAAATTCCGTTTCCCCCCGGAAATTATTTATGCAAAATATGTAAATAATTTAATAAAATCAAATTTTATTAATAAAATTATTTTTTATGATCTGGTAGCTAAGAAATCTGCTCTTATCTTCCAATAATCATAGATTTTGTGAAGCTGCCATTGGGTGTTGTCATCTGATAATAGTATGCACCTGGAGATAAACCATAAGTAGAAAAACCAATCTTATAGACACCAGCAGAAAATTCTCCTTTTGCTAATGACAATGCTTTTCTACCAAAAGCATCGTACAGGTTTATTTCTATGTTAGATCGCTCGGGATTGCCAAATATTAACGAGGAAGTCTCAATAGCAGGGTTCGGAAAGTTCTGCTCGAGAAAGTAGTAGCGAGGAACTTCGCTAATTTTAACAGAAATATCGACATCACAACGTGAGGTTCCATTTTTAAAAATATCGAATCCGTCGCCCTCGAGGGGGATTTTCACTATCAGGCAATTATGCTCGAAATAAACGGTATCAATATTTGGATTATGGTGGGAAGAAATTGGATGATAGTATATCTTTAAAAAGCGATCTTCGAGCGAAGGTATTTCAAGAGGGAATTGTGCCGGGGCTGCGGAAAATAGAATGTTTTCAAAGAAGCTAGCATTATCGAATATTATTTTATATTTACCATAATTATAAAGTCGAATGCTATCGGCGTTTACCGTTCCAATATTCTTATCTCCATAGTTAATTTCGCTGGCACTATCTCCTTGAATAGAGAAATTTATAGTAAAGCCGGGTATTTCGTAAGAATAATGTGTCGAATTACCAACTGAGTCTATCACTTCAAATTCAAAATAGGCATCTTGCCAAGGGTCGATGACATTGATATTGTAAACAAGCACTTTTGGAGTAAAAGCAAGCCTTTCGATAGAGCAGTTATCGACTTTGATGACTTCTTCGCTCATCAAGCCGAAATCGCTTGAAGTCGAATCAGTAAAAACAAGCTGAAAATACCTGTTACAAGGATCGGAAATCTGATTAATTTCTGGTTTTTTGTTATCGGTTACAGCATTGAAATATGCCGTTAGAACTGTTCTTGCAATGCAGTTGTCTCCTATTAACAATGTATCGCGAAATTCTCCAACATCTTCAGACCAGAAGCATAGTTGACCCTTAGCAGTTTCTCCGGGCTGTAAAGCAAGAGGAAAATCAAGTCCTTTTATGCTATATTTTCCTGTATTGGTCTTGAAAGAGCTATAATCGACAGTATGTTCGAATTTCCCATAGTTTTCGATAATAATATCATAGCAATATTCCATTCCAATTCTACCTTTTTCGTTTAATTCTTGTTTGTTACTTGAGAAATACATTTTTATTGTAAAACCGGGAATCTCGTAATCGGCAGTGTTTTTTTGCCCGAAAGAATCAACAACAGCTATGGAAAACTTCCCATCTTGATAAATATCCGATAATTCCCCGCTAAATCTGACAGAATCGGCATATCTTCTAAAATTCTCAATCTGGACGCGAACATTTTGCTTGCTTCCTTCGATAACGTAACAAGAATCAATACCCGAATCGAGATATGCAGTGTCGAGAGCTATTCCATTTATTTTAAAACAAGTATCTTTAGCAAGAATTTCAGGTTTATGATAATCGTGTGGTTTAAAGCTCATTCCACCGATATATCCATAAGAATTTGCATAGCCATAACCGTATATTTGTATGCCGAATGGTTCTTTTGCCTTTACCGAATGGGCGCCATCAGTTACTTTGATATGTGCATAAGAATAAGCCGAAGCAGGTACTTGAATCCAATTTTGGCTGCTTACGTTGCTGCCATCGATGATTAGGGAGTTTTTTGCCGTGTTGGGCAGGATTACTGTAATATATTGCTCATCATACACATTTTCATAGCGATATGTTCTGTATTCTTTTGATTGAGCGTTTACAACAAGATAATTGTCCATATATTGTTCGATTGGAGGCAGAATCATTAGAAATGGATCACCATCTCTTGCTGTGCCACCAGGAGGTGGGTCGTAAGAAGATGTTGATTTAATCTGAGAGACAAGAATTGGAAACTCTGCTGATATATGCGCAGCTTTTAAGAGCTTGTCTTCGAAAAATTCACCTTTGTTTAATGTTAGCTCGTAAAAGCCATTAATATAGATTTTGTTGTTGTCATAGCCGGAGAGAACTCTAAAAAGGTCATAAGCTTGTGGAGCAATATCACGTGGTTGCTTGAAAGGGGTTATCAAAGCGTTTTTACCCCAGTTTTTCAGAGGTGGCATCTGCTCGACAAGGATGTCTCTCGAAGGATTAGAGCCGATTAACTCGACAGGAACAGTTGCCCGCTGATGTCCGGCAAACACAGCGACTGGCTTGTTAGAGTGGATTTCTGTGCCTGTTAGGTCTGTGAAATTGTTATCTCTAAGATTTGCCGCTTGCACGAGATAAGCTTCTCCTATGTCGAGGGTTATAATTTGCTCACCTTTGCCCCTAATGTATGTTGGGGTGGTGGGGCTGATTTTTATTTGAGTATTGTTTTCTGTGGCTAAAATGGCGAATTGAGATGGCGTTGACGTTGTTGTTAACAAAAATTTATTTTGCATATTATCCCAATAACCATCTCCATGACTTTTATAACACGATACGAAATAATCGTTGCCAAGCACATCAGTAGGGAAGACCATAAATGCGTCACTTGTTGTGTTTGCCTGACTGTGGGCATACACTGTTACATCGTCTTTACTTGTAACGTGAAATGATAAGCGTATCTTTTTTTCGCAATCGTTTTTGTCATTGTCATATTCAATCCTATCCTGTTTATTATAGCCGAGCAACTCAAAATAATAGGAACTTACAGAAAAGCTGTAAACTTTTGTCGGGTCGTTTATTGTAAATGGTTGGTTATATGATTTAGCGTTTCTGTCGAAATATTGAATATTGCCACTTGTAGGCACGCTCGACGCTATAAATATATATAAGCTATCTCCAAATTTTAAACGGTTGTCGGGCGAATTTAGATTGTTGTGAAAATTGGGTATAAAAGTAAGCCAAAAATCAGTGCCTTTTGAATCCCAGGGTTCTGGCGGATCTTCAGAAAAACAGGTTCGCACGGTCAAAAATGAAATTAAAATGGTTATTATAGCCAGAAGAGAGTATATTTGTCTCATTTTGCTTTCTTTCAAAAATTTTTTTTTCGGTTTTCAGTCTTTCTCTTTAATATACACTTGAGACTGTGAAAAGTAACAGTTATTTTTAAGTATTATAAATATTTTATTTTTTGCAAAAGAGTAAAAATCACTTTTTAGTAATAATTATTAAAAATTAATAAATATAAAAGAACTAACACAATGAAAAGAATCATAATTGGAACAACAAGTTTATTAATATTCACTATGGCGGTAATAATGATGGCACAAGACAGTTTGTCCGAAAAGGATATTGGCTACAGACCAGCTACTGTAGCGGGTAGTTTTTACCCTGATAACCCAGACACCCTTCGCGCTATGATAAAGCGGTTTTTAGTGAAAAGGCCTAGCGAGATAGAAATAACTGAGATAATAGGTCTTGTTGCGCCACATGCCGGCTATGCTTATAGTGGATGGATAGCAGGCAAGGGATATGCCGAAGTAGAGGGTAGGCACTACGATGCGGTGATAGTCATTGCTCCGAGCCACCAAAAGTATTTTAGCGGCTCGTCAGTTTTCAAAGGCGATGCTTATGTAACGCCTTTAGGAAATTGTATGGTCGATAAGACATTGGCAAGAAAAATTGGTTCGTATTTTCCTGAAGTTCAGCTTTCAATGGAAGGACACGAATGGAAAGGCAAGTCGGAACATTCGCTCGAAGTGCAAATCCCGTTCATTCAAGTTGCTTTACCGGGGACTCCTGTTGTTCCAATCGTTATGGGTTCTCAAGATCCGGAAAGCCAAGATTTTTTGATTCGAGCTATTGTTTCAGCAGTTAAAGAAATGGGCAAAAAAGTGCTCATTGTTGCCAGCAGCGATCTGTCTCATTACCATGACAGGGAGACTGCAAGAAACATCGACAAAGAATTGGTTCAGACTTTTTCAAGATTTGATTATTATAGGATCGGTTCAAGGTTGCAATCCAAAGAAATGGAGGCATGTGGCGGAGGTCCGATTGTTGTTATGATGACCGTAGCCGAGCAGCTGGGAGCTAATGTTTCTGCTTCTATCCGTTATGCTACTAGTGCCGATTCTCCCGATTATCAAAGTGATTCGAGCAGGGTTGTCGGATATTTTTCTGGAATGGTTTTAAAAGTTAAGGGAGCTCTTAGTAATACTCTTCCACTTATGGAAGAAAGTGATAAAGTTGAATTGATTAAAGCGGCTAAAAGTGCAATAAAAAGAGCTATTGCAAATGAAAAAGATTATAAGATTAAAACGATTCCGATGAATTTGGTTGCTGAATTCCCAGCATTTGTAACATTACGAAAAAATGGGAGATTGCGCGGATGTATGGGACACACTTATTCAAATTCATCAGTTTATATTGAAGTCGAGGAAGCCGCTAAGCTAGCCGCACTCAATGACCCGCGATTTGATGCCGTCAGTGAAAAAGAATTAGACAGCCTTGATATTGAAGTAACTATTTTATCGAGAATGCAAAGGCAAATGAATCCAGAAAACTTGAGAGCAGGTATAGATGGTGCTTTGCTCAGGGTTGGCAGAAATTCCGGGCTGTTTTTGCCTGTTGTTGCCACGGAACAAGGATGGGACAAAACAACTTTTTTGGAACAACTTGGCAGAAAAGCCGGGCTTTCCACCGATGCTTATAAAGAGAGAAATGCAATATTATATACTTTTCAGACGATCGTACTCGATTCTGAAAAATATGGTAGCGAATAATTTAGCGAATAATTACAATTTTCTTTAGAGAATAAGAGTTTCCTGAAGAGATTTTCAGAAGATAGACTCCTTCAGGCAATTGGCTTAAATCAATTCTTTCAATAAAACCATCACTTGTAGTTTTGGGTAGAGTTTTTAAAATCAACGCTCCAATGCTGTTGAAAAGAGTAATTTCTGCTGATAATACTCCATAATTTCTTAATTCAATAGTTAGAATATCAGAGACTGGATTTGGGAAAACAAAGATTCTTTTCTGAAAATCAATATCAAAGACTGCGTCATCAACTACAACATATATTAGACCTGATCTGTTGCTACATCCCGCTTCTGTGAAGATTTCCACTCTATATTTTCCGGTAATTTCAGGTTTATAACGTCTAACATTAGAATTGGGAATTAGTTCATTGTTTACATACCATAAATAGGAATGGGCTTTGATGGTCGATTCTATGGTATGGTCTTCTTCATAAAAAACAATTTCAGGTGCTTCGGGATACTCTTGCGCCTCGACGAAGATTGTATCAGAGTAATACGTCAGACCATCTCTGACACCAGCAACCCAATAGTAACCAGTTGATTTAATAGTAATAAAACGACTACTTGTCCCGTTAGACCATCTATAACTGCTATAACCATCGCCGGCGTCGAGGATTACACTATCGCCAATACAGAAAGGAATTTTCCCTTTATAAACAGAGATTACTGGTTTATTGCTGTCCCCGACAAAAACAGAAAGCTCGGAATAGGAGCAACAGCCTGCATTGTTGCATACTATAAGCGAAATCGTCCCCGACGACTGATTTCCCCAACGTACTTCTGCAATATTCGAATTTGCCCCATTAAATATACTGCCGCCTCTAACAAACCATTGGTAATTATTGCCCGGTTTAGTTTCGCATGAATAAGTAGCTGATGAATTGGGCATAACCCTTGCTGGACCAGTTATTTTTGAATCCGGAGCTGGCAAGACAATTATTAAAACAGTATCCATGCCAAAGTTGCCGGTTTCATCGCGAACTGTAAATGTATATTTTGTTGTTACAAGCGGTTTTGCTGTTGGAGTAGCAGACTGAGGATTACTTAAAGCAGTTTGTGGAAACCATGTGAATGTTGTGCTACCTTGTGCGCCAGTGTTGTCAGAGCCGATTATTACACTATCGCCTTCACAAAGAAAAATAATTCCGTCTTCGCCTCCGCCGGCATCAACATAAAAAGATTCGAGCATTATCTTTAAAAGAAAAGCATCGGTGCAGCAAGCATCTCCCGCTGAAGATTGGAAAGCATTTTTTGTAACGGGGAAATCTGTTGATGACGTCGTGCCGGTAATGAGCGAATACCCATATTTTGTTTGGGCAATTTTTCGGGCTATATCATTATTTTTACCGCCAATGTATGTGCAATATTTCAATTTGCTGCCATCATCACTCATTCTCAGAGCAAACGCATCTGAGCGAAAATTAGTATCGTTATATGTTTCATCAAAAGCACGTGCGGTAACTGGGAAATCTTTTGAATTTGTAACTCCTGTTAAATAAATATAAGGTGAAATATGAAGGATTTCGTAAGCGGTTTCTGAAGCATTACCGCCAATATATGTTGAAAAAATTAACTTTTCTGCTTTTGAATCGAGTTTTGCTACGAAAATATCGCCAACTCCGTAATCGGGGTCAGATATGTGGTAATTCGTATTAAAGGCGTCTTTGGTTACGGGAAAATTTATTGAAGCAGTTTGCCCTGTTAAGAAGATGTTTGCATTCTCATCAAGAACAAATGAATAAGCAGCGTCTTTGTCGTCTCCGCCCAATAATGTCGAAAGGGCAAGCTGCTTAGCGCCGGGATAAATTGCAGTAATAAAGCAGTCGTTGCCGGTTTGGGTGCCTGTTTTGTCTTTAAGAGTCCTTTGATAAGCATTCGTAGTAGTGGGAAAATCTGTTGATTGGGTTATACCTGCTATGTAAATTCTACCATCGTCGGCTACGCGTATATCTTGCGAAAAATCATCAGCATTTCCACCGATATAAGTCGAATACAACAATCTACCACCATCGCTGCTCAGTTGGGCAATAAAGGCATCATAAGCGCCTTTGTGCGCTGTCTGAAAGGCATCTGCAGTTAAAGGATAATCGCCAGAAAAAGTAGAATAACCGGTTATGTATGCCTGATTTTGATGATCAACGTAAATTGCTGTTGCATAATCATCTTTCGAGCCGCCAACAAATGTTGAATATATTAATTGACTACCATCGGAGCTTAATTTTGTTATGAAGCTGTCATATTTTCCATTATGCTCCATATCGTAGCCATTTTTTACAGGAAAATCAATAGATAGATAGGTAAAGCCGGTGATGTAGATGTTGTCATTTGCATCGAGGATTAGATCTTTTGCATAATCATCTGCCGAACCACCAATAAAAGTAGAAAACAAGAGCGTTTTCCCATCATTGCTAAACTTGCTAACGAAAGCATCGGGGTAAAAAAACTCATTTTTATTGTAAACGGTATCGAGAGCACCTCTGGTAACAGGAAATTTTTCTGAAGAAGTAAAACCACAAATAACAGGGTTATCATTGCTGTCGAGGGCTATTGCTTCGGAATATTCGTAGCTTGAACCGCCTATATAAGTTGAAAATATTAGCGGATCAATGACTAAAGTCTTATTCTTATCATATTCTCCGACGACGAAACCTATTGTTTTATCGGGGTTTAAATAGTAATGACAATCAATCTGTTCAATTCTGCTATTTGTTTCTTGATAGGCAAACAGATTATTATGTAAAATCAGTCCTAGGCTTGTTGATATGGATAATTCATTGTATTTATTGATGTTAATGTCGTTTATATAATCGAATTTAATTCGGATATCATCAGTTTTTGCACCGGAATGAATGATAAAATCATATCTTAATGAATTATTTTTTGTATAAAAGTGCAAATCGATATTCTTATATACATTTTTAAAAATAATTTCTGAATGAGTTCTTACATTACTATACCAAGAACTGGAATCGCGCCCCAAGAAATAATTGAAATATGGATATTTGTTATTTTTAGTTTCGCAAGTTGAAAAATCGGCATCAATGAATATCATTTCAAAATTATGCGTTCGTTTTCTCAATAAAAGATTATTTTTATTGTCAGGAGATGGCAATTCGCTATTGGAATAAGCTTCAAAAACGATATTGGCGTTTCCGAGCCAGGCATTCAATCCATTTCCTTTAAAGAGAAAATCTGTGTTTTTGCCGTATTGTCCCTTGTTTTCGATAAAATAAGAGGCATTTAAAACTATTGGCAAGAAAACACTACATAAAACTATTAAATAAATTCTTTTATACTGACCGATATTCATTTCGTTTGATTTTTCTAAATTATACAAATCTTATAAAATCAAATATATTAAGAAAGGTTTGATTTAACAATATAAAAATAAGTTTTGGGCAAACTCATATATACTTGGAAACGAACTCAATCAAAGTTATAGAGTCGTTTTCCCAATTATATTTATTTTTGAAGGCATTATAGGCATTTTCTGCCATTGTTTTCAAGTCGTGTTTGTGAAAATTTATTATTGCTTCAGTTATAAGGTCGATATTTTCACAATCTACACAAACTCCCGCATTAGTTTCCTCTATAATTCTTTTAAATGGGGCAGTTTCAGCAAGAAAAACAGGCTTGCCACAAGCAAAAAAGTCGAAAAGTTTGTTGTGAATGGTCGTGTTGTTGAAATCACTTAATTGGTATGGGATTACACCTACATCAAATTGGGATATTATTTGTGGGAGTTCGCTTATTTTATACTTGCCGGTTGTAATCATAGAATCCTGAGCATTTTCTTTAGAAATTAATTCTTTGTAATCGCCCATGGATTCGCCGTCGCCAGCAATTATAAATTGAATATATTTGTTGTTTTTTGATGCTTTAATAAATGCTTTTAAAAAATTTTCGATGTTCTTGTCACCCGAAGTAAATCCGTGATGACCGAAGATCTTTGGTGGGATATTAGTGCCTAATTGAGCATTTTTAAAAAAACTTTTCTCGGGTGTATTGTGTACAACAGCCGTTTTTTCGACCGGATAAGCATATTTTTTATTTATTCGTTCGATATTCTCATTGCAAACACAAATAATTCCATTTGCCAGCGCCACCGATTTTTTTTCTACTTTTTCAGGAATATTTAATGTGTGAACTAGGAATCTTAAAAAAAATTTTTTGCGATACTTTTTAAAGTCTTTCATTGCGGCAGGATAGTTTTCTGCCATATCGATGACAACAGGTATATCTTTTTTCTTTGCTTGGTGCGAGCATTGTTCTGCTAATAAAATCTCACGGGGAATGATTATATCAGGTTTAAAATCTTCAATGATACTTTTAATAGCTTTAATCCAGATAGGATTGGCGGAATATGGTTGAGTTAAAGCGGAGTTTATATTATATCCCACCCTGACAATTCTGATTCCATCAATGGTTTCTTCTTTTATCTGTCCGGGAGACCAGCGGGCAAGGATACAAACATCGAAACCATTGTTAGCAAGGGCTTTGCAAACCTTTTCAGTTCTGACATCCCAAGGATATGATGCTTGCCAGACATAGAGTGCTTTATGCATTTAATATGAAATCATTTTTAACGTATAATCCCTACCGGTGTGCAAAGCTTTGATGTTCATATCGACAACTTTCTCGCCTTTTCTGCCAAATAAAGTTTTTGTTGCCTTTATCAAGGTTTCGATATCAATATCAAGAAAAGGCGATGAAGCACCGAGTACAACCATATTTGATGCCTTTGTAGAGCCAATATCACGAGCAATAGCGTCAGCATCAATAACTATCGAATTAGGATATTTTTTTATTTCAGTTATTACATCGTCAAGGTTAGGATAATCGGGAATATTATTGTATGGAGCTTTATTTGTGATGAGCCAACCATTTTTAGTCAGCCAAGGCAAATATCGCAAGCTTTCCATTGGTTCGACAGAAATGATTAAATCAGCAGCACCTTCAGGGATAAGGTCAGAGTAAACGATGCCGTCTGAAAGACGAAAATGCGATTGTACAGCACCGCCTCTCTGGCTCATACCGTGGACCTCCGATTGCTTGAAATTGAGGTTTAAATCTACTGCGGCATAACCAATAACTGCTGCAATGGAGAGAATGCCTTGACCGCCAACTCCCGAAAGGATTATATCTTTTTTCATATTAAATGCCTATTTTTTCTTTTTCTGTGCTAAAGTAACAATACATTCACGTCGAGGGATGATAACTGAAACGCCTTCGTAATTCAATTCTTGTTTAATAATTCCAACGTTTGTAGAATGGTGTTTTCTCAAAGGATTAAGGATTATGATATGCTCCTCTTCGACACCAATACCTTTGCAAATATCTTCAAGTCTTCCACTTGCTTGCGAAATCTGCCCGCCAGTCATAGCTGTTGCTTCGTTGTCTAAAATAATAATTGTAACTGGTGTTTTATTGACAACGCAATCGAGCAAGCCAGTCATGCCTGAATGAGTGAAAGTCGAATCTCCAATCACGGCAACAGCAGGTCGAATGCCAGCGTCTGAGATGCCTTTTGCCATAGTTATTGAAGCACCCATATCGACACAAGAATTTATTGATTCAAATGGTTTAAGAGCACCAAGGGTATAGCAGCCAATATCGGACATAACATTGCCGCTCACTCCATTAGATACTTCCGCCAGAGCTTCATTCAAAGCATTGAAAGAGTCAATATGAGGACATCCCGGGCATAGTTTCGGTGGTCTTCCTGCAACAACTGATGGGACAGGGAAAAGATCAGGTTGAGGCATACCTAATGCTTTGGCAACTAATAGGGGAGAAAGCTCGCCAGTCCTTGGCAAAGTGCCGTCGAGGCGCCCTTTAACTTTGAAACTTTTATTAAGCAATCCTCTAAGAGCTTCCTCAATAAACGGATACCCTTCTTCTATCACAATAGTAACTTTACATTCAGATACTATTCTCTCAATTAAAATTTTCGGCAGGGGATATTGTCCAATCTTCAAAACAGGATATGGCGATTCAGAGCCGGAGTAACATTCGTTCAGGTAGTTAAGAGCAATACCGCTAACAATGATGCCAAAGCTCTTGTCGGTGCCGTCGGTATAAGCGTTCCAACCGGCTTTTTCCGATTCTTTTTCCAGCGCTGTTTGTTTGTTTAGGAGTAATTGATATTGCTTTCTGGCGATGGCTGGTAAAAGCACGAATTGGCGAAGATTATCCGGCAGTTTCGGGTCATTTTCCGCCCGGGATTGATAAACTTTGACTCCGGCTCGTGAATGCGCTAATCTTGTTGTTATACGCAAAAGAACCGGTATTTCGTTCCTTTCCGACAGTTCGAAGCCATAGTGGGTCATCTCATAAGCTTCTTGCTGGCTGCTTGGTTCGAGCATCGGGATCATCGCAAAATTACCATAAAAGCGAGAATCTTGTTCATTTTGGGAGGAATGCATCGAGGGATCGTCGGCAGCTACTATTATCAAACCTCCGTTGGCTCCAGTGATTGCTGAATTGAGGAATGGATCGGCGGCTACGTTCAAACCGACATGCTTCATACAAACCATTGCACGTTTGCCTGCGTAGCTCATGCCAAGTGCAGTTTCCATCGCTGTTTTCTCGTTAGACGACCAAGTACAATGTACTTTTCTACCGCTTCGCACTTCTCTTGATCTTTGGACATATTCTAATATTTCCGTCGAAGGAGTGCCTGGATATGCGTAAATTCCTGATATTCCTGCATCTAACGCTCCTTGCGCAATTGCTTCGTCTCCTAAAAGAGGTAATCTGCTCATAATTCTTTTTGATTTTTTGTAATATTTGTCCTTTTGCAATATAATAAATTATTATATATTTATGTGTAGTAAATCTTGTTTTGTAAGTATTTATGTGTTTATTCTCATTTGTGTTGTTATAAATGAAAAAAAATACAATCAATAATATGAAACTGTTAAATATTGCTAATTATTAATTAGAAATATTTTGCCCTGCCGTAAACTTCAAATGTTTGCAAACCTCTATGATTTTGTTGAATTCAGAAGATTTGTCCAGGAAGTAATCAGCTCCGAGATCTCTGCTCTTTATACGAAATTTGTTATTTGGAAAATTTGTTAATACAATTTTCAATCTGATGTGAATGTTATTATTCTTAATAAATTCGAGTATATCAAAGCCGGATCCGTCTGGAAGTTGAATATCAATAACAACGACATCAATCGAATTATCAAGTAATTGATTGCAGGCAGAACCAACGCTGCAAGCATAGTACACATTATCTTTGCCAAAAAGTGGCTCGGTTAGCTTTGTTATACTTTTTATGAGAAGTTCTGAATCGTCGATAATTAGCAATTTCATTGAAAATAAATAGTAATTCTTAATATTTTCCAAAACAAATATAAAGAATCAATGAAAAAGAAACTATCGAAAAAAATAGGATTATTATGTCATATTTTTTGCTACAATCTTGTTAAAAAGCCATTATCTCAAGATTGGTTTTCCCCATTCTTTGTCAATTTTCTTGATTAAATTGGTTTTATCCTCTTTTAAACTTTGCATGTCCCAACCAACATATTTTTGGGCTTTTTCCTTTGTTGAGATATCAGGATACTGAATTGGGAGGCTAACACCGTGTTTTACAAGAATGGTGGCGATGATTCCGCGTGCTTTTTCAGCTTTTTGGATGGAAGTACCAAGTACACGCAGAGCCTCGACGGGCGAGTGAAATCCCATCGAATTAGAGGCGGCTACCCAGTCCCAGCGCCATTGTGAGTGACGAAGTAGTGTAAGCACTGGAGCCATTTCGGCTTCAGTTGCACCATTATCCCAGGCGGCTTTTGCTTCGATATGAGCTTTTGCAAGTGTTTCTTCGGTTAAGGCACGGATTTCCCTTATTTTTTGTTGGCGGGAATAAACATCTTGTCTTAATTGCTCTTCACTTTCGCGATGACAAACCTGGCAGGTAGTGCTAATGGAGTTAAGTGGACTTTGCAAGTGGTGATCAGAGTATTTTATGCCTCCTTCGACTTTATAAGGCATGTGGCAATCGGCACAAGCAACGCCGCGAGCATAGTGGACACCAGTTTGAAAAAGCTCGTAATCAGGATGCTGAGTTTTAAGCATTGGTGCGCGACTTAGCTTGTGTGTCCAATCAGAAAACTTAAGTGTGTCGTAATACTCTTCAATTTGCTCGACTGAAAAACCTTTGTCCCAAGGGAATGTAAGATAGTTTGTTCCTTTTTGGAAATAATATTCAACATGGCATTGAGCACAGACCAAAGAACGCATATCTTGATGTGAGAAATCTTCAATTTTCTTGCCTTGACGCTCGAATGCTTCGATTAAAGCAGGTCTGGAAATGCGTAAATTCATTGTTTTTGGGTCGTGGCAATCTAGACAGCCTATGGGATTCACTATCTCTTTGCCAAGGTCTATCCACTTGCTTTGATAAAACTGTCCGACGCCAATCTTTGACATCATTCTCGGAACATCAGGTCCCTTACAAGTCCAACAGGTGCCAGGCATAGGCGATTCTTTTTCACCTCCAGTGCGAAGAATGTTGCGAATGTCATTTACAGCATAAATATGTCCTCGAGCTTGTTCATAAGCTTTTGAAAAAGCATAACCAGCCCAAAGAACGACCAGGGCAGGATATTCCTCTAAATAGTCAATTCTTGCGGAGCCGCCAAACAAAGAGTGAAACGAAGTATCTTTCATTTTCAGGTAGGAATCGTATTCCCGTGGATAGTTCTTGCCCCAAACGGAATTATCAACCTCCCATTCGTCGATTTTTGTTTCAGGCTGGAGTTTTGCTGTTGTTTCGGCTCGTCGCTCAACTATAGATGCAGTGAACATCCCAACTAAAAAAACTACCACTATGGTAATAATAAATAATATCCAATTAAGTGCTGGTTTGCGTTTTTTCTCTTCACTCATTTCTTTAGCTCCTTTAGATTTATTGTAGAATTTTTCTTATCATTTTTAATCCATTCAGGCACAAGGGGTTTCACGGTTGGTATCAGAGCATTTGTGGAAGATGCTTCGCTTCTGAGCATATCGTGGGGCACTTCGCGATGGCATCCCCAGCACAATTTACCTTCGCCGTGCAAATAGTTTTTTCCTGTAACATTGACCGCAGATACGGGGGCTACTTGTGGATAATGGCAGCGCAGGCAATTACGTTGAACGACAGATATGCCTTCCGATTTTATTTTTATTACTTGTGGTTCAGCTTTTAATGTAAAAATTGTTGCGTGTCGCATTCCGTCGCTTGCTTTGAATAAATACTTTACAAAAATATTTTCATGAGGCACATGACAATCGTTGCAAGTGGCTCTTTCTCTATGACTGCTGTGCGACCACGACGAAAAATGAGGCGACATTACATGGCAGTTAATGCAGGTTTCTGGTTCATCAGAAAGATAAGAGGAAGCATTTGAAATATGGAAAATGAACAGCCCAAGACCGAAAATGATGCCCAATAATATGCTTACTGGAGTTTTCCATTTCCCCGGAGGTGCTATATTGTCTAAGAATTCAATCATAGTTTTCTCAAATTTATGTTTTTTTGCTCTTTAAAAATACTAATTTATCCGATTATAAATATTACAAAAAAATTAATTTTATTTAATAAAACTATTAATTGATGATTATATATTCATATAGAGTAAAATATCTATGAAGAATTTTATGTTCTTTTTATGTAATGAATTATTTGGAAAGAATTAATAAAAATCATTAATGGATGTTTACTATTAAATGAATTAAGTGGCTGATTTGTAATAATTTGAATTTGGAAAAACTTATCTTTTTCATTTATAATTATTTCTCCAAGCCAGCTTATATCTATGCCTTTATCGTGGCAAGCAAGATTGTCAGGGCAAGACAATCGCAAATCCAAGCCAGCATTTTGTCCTTTTTTTAAAATTTCAAATTTTTCTTCTGGTACGGCAATAATTGTCTTGTAATTCATTTAAATAATCGCTATTTTATTTCTCATTATTATCATTTGTCCTTAGAGAATCAGAAATATCTGGGAAGCGAATTTTTAAGCTATGGGGGCTGTCTTTAGCATTGCTATAAAACATAAACTCGACCATGTCGCCTCCGCCCATTCCTTTCATATTTACTGACAGGAATGCCCTTCCTGTGTCGTGAGGATTGATTATAGCTTGGAGTAATTTGGCATCAGCACAATAGCAAGAAGGGGTAATTCTGTTAATATCAAGAGGATAATCTCCCTTGTTCACAACCCTTATCTCAGTTGTAAAAAACTTACTATATGGTCCACTCGCATAAACAGTGGGGGGAATAAACTCGAGTTCTGTATGACTATTTGCTCTGCTTTCTTGCTTTTGTTTAGAAAATAAAACACAACTCATAAGCAGGCAGAGCGAAACAAAGCTTACAAAAAGAATCTTTGGCATAAATATAGATTGAAATTAATATCGATTGAGCAATTTTTCGAGTTTTGAATTAATGCCATTCCAATTGGCAATGTCCCACCATTTTGTAAGGTATTCACCGCGTTTATTTTGATATTTCAAATAGTAAGCATGCTCCCAAACATCGACAGCCATAATAGGGATCATATTCCAGGGAGACAAATCCTGATGTTTTTCAACTTGGAGGATGAACAATAGCTTGTCTTCAGGACGAAAAGCAAGAAGTCCCCAACCGCTACCTTCCACGCTAGAAGCAACTTTTTCGAATTCTGCTTTGAAAATCTCGAAGCTGCCGAAACCAGCTATTATTTTTTCCGAAAGAACTCCTTTTGGTGCCCCGCCGCCATTAGGAGACATTGATTCCCAATAAAGAGTATGCAAGAAATTGCCAGCACCGTGGAAAGCAAGTTTCTTCGTCCAATACTCGGCTTCTCCAAGCTTGCCATTACCACGAATATTGGCAAGTTGTTCTTCGGCGTTATTAAGCCCCGTTACATAGCCGTTGTGATGTTTTGTGTGATGTATGGTTAGTGTTTGTTCGTCGATTACTGGCTCTAATGCTTTGTAATCATAAGGCAATTTGGGCAATTCATGGACGCTAAAGCAGCCAAGTGGTTCTTGTTTGTCTGCAGCAATGGCGCCAATATTGTTCATAGTTCCTGATAGCATCGCAGCTCCGCCAATGATGGCACCTGTCTGCAAAAATGTTCTTTTATTCATAGGTTTATTCCTAAAATTAATAATCTGTAAAAAGAGCAAGTAAAACTGTACTTGTTATTCAGTAAAAAGAAATTCTGACATGTCGTCGAAGCGCAGACTGACAACTATCCAACCAAGCTTCGGCGATTTATAAAAGGTAAAAATCCAACGCATTGGATATTTTTCGTGCAAAGTGATATATTGTAATTTTATGAGAGACTCCGTAGCTGCTTCGCTACTGACTTGCTCGTAGCTCATTGCAAGACCATAAGTAGAGTTGGCGAGGCGAGTCTGTTCGATAAGTTCTTTAACTTTGTCCTTTTTATCTTTGATGGGACTATCTTTTAAAATCTGATTAAATGCCTCTTCGGTTTTGCCTTCGATAAGAGTTTTAAAGAAAGCATTACACGATTGTATTACTTTGTCTGGTGTTTTTAGTCGAAATTCAGTTGAAGAATTCTGTTCTGACAGGTTTTCCTGTGATTTTGTATTTATTGGAATGATGGAAAGCAGGCATATAAAAAAGACTATTTCTCTCATACATTTTTTTAGATTTTGTTATTAAAGCGCTTATTTCTTATAATGAATTTAAAAGCATAAACTTATATCAATCAAAAATATGGAAAAATGTTTGATTGAACAAAAATATGTTTAAAATTTGAATTATTTAATTATCATAATAGATATTAAACTTCAAAGGGTTAGGGAGTATCCAAAGGTCAATAACATTCCGGAGGTTTGGTGTGACTTGTACCTGCAAATGACTTGATCATAAGCCATTGCTTGACCTCTTTAAAAAATATTTCTATCTGCCAACGACTTTAATTTTTTACCCAAATCAAAAAAGAATAATGTATCCTTGTGAGATTACAAAAAATGTCGTCTTTTGAATATTGTGTTTAGAAATATAATATTTACTTCATTATCATCAATTTCTCTCGTTTTATTATCGTCGGTGTTTGTAATTGTATGAAATAAAGACCGTTGCTGTATTTCGCAGTGTTCAATTTCAGATTAATATTGCCTATCTGGTTTGACAAATCGAGCTCATCATACAGTTGTCCTCCGACACTATAAACTCTTAATAAAGTATTGCCTTTTTCTATTAAATATAATTCAATATTCACATTATTATCGCTTGGGTTTGGTGATATGATCATCATATTTATTGCTTTGCCGTTTGGATTAAATAACTTTTTCCCACCTTCGTTGCAAATACCTAAAAGTTTAAATACCCCTGATTGCTTTTC